>JAWSVD010000011.1:0-50063 GCA_033852095.1 Granulosicoccaceae bacterium | reverse complement strand
ATAGAGTAAGCGCGTTTATAAAATAGATAAAACGCTTTATGGTGATGAGATAAATCTGTTAAGGTGATTTAATGCTATTAGACCTCGATCATTTGCGCAGCTTCACTGTCGCCGCTGAAACGCTTAACTTCTCCGAAGCGGGCTTACGTGTTGGCCGTGTGCAATCCGCCATCAGTGCTCAGATCAAATCGCTTGAAGAGGCGACGGGGCAAACACTATTTGATCGCGGCCGTGGCAGGCCAATGGTCTTGACACCAGCGGGCGAAAAACTGCTGGCACACGCCGATGAAATGCTCCGCATGAATGCAGCTGTCCTGAGCGATTTGGCCCAGGGGCATACCCGCAAGAAATTCAGTGTAGGTACAACCGAAACCTACGCGCTTTCTATCCTCCCTCGCATGCTGTCACAGTTCGCATCCAGATATTCCGACATCGAATTAACTGTGATCTGTGGAACCAGTCCCGAACTGTTGAAGCTCATCGAACAACAAGATTTGGATCTGGCTATTGTCACTGAGCAGCAAAAATCGGCGGGCAAAACACTGATTCTCGAGGACGATCTGGTGTGGGTAGCCGGCCCCCGAATGCACGTGCCTTCGCAGGGGAAATTACCGCTCGCCTTCATGCCCGCTGGCTGTGAATTTCGTGCACGAGCGCTAGCGGCGCTGAGCAACACAGGCCGATCGTGGAGGATGGCCGTGAACAGTCTCAGCCCGACAGGTATTCGCGCGGCTATCCGTGCCGATCTTGCAGTATCAGTTATGCCAGTCAGCTCGCTTGAGCGGGACTACCGGATCTTGGGTAGGAACGAAGGTTTGCCTGAGTTGGAGAAGATAAAAATAGTGGGATACAGTCATCCTGAGCAGAATAATGCCTTAAGCAGCGAATTTATGTCCATGGCATTTAGAGCCTTTTAGCCATGGAGAACGGTGAGGGAGAACGGTAAGAGAGAGCGGTGATTGAGAATGGAAACTGGCATGAACTGATATTTTGCCAAAGTTCCCTGTCAGCTGAACGCCACATCAACAGTCCAATGGCTACAAAAAGAGCGAAGGTTGGCGGAGCGTTGAGTCAGTCAATGACGGGCTCATTCCCAACATCCGATCACGGATCTAAGAGTGAAGACTGCAAAAAACCACATTCCTAGCCTGCATATTCCTGCCAAATTCGACAGTTCCACCGCGGTAGGCGGCAGTGCGGGTGGCAACTGCTACCCTCTGTGATTGCTTGGCTGGATCTGTTTTCATGAGATTGTATTTTTACCCCGTTGCGTTGTTGCTCCTTGGGCTGGCGGCGTCCTATTGGCTTGCTTACACGCCGCCGCTGTTGAGCCTTTTGTATCTCTTGGCGAGTGTTGTGTCTTATTGGCTGTACGCCAAGGACAAGCGGGCGGCAAAGGCGGGTGAGTGGCGGGTGCCTGAGAAGACGCTGCATCTGTCTGCGTTGCTCGGTGGCTGGCCCGGTGCTTTGATCGCGCAGCAAAGGCTGCGGCACAAGACGCAAAAGCTCAGTTTTCAGCTTGTCTTTTGGGTGACTGTGGTGCTGAATTTGAGCCCTCTTGTTTATGTTCACACGCCGCTGGGCAGTGATTTTCTTCAGCGTGTGGTCTTTGATGTTCAGTACTGGGTTACGGAATTGTTTGGACACAATGCTGGCACCGAGTTATTTTTGGCCTTAAGCGCATTCCACGAATCAAGGTGATGGGCGGCTCATGTGCAGAGAAATACTGGACACCCCCATTGCTCTGAGACTTCTAACGAATCCCACGAAACGGATATCACATGAAAGCAATCGTTTACCTCGAATACGGCCCACCCGAAGTGCTACAGCTTGGCGAGATAGACAAGCCCACGCCCAAAGACAATGAGTTGCTGATAAGAGTGCATGCGGCTGAGGTGACAAAAGCTGATTGCGAGATGCGCAGTTTTGATTTTGCGGTCAAATGGTTTTGGCTGCCATTGCGCCTGGTGTTCGGTGTGTTTAAACCGCGGAAAAAGGTCTTGGGTGGTTATTTTTCCGGTGCGGTAGAGGGCGTCGGTAGGGATGTCACTGAATTCGTGATAGGCGATCAGGTGTTTGGTTCTTCGCAGTTGCGATTGGGTGCCTACGGTGAGTACCTCTGCGTGCCCGACAGTTACACTCTTGTTAAAAAGCCGCCATCGTTGAGCCACGAGGAAGCGGCCTCTGTGCCCTTGGGGGCGCTAAATGCTCTGCATTTCATGCGCAGGGCTAATATCAAAGCAGGCGAGAAAGTACTGATCAACGGCGCAGGGGGCAGCATTGGCTGCTTCGCCGTACAGATCGCTAAGGGCATGGGCGCTGAGGTGACAGCGGTAGATAGCCCGGTAAAGGAGGCTTTGTTACGAGAGCTTGGCGTCGACCATTTTGTTGACTACACGCAGCAGAATATATGCGAACTGGGTGAGCGCTACGACGTTGTATTTAACATGGTGGCAGGGAGTCAATACTCAGATTTCATCGGGCTGTTGAACCCCAATGGCCGCTATCTGATGGGAAACCCAACGCTGGCGGATATGCTCCGGGCGGCGGTGACATCTCGATTCAGCGACAAGACATCGATCTTCGCCTTCGCCGGGGAGCGGCTTGAAGAGCTGATTGATGTAAAGACTATGCTCGAGTCGGGAAAGATACGGCCTGTGGTGGATAGGGTGTATTCACCCGAGCAGATAACAGAGGCCCACCGGCGCGTAGAAACCGAGCAACGGGCAGGGGCGGTGGTTTTGTCCTTTGAACTAGAGCAGGCCGTTGAACCAGAGCATTGATTATCCCTCTGTCTGCTCAAGTCGTACTGGGCTTGGTCTAGAAAAAACGAGTTGCTGCCATCGGTCTTCGGCAGCTGTTCCCCGAATTGCGGCCCCTTTCCCAAGCTGAGGTTGTTCGCTGTGTGATTTATCGGAAACCCGTTTCAAGTGTAGATGACTATCCGCAAGCCGTAACGATCCTGCATTACACATTTCTCATCGCAACCAGTTGTAAATTGGTGTTTTCTGCTCCTGTTAAGAGAAAGCACCGGCAAGAGCTGCGGTTGGTGGTGGGCTGTTTTAAGTTCCAGCGTTCGTTCAAGAATGCACTACGTTCTTAAAGTGAGCGGTGTCTCCCCATCTAATAACTGCCAGACGTGGCACCTGTTACCAAGGAAAACACAGCGCTCTGAGTGTCTTTACTTTTAGCAACGACGCAAGAGTCGTGGGGCCTAAAGACAAAGTTGTTCGACAGCTTCGCTAGCAGATTTCTGAGGTTCGGTCGGGAGTTGCAGTGAGCGCTCGGGCTTTCATCTGGCACTTATTTCACAGTGTTATTCACAAACTTTCAGTCTGCCGTTGTTCTGTTGTTGTGCAAAGACGGTCTGGAATTTCGATATGGACAAGCCACCGAAAAATGGTTCTATTACTTCGAAGGTCATTGTAGAACCCGATGTCAGTGATCATTTGATTGAGGTCTACTATGAAAAATCTGTGGCGCTGAATTATTGGTTTATGTATAGCCTTATGGGTTCGAAGTCTAAAACGGTATTAAAGCGTGTGGTGTCAATCTCATCATGGCGTGGCAGTTAGTGTGCGTGGCTGATTCTGACTTCGGTCTGTCCCCTTGTACATTCCGTTGGGCGAGGGGACTCCACTGAGATTCGTGCTTCGCATCAGCTTTGAATGCCGAGAGGGTGTAAACAATTCTGTGTAACTGCAGTGGTTAAACGTAGTCTTTCAATCGCTCTTCGAACACGATCATAAAGTGATTTAGCGCCAGCTTCCAGTTCCGGATCGGCATCGTCCATTTCTTGGAAGCTTCTGAGATGGCCAGATAGACCACCTTCAGCGCTGAGGCGTCCGTGGGGAACAGCTTGCGTTGTTTGATCGCCTTACGGATCACGCTGTCCAACACCCAATGCACGCTGTTCTCGATCGACCAATGCTGGCGAATTGCTTGAGCCATTTGCTCCGCATTCGCAGCACAGCTGCTTTCGTAGAAGCGCTGCTCTACGCTTTCGTGCTCTGCAGTTCGTCGCACCGACTCTACCATGATGATACTGCGCAAGCCAAGCCACGAAGCCGCCCGCGGTATCTGCTCCAGCGCTCGAATTGCGCTTCTACTTGCTCGAATAGCTTTGGCTGATTTCCTTTAAGGCCAATGACATAGTTGCCCTCTCTTTCAACGATTTTCTCGGTAATTGCCTTTTGACAAGCCATCGCATCAATCGTGACGGTGCTCCCCTTAAGCTCCAGATGTTCCAAGAGACGGGGGATGGCCGTGATCTCATTGGATTTCTCGTCCACCTTCTCCTGAGCCAAAACCAGCCCGGCCTCGCTGGCGTAGGCGCTGACAATATACAAGGGCGGATCGTAGAGTTTTCTGTTGTGGGATGGCCGGATGGTTTTGCCGTCAATAGCGAGATACTTCATGCCGTCAGCAGAGAGCGACTGCATCACCCAGTGACGAAAACAGCACTCAAACTGCTCGGCGTTGATCAACGAGAAAACACGGGAGAAAGTATCCGTCGAGGGCACCCCGTGCTGCAGTCCAAGGATGCGGTCAAAGAAGGGCTTTCTCGCCTGTGCGAACTTGGCAGTGCTCTCCCAGTCATCGGCCCCGCCAATCATCGCGCACACCGCCATAGCCACAATGTCCAACAGCCGGTGTTTGCAGCGAGGCACGACGCGAGGATCGTCCAATGTGTTGAAATGTGTTTGAAGAAGAGCGACGGATTCACGCGACACGGAGCAATTACCTTGACCTTTGGCTACAGTGAGGCGTTAGTCTAACTATAGGTCACTGTTTTCATTGCTGGTTTTGATGCGGTTGCCCTGGGCATTACCCCATTGAGCAAACGCCGGAGTCTTGTGTGCCGGGAATAGTTGGTTTTTTGAAGGATTCATTCAATGTTTTCGCACATGATTCACCCTGTGCCTAAAAGATGTGATGTTCTCGAGTTGAGGTAGCTGGGTGGTTTTCACGCCCTTGCTCTTCGCGGTGTTTCAAGCACCCCGTACAATGGCGTTATGTCCAAGAGAACTGAGTCTTATGCCTGAACCCAATCCAGCGCGAATCATGTCCTTTGTATCAAAAGAAGATCTTGGCTGCTGGCTCACTGAGAATCACGCCGTCGATAGTGAGTTGTGGGTGAAGATATTCAAGAAAAAGACAGGCATTCCCAGTGTGACTTGGGACGAAGCCGTAATTGAAATTCTGTGCTGGGGCTGGATCGACGGTGTCAAGAAATCGTTTGATGATCAAGCCTATCTGCAACGGATCACGCCAAGGAAAGCGCGAAGCAACTGGTCTAAGAGAAACACTGAGCATGTCGAGCGTCTAATAAGCGAAGGGCGGATGAAGGAGTCAGGGCTTGAGCACGTTCGCGCCGCCAAGGCAGACGGCAGGTGGGCGAACGCTTACAAGGCAAGTGAAATGAAAGTGCCTGCAGATTTCCTATCAGCTCTAGAGACCGAGCCCAAGGCGAAGAAATATTTTGGAACGCTCGCTAAGTCGAGCCGTTCTGTCATTGCACACGGATTAACCAGTGCGAAGAAGCCAGACACCAGGCAGCGGCGATTTCAGAAATTCATGGCCATGCTTATCAATGAAGAGAAGCCGACTTAGTCTTTCTAGAAAAAAAATCCGATAAAGACCAAGATACTCTTTGTCTTAAGGCAGGTGGTCGAAGCGAGCCGGAGCGGGATTCGCAGCAAGACGCGGCCAAATATGTGATGCCATGAAGGTATGCGCGGTGCGTTTCGCGGGCTCAACGACACCCTACGGCCCGGCGTGGTGTTTGGTACCAAATACATGTCGTAAGGTGCTTCGGGTAGGGTGCCGCTGAGCGAAGCGAACCGCACCGGATTTGCGGCGAGCATGGCCACAATTCGCGACGCCATCAAGGTGTGCGTGGTGCGTTTCGCGGGCCCAACAACACCCTTCGGGCAGCTGAGGGAGGGTCTGAAAATCTGATTGTTTGCCCCTGTTGATGCCATAATACGCAGAAGAATTGGCTCGCAGTTTGTGAGTTTGGATTGACTGGAAGAGAGCTAGAAAATATTCATGGAGAAGGTGGTAATTACAGGGGTGACCTCTGGTTTTGGCACGGAGTGGTTGTACGCGCTGGATGAACAAAAAGAAGCTGATTTTTATGTGCTGGCAAGGAACGAGGGAAAATTCAGGGCGCTAATAACAGAACGACCGCTTAGCAATAGGGTGCATTTTGTCGCCTGTGATCTCAGCTCTTTTGATTCCATAAATACGGCAGTAGGGCAGCTTGGCAATCTGACTGATCGGGTGGATGTGCTGATCAATAACGCTGGACTGTGGTCAACCGACAACATTGCTTTAAGCGGCGATGGGGTTGAGGCAACCATTGCGGTGAATCAGTTGGCTCCCTACTTGTTGACGGGGAAGTTGTTGCCACTTTTGCTTAATTCTACCCAGGCGAAGGTGATCAACACCGCATCTTTTAGGCATACCGATGCCAAAGTCGATCAAGCTGATATCGAGTTGAAATCCAATTATGATCCAGAGTTGGCATATTGCAACAGCAAGTTGTTCTCGATCTTGTTCACCCGTCAGCTGGCTATGCGTCTCTCTGCTTCTGCCGTTTCCGTCAATTGTTTTGATCCTGGGATCGTAGACACCCCGATGCTGAAAAAAGCATTTCCCAAGAAGCTGTCTTCTATATACCCGCTTTTTCGACGTTTTGTCGCGCGATCCCCGGAGAAGGGCGCTGAGACCGGGGTGTTTTTGTCAGATATGCAGACTTGCGAAGGTGTGTCTGGCGCCTATTTCCGGGACAAAAAAGTCAAACAGCCAAGTGCGCAGGCTATGGATGAGGCTTTGGGGGCATGGCTGTGGCAAGAGTCCGAACGACTATCTGGCTACGTTTATCCTGAATAACTGCAGGGCCCGTATGTGAGTTGGGGGCGCTTCATAGGCTAAAGCTGCTGGTGTTTTCAGTTATAGCCAGTGTCTGCAATTGCGACTTTTGCACTTGTTGCTTTTGCCGAGCTCGGAGGCCATGGGCCTCCGCATTGCTCAACTGCCTACAATTCGCTGTGTGTCGCCCTGCAGTCGCAGCAGCGCTGCCAGCACCATTGATCTCTTCTCTTCGAATCGAGGGGTAGGGATCGGGATCGAAATCGCGTGCAAGTCACCAACGGTGTCGGTGAAGGCAAAGCCCAGTGCACTGATGCCGTCTGTGTGCTCGCCGCGGTCCTCCGCCAGACCCGACGCGCGGGCCTTTGTCAGCGCTTTCAGCAGTTTATTCCACTCCGAGGCTTGATCCAGCCGGTTCCATTCGCTCTCGGCCACTTGCTGCGCCTCCTTGTCGGAGAGCAATGCCAAGCAAGCACGGCCGTTCGCGGTGGTGGTGACGGGAAAGGCCTCTCCCACTGAGGACACCGCGCGCAGCCGGTGCGTGCCCTGTACCTGGTCGAGAAAGATCATGCGTCCGCCGCGCAGTACTGACAGGTCGACCGTTTCGCCGGTTTCTTCCACCAGTTCCTGCAGAAAGGGCCGCAGTTGATCGACGATGTTGTAGCGAGCCGCACCTGCCAATGCGTGTAGCTCTGGCCCCAGGCGGACACCGCCGGCGCTGCCCGTGGTGATCAATAGCCGTTCTTTTTGCAGCGCTTGCACAATGCGCTGCACGGTGGATCGCGGCAGTTCCACGCGCTCGGCGATCTGGCCAAGGCTCATGCCGCCGGGCGCATCCTTGAGCGTGCTCAGAATAGCAGCTGCGCGCGCGATGACTTGAATGCCGTTGCGCGAAGCGGCCGGCTCGGCTTCAGCTCGGCTGTTTTTTGTATCCTTTCTCTGCATTTCTCTCTCGCTGATCTCGGCATGCAGTGCATGCTGTTCATCTCGTGTTAAACCACAATGCGGTGCAGCTGCACCATATCGTGAAATATCTATTGACTGCAATGCGGGTCGCATGCATCATTATGCGGAACAGGTGAACTATATCACCCCGGACATTCTACAGATAGCAGCTGCAGCGCAGCAGCGAATATACGGAGAAGAGACGATGATTACGATTCGCGGCATTGAGTTTCAGGCGAACACGGATAACGACATGGGGCTGGAGTTTTACAACCTCAGTCACCGCTTTGGTTTTCAGAATCCCAACTGGCCTTATTTCGAAGACACCAAGATCGAGCGTATTCACTACATGGCCAAGTCCGGTGTGTTGAGTCAACGCATCACCACGACCATGCACGCCACCACCCACATCGATGCGCCGGCCCACGTGGTGCAGGGCACGCCCTTTATCGACGAGGTGCCGCTGCCGCACTTTTTTGGTTCGGGCATCGTGATCTCGCTGCCGAAGAAAAAATGGGAGCCCATCACCGGCGAGGATTTGGAGAAAGCCTGCGGCCACACCATCCGCAAGGGCGATGTGCTGATCATCAACACCGGTTGGCATAAACAATACGAAGACGGTGATTATTTCGCCTATTGCCCGGGCCTGGTGTCATCGGCGGCTGAGTGGATGGTGGAAAAGGGCATCAAGGTTGTTGGCCACGACACCCAGGCCAATGATCATCCGCTGGCGACGGCCATAGGGCCACAGCGCAACGGGCCGTTGTTGCCGCACCTTGAAGCCGAGTACAAGGAGTGGTCCGGCGGTATTGATTGGAAAGACGCCTTCCCTGAGTGGGAGCCGGTACACAACATCTTGTTCAAGCACGGCATCATGGGCATCGAGAATGTCGGAGGCGATCTGGACGCGGTCACTGGCAAGCGCTGCACCTTTGCGTTTTTCCCTTGGAACTGGGATCGCGGAGACGGTTGCATCATCCGTCTGGTGGCGATGATGGACAAAGGTCAGAACTACCGCATCGAGTCCGGCGAAGAATTCTAGATTCCCAACCTTTTGGCCGCCGGTTCGCCGGCGGCACTTTTTATAGATTTAAGTGGGGAGTATCCAGATGCATCTCAAACGATTCGAAGACGCGCAGAGCTATGAAGCGCCCAATCACTTCGGCGTCGCGGGTCTTCGCCTGCAAGGTTTTGAGGACGGTGGCCCGGAGAACCAATGGGTTGGGCTCAGTCAGTTCTTGCCCGGCGGCGGCGCAGGCCCCGATTCAACCCCTTTTGAAAAAGTGTATGTGGTGCTCGAGGGCGAGATGACTGTCATTGTCGATGGCGTGGAAACCACCCTTGGCAAATATGACAGCTGCACCATTCCCCCGCACGAAGTCCGCAAGATAGAGAACCGTCGTAACGACGTGTGCACGATGCTTGTGGTTATCCCTTATCCGCCGGAGTCCTGAGACATGAGCAACATGGCAAACCCACTTTCGATGTTTGAAGTCAAAGGCGACGTCGCCCTGATCACCGGTGCCTCGGGTGCCTTTGGCATGGTGGCAGCCCGGATTCTGGCCGGCGCCGGTTGCAAGCTGGTATTGGCGGCGGGCAATCAATCCGCGCTAGACGCCATAGCCGAAGAGTGCCGTGGGATGGGCGCCGAGGTCGAGGCGGTGAATATTCGTCCCTCAGATGAGGGCGCCTGTCAGTCGCTGGTGGACACCGCGGTTGAGAAGTTCGGCAAGCTCGATATTTTGGTGGTCGCCTCGGGCATGAACAAGGTGGCCTTGATCAACGATATGTCACCCGAGACTTTTGCCTCGGTGATGGACGCGAACGTGAATCAGAGCTGGTTGCTGGCACGCGCCGCGGCCGGACAGATGAAAACCCAGGGCTACGGCAAGATTGTTCTGGTCAGTTCGGCGCGCGGCTTGCTCGGGCACCCAGCCGGCTATACCGCCTACTGTGCCTCCAAGGCGGCGACCGATGGCATGACCAAAGCACTGGGCTGCGAATTGGGTGCCTCGGGCATCACCGTCAATGCGATAGCGCCGACCGTGTTTCGATCGCCACTGACTGCGTGGATGTTTGAAGACAACGAGCAGGCAAAAAAAGTGCGGGATGGCTTTCTGGCGCGGGTGCCCAAGGGGCGTTTGGGTGAGCCCGAAGATCTCGCAGGGCCGTTGTTGTTCCTTGCGTCTAAGGCCTCGGACTTCTACACCGGGCATATTCTCTACGCCGACGGCGGCTACACGGCGGGCTGATCAATGAATAACAAGCGACAGCGCATAGCGGTGATCGGCGCCGGGCTGATGGGCCACGGCATCGCCTTGACCCTCGCTCGGGCGGGGCATCAGCTGAGCATCACCGACCCCTTTGCCGATGCACGTGCCAGTGTTGTGGACCGTATCCGCAGCAGCATGGTGGCGATGGGCGAGGCCGAGGATTCAATCACTGCAGCGCTTGAGAATATCCAGGTGGTGGACAGCACCGCCGCGGCGGTGTGCAGCGCAGATGTGGTGTTTGAGGCGGCACCGGAGAAGCTGGCGCTGAAGCGGGAGATATTTGCCGAGATCGAGGCGCATGCGCAGGAGGCTTGTATTTTGGCCTCCAACACGTCGGTGATGCCGATCACGCAGATCATGTCCGAGCTACGGCTCAAGCAGCGCGCGGTGGGCACCCACTGGTGGAACCCACCGCACATGATCCCACTGGTGGAGGTGGTCAAGACCGAGTGGACCAACGCAGCTGTGGCAAAGACGGTATTCGAGCTGCTGCAAGACGCCGGAAAAACCCCGGTGATGGTAGAGAAGGACGTGCCGGGTTTTATCGGCAACCGCCTGCAGCATGCGCTGTGGCGCGAGGCGATCAGCTTGGTGGAGCGGGGCATCTGTGACGCGGAGTCCGTGGACACAGTGATCAAATCTTGCTTCGGTCGGCGCCTGCCCGTGCTTGGCCCGCTGGAGAATGCCGATCTGGTGGGCACCGACCTCACTCTCGATATCCACAACACGGTGTTGGCTGATTTAGAGAGCCGGCAGGGCCCGTCGCCGTATTTAGAGCAGCTGGTGGCCGAGGGCAAGCTGGGCATGAAGTCCGGCGAGGGCTTTAGAAAGTGGAGCCCTGAAGAAGCCGACGCCGTGCGTGCACGGGTCAGCTCGCACCTGAGGAAGCTGGAAACAATTCTGTAGTTCCTAGACTGGGAGGGCATCCAGATGCGGTTGTGATGCTTGTAAGCGATACGAAATTAAGATTGGCGCAAGCGACAATCCAATCGGGTTTTCCCACGTTGTTAGACCGAGAGTTTGAGCAGTAGAACCGCGGGCAATATTGCCATCAGGCGATCACGAGAAGGGGATACGACAATGACGATTAAAACAACACGACGTAGCTTTTTGACCAGCGCTTCGGCCATCTTGGCCGCACCAGCGCTGCTGAGCGCGACCCGCGCTTATGCAGCTACACCCACTTTGCGCATTGGCCATGTCAGCCCGCGCACGGGGCCGTTGGCAAGCTTTGCCGAGGCCGATGATTTCATCATCGACGCGGTCAAGCGCCAGTTGGCGGGAGGCATCATCAACAACGGCAAAACTTGGAACATCGAGATCATCTCCAAGGACAGTCAATCCAACCCCAACCGCGCTGCGGAAGTGGCGAGTGAACTGATCCTCTCGGACGAGGTGGACATCATCATCGCCGCCTCCACGCCAGACACGGTGAACCCTGTGTCGGATCAGGCCGAGATCAACGAAGTGCCTTGTATCACCACCGATTGCCCCTGGCAGCCGTATTTCTTCGGCCGCAGCGGCAACCCGGCCGAGGGCTTCGAGAGCACTTATCATTTTTTCTGGGGGCTGGAGGATGTGATCGCAGCCTTTCTCGATATGTGGGGCAGTGTGGGTGTGGCGAAGAAGGTGGGGGGCTTGTTCCCGAACGACGCCGATGGCAACGCTTGGGGCGACGCGAAGATGGGCTTGCCCACGCCACTCGCCGCCGCTGGATATGACTTGGTTGACCCCGGTCGCTACCAGCCCATGTCCGATGACTTCAGCAATTACATCAGCGCCTTCAAAGAGGCGGGCTGCGAGATCATCACCGGCAACATGATCCCACCGGATTTCGGTACTTTCTGGTCGCAGGCGGCGCAGCAGGGATTTGATCCCAAGATCGTCACCATCGGCAAGGCGCTGTTGTTTCCCTCGGTGATCAATGGCCTGGGTGATCGGGGCATAGGTTTGAGCTCCGAGGTGTGGTGGTCTCCCTCACACCCTTTCTCGTCTTCATTGACGGGTCAGTCGGCGGCTGAATTGGCAGGTGGCTACAGTGCCGACACCGGTCGACCCTGGACTCAGCCCATCGGCTTTAAGCACGCTTTGTTTGAAGTTGTTTCGAGTGTGATTTCCAGGGCCGACGATCTGGATGATCCGCTGGCGATCACTCAGGCCATTGCCAGCACCGACATCGACACCATCGTCGGCCCGGTCAACTGGTCCAAGGGCCCTGTGAAAAACGTCTGCAAAACACCTTTGGTGGCCGGTCAGTGGCAGCGCGAGGGCGATGGCATCGATCTCAAGATTGTCGCCAACGGCTCGGCGCCGCATATCCCCAAGACGGGCGAATTACAACTGTTGTAACAAAACTGTGGACTCCCGTGACGACACGCGGGAGCGCTACAAGCCGGGGAGAAATATGGCAATTCTGGAACTGTCGGGTGTCTGCAAGGCCTTCGGAGCAGTGGTGGTCGCCGATGATCAGAGCTGGTCGCTGGCCAGTGGTGAAGCGCTGGGGGTGCTGGGGCCGAACGGGGCAGGCAAGACATCCATGTTTAATCTGGTGACGGGCACGTTGCTGCCCAGCAGCGGCACCATCACTTTTGACGGCAAGGACGTGAGCGCCTGGCCTGCGGCTAAACGCTGCCGCGCCGGGATAGCGCGCAGTTTTCAAGTGCCGCAGCCCTTCACGCAGATGACCATTTTTGAGAACACCTTTGTGGCCGCGACACAGGGCGCGGGGCTGTCGGGCAGCGAGGCCGAAGACATCTGCCTGGACGTGCTGGAGCGCACCGGCCTGATGGCCAAGGCGAATGTACTGGCGGGCGGCTTGACCCTGCTGGAGCGCAAGCGATTGGAGTTGTCGCGTGCCATGTGCGCCAAGCCGCGGGTGCTGCTACTGGATGAAATAGCCGGCGGTTTGACCGAACACGAGTGCCAGTCTTTGATTGAGACAATCCAGGGCTTGCGGGAGACCGGGATTTCGATTGTTTGGATCGAGCACGTGGTGCACGCGCTGTTGGCGGTGGTGGACCGATTGATCGTGATTGATTTTGGCAAAAAAGTCGCCGAGGGCGCACCCAAAGACGTGATGGACAGCGCGGTGGTGAAAGAGATTTATCTGGGGATAGAAGCCGATGCCTGATGTTTTACTCTCCGTGGACGGCCTAGACGCCGGCTACGACGACTTTCAGGCGCTCTTCGGGGTGAGCATGGAGGTGCATCCGGGCGAGGTGATCGCCGTGATCGGCGCCAACGGTGCGGGCAAGACAACCCTGATGCGCTCGGTGTCTGGCTTGATAAAGAACACCGGCCCGCAGATACGCTGGAAGGGGCAGGACATAGGTGCACTGCGCGCTGATCAAATAGCGCATTTGGGTGTGGCACTGGTGCCCGAGGGGCGGCTGCTGTTTCAGTCGCTCAGCGTGGAGGAAAACCTGATCATCGGCGGGCGCACCGGCCGCAAAGGGCCGTGGAATCTGCGCCGCATCTACGAGCTGTTCCCGATTTTAGAGGAGCGCCGCAACGTGTCTTCAACCTCGCTCTCCGGCGGGCAGCAGCAGATGGTGGCCATTGGCCGCGCGCTGATGTCGAACCCGGAGCTGATGATGATGGACGAGATCAGCTTGGGGCTGGCGCCGGTGATCATCAAATCTATCTACGCGGCGTTGCCGGGTATTGTCGGCGAGGGCTTGTCGGCCGTGGTGGTGGAGCAGGACATCGCCAAGGCGCTGCAGGTCTCGAGCAGGGTGTATTGCCTGCAAGAGGGCCGTGTGTCCTTGCAGGGCGCATCACAGGGTATCTCTCGCGACGAGATATCCCGCGCGTATTTTGGGGTTTGATGTTATGGATTGGATAAACGCAATTGTACAAGGCACTTTGCTCGGCGGGCTCTATGCGCTGTTCGCGGCGGGGCTGTCACTGATTTTTGGGGTGATGCGGCTGGTCAATATCGCCCATGGCGATTTGATTGTGCTGGCCGCCTATGTCTGCCTGACGGTCGCGGTGATGTTGGGCCTGCACCCGCTGGTGGCGCTGGGTTTGGTGATGCCGATCATGGCGGCGCTGGGTTATGTGCTGCAGCGTGTCATCTTGAACCGCACCATGGGCGGGGACATTCTGCCGCCGCTGTTGGTGACTTTTGGCCTGTCGGTTATTTTGCAAAACTCACTCTTGATGGCCTACAGCGCGGACCCGCAGAAACTGCAAGCCGGTGCTCTGGAGACCATGAGCATCGAAATCGGTCCGCTGGCGGTGGGCACGTTGCCGCTGATTGTGTTCGCCACGGCGGTACTGGTGATCGCCGCGCTGCAGTGGATGTTCTATCACACGGCGCTGGGGCGCGCCTTTCGCGCCACCTCTGATCGGCAGGACATCGCGCAGCTGATGGGTTTGAATCGCTCGCACGTGTTCGGCCTCGCCATGGCGCTGGCCCTTGCCGTGACCGCTATTGCCGGGGTGTTTCTGGGCATCAAAACATCCTTCGATCCGTCCATTGGCGGCTCGCGATTGATCTTCGGTTTTGAGGCCGTGATCATCGGTGGGCTGGGCAATCTGTGGGGCACGCTGGCCGGTGGGGTGATACTCGGTATCTCCCAGACCATCGGCGCGAAATTTCATCCGGGGTTTCAGATATTGGCAGGGCACTTGGTTTTTCTAGCGATCATCGCTGTGCGTCCGCGCGGCCTGTTCCCGAGGGTCGACTGATGAACAACGATCTTCATATCTCCAGAGCGACACGCCTCTCTACCTGGTCGATGGTCGCGCTGGCGGTCATCGTTATCATCATGGCCGCGGCGCCGTCTTGGGCGGGCAGGGCAGAGCTGCGGTTGTTTGGCGAGTTCTTCCTCTATTTGTCGCTGGCCACACTGTGGAACTTTCTCGCCGGCTACGCCGGGCTTGTATCGGTGGGGCAGCACGCCTATGTGGGTTTGGGGGGCTACGCCTTCTTTGCACTGACCATGCTCGGTGGCATGCACCCCTATGCGGCCATGCCGGTTGTGGTGGTCGCTGGCATGCTCGCCTCGTCCGTGGTGGCGCTGTTGGTGTTCAGGCTGCGCGGGGCGTATTTCGCTATCGGTACTTGGGTTGTGGCCGAGGTGTTTAGGCTGTCTTTTGCTCAGGTCTCCTCATTGGGTGGAGGCTCGGGCAAGTCCTTGTCGCTCGATATAGTGCGCTCCCTGGCCGACGGCCGCGCCGCCCGCGAGGCGGCCTCCTACTGGCTGGCGTTGGCGGTGATGGTCTTGGTGCTGGCGGTGGTGTTTGTGTATTTGCGCTCTCGACAGGGTGTCGCACTGACCGCGATTCGTGACAACGAGCTCGCCGCCAAATCCCTGGGCATCAACATCTGGCGCAGCAAGTTCATTGTCTATGTGCTCAGCGGGGGACTGACCACCTTGATCGGTGCGTTGATCTTTTTGCAAAAACTGAGGATCTCCCCGGACGCGGCCTTTAGCGTCAACGACTGGACCGCTTTCGTGATTTTCATCGTGGTGATCGGCGGCATTGGCACGCTCGAAGGGCCGATTGTCGGCACCTTGGTGTACTTCTTACTGCGCGAGACGCTGGCCGATCTCGGCACCATCTATCTCATCGCACTCGGTGTGGTGGCCATTCTTATCATGCTCAAGGCGCCCTCTGGGGTCTGGGGTTTGATACGGGGCCGGGCCGGGCGCGAACTGTTTCCACTGAGCCGCCGGGTGTGCGGCCTGCCTGACAAAGGAGCCTAATAAAATGGCCAAACAAAAAACGATCATCACCTGCGCAATCACCGGCGCGATTCACACGCCAACCATGTCCGACGCGCTGCCCTACAGCTACGACGACATCGCGCAGCAGGCGGTTGACGCCGCCGAGGCGGGTGCCTCTATTTTGCACCTGCACGCACGGGACAATGAAACCGGCGCGCCCTCGGTCAACCCGGATGATTTCAGGCCCTTTCTGGGGCGCATCAAATCCGCGACCGACGCGGTGGTGAACATCTCAACCGGTGGCTCGCTGACACTTTCCATCGGTGAGCGCATCAACCCCGCCGCCACTTTCAGCGCCGAGATGTGCTCCATGAACATGGGCTCGATGAACTTCTCTTTCCACCCGCTGGCCAAGCGCTACAAAGACTGGAAGTTCGACTGGGAGAAGGATTACGTCGAGAATTCCGACGGTAATATCTTCCGTAACACCTTTAAAGACATCGAAGAAGCGGCTAAGACGCTGGCGCCGCACGACATCAAGTTTGAGCACGAGTGTTACGACGTGGGGCATCTGTACAACCTTAAGTTTTGCATGGACATTGGCCTGTTCAAGGCGCCGATCTTTATTCAGTTTGTGATGGGGATTTTGGGTGGTATTGGCTCGGATATCGACAACCTAGTGTTCATGAAAAAAACCGCGGACAAGCTCTTTGGCGACGACTACCGCTGGTCGATTCTGTCCGCCGGTTCAACGCAAATTCCCATGGCGAGCACCGCCTGCCAAATGGGCGGCAATGTACGAGTGGGCCTGGAGGACAGTCTGTTTATTAGCCGCGGCGTGCTGGCGGAGAGCAACGCCCAGCAGGTGGCAAAGATACGCCGCATTGTCGAGGAGCTGGGGGGCGAGGTGGCGACACCAGAAGAGGCCCGCGAGATTCTCGACCTGAAGGGCGGGGACAAGGTTAACTTTTGATCAACAGAGGATGGAGAGGATAATGAAAATTAATAAAATAGTTATCACCAGCGCACTGATTGGCGGCATGTTCAGTGGCCAAGCCATGGCCGAGACACTGAAAGTGTCGACCTTTTTGCCGCCCATGCACACCTTTGTGCGGGCCGTGAACGCTTGGGGCGAGGAGTTGAAAGAAAAATCCGGCGGTGAGCTGGAACTGGAAATGTTCCCCGCGGCGCAGTTGGCACCGCCGCCTCGGCAGTTTGATCTGGTGCGTTCGGGGGGAGCGGATATCGCTATCTTCTTGCACGCCATGACCCCGGGGCGCTTCGCCATGACTGAGCTGGCCAACCTGCCGCTCAGCTACCCCTCGGCGGGTCAGGAGAGTGCGCTCAGCTCGCGTCGCTTGACCGAGTTGGCGCCTGAATTCCTGGCGGCAGAGCACGCGGGCACGCGTATTTTGTGGATGGCGGTGACGCCCCCCTTGAAAATGCATTTCACCGACACAGACCCCAGTGATCTGGGCAACATCGCAGGCAAGCGCATGCGCTACGCCGGCTCCACCTGGCAGCAGATCGTGGAAGTGCTCGGTGCATCGCCCGTGCCGGTGCCGCCCGCAGAAACCGCCGATGCCATGGGCAAGGGCGTTGTAGACGGCGCGACCTTCCCCTTCGAAGCCGCACAAGCGTTTGATCTGGGGCCGGTCACTAAATACTCGCTGGAGCCGGGTCTGGCATCTGCCACCTTTGCGGTGGTGATCAGTGATGCAGCCTATGAGCGTTTGACCCCTGAGTTGCAGGCGCTGATCGATGACAGCACTGGCCCTGATCGCGCCGAGTGGTATGGCGCACTGTGGGACGCAGGCGAAGCCAAGGGACGTGCCCACATGGAAGCCGCAGGGACTGAAATCGTCTCGCTCAGTGATGAGCAGCTAGAGAAACTGGAGAGCAGTTTTCAAGGGATCATTGACGCTTCATCCGCCAGGGCCGGCGACCGCGCTGCAGCTTTTCTAAAAGCCTACACCGAGTAGGCAATTGGCCGGCCCGCCACTTGGCGGGTTGGTCTCCAATCGAGAGTATTGCGATGATTCATGAACAAGAGCCCACCGACCGTGCGATCCGTATATTGCACTCGATCGCTGGATTTTCCCTCTGTTCGATGATGTTGGTGGTGGTGGGCGATGTTGTATTGCGCGCCGTCTTTTCTATACCCATCAAGGGCGCCTACGACATGGTCAGTATCCTGTTGTTGATCACCGTGATGTTTGGTCTGGCCCCCGTGGTGGCCCAGGGAAGAGAGATTTTGATCGACTTGATCGATGCTGTTATGCCTGCCAGCGGGCTTCGTGTGCTGGCGACTGTTTCAACGGTTTGCGGCATTGCGCTGTTCGCTTTTTTTGGCTGGGCGATGATCGCACCGGCGCTGGATGCCTGGCGCTGGGGTGAGCGCTCGCTGGAACTCAATATCCCCAAATACCCCCTCTGGGGCATCACCTTTGTGGGCATGTTCGGTATCTTCTGGGCTTATCTGCTCCGCTTGCGGTCGATTTATCGCAGTACTCGTGCGGCCAAAGATGGGGCGAGCAAATGAGCGATTTTTCTCTGGGCCTTGGCGGCGTCGCACTGATGCTGGTGCTGCTGTTTTTGCGTACGCCGGTCTGGCTGGCGCTGGGCATGATAGGGCTGGTGGGTAACTGGGCCTTGAACGGCCTGATGGCCACCAAATTTACCGCGGGTACCACCATTTTTGATGTGGCCTCCAATTACAATCTTTCTGTTATTCCGCTGTTTATTTTGATGGGGGAGATCGCCAGCTCCTCGCGCATGTCGGCGGAATTATTCAATGCGGCCCGGGTGATGCTGTCGGGCTTGCGCGGCGGCCTCGCCGTGGCAACCATCGCCGCCTCGGGTGCCTTTGGCGCTATCTGTGGCAGTTCGGTGGCCACGGCTGCCAGCATGACGCGCATCGCCATGCCTGAGATGGGGCGGGCCGGTTATAAACAAAGTTACTCGGCGGCCTCTGTGGCGGCTGGCGGATCACTGGGCATTTTGATCCCGCCGTCCATCATTCTGGTGATCTACGGCTCGATCACCGAGACCAGTGTGGCGCGGCTGTTCGCGGCCTCGATGATTCCCGGCATTATCTTGTTGTTACTCTACATCGCTGTCGCACTGTGGATCGCGCGGCGCTCTGATTCGGTGCCGGTGGAGGCCTCCGCCAGCTTGCGCCAGCGGGTGGCGGCACTGCGCGGCCCCTGGCAATTTCTGCTGCTGTTTTTGCTTACCATTGGTGGTATCTACACCGGACTTTTCAGCCCCACTGAGGCGGCCTCTGTGGGTGCCTTCGGCGCCATCGTGCTGGGTTTTTGCAAGCGCACCCTCAGTCTGCAGGGGCTGCGCTGTGCGGTGAATTCCAGTGTGCTGGTGTCCTGTGCGCTGTTCATGATCATCATCGGTGCCACCATTTTTGCCAATTTTGTGGTGCAGACTCGGCTGCCCGACACCCTGCTCGTACTGGCCCAAGATGCGCAGTTGAGCGCCTGGGCAGTGATGGCGCTGATTGTTGTGATCTACCTGGTGCTGGGCTGTTTTCTGGAAGGGCTGGGCATGGTACTGATCACGGTGCCGGTGTTTTTGCCGGTGGTGGTGGGCTACGGTTTTGATCCGATCTGGTTTGGGGTCTTGGTTGCCATTTTGGTGGAGCTGGGGCTGATCACGCCGCCGGTCGGCATGAACCTGTTCATCATCAAAGCGCAGCTCAGTGAGCTGAAAATGCAAGAGCTGTACAGCGGTATTTTGCCCTTTTTGATCGCGCCGATTGTCTTGTTGGGCTTGATGTTTTTATTGCCCTCACTGGCCCTGTGGCTTCCCTCTATTTTGTATTGAGTTCTAAAAATGCGTGTATTGATCTTTGACAGTCAGGCGGACTTCTACGTTGACGCCCTGACTAAAAGTGTGCCCGAGCTCAGCTTCTGTGGCAGCAGCGACATAGATGTTGCCATGCAAATGGCGACGGACTGTGAGGCGTTGGTTGGGCTGGCGCCCTATTTAAGCAGCGAGTTACTGGACGCGATGCCGCGGCTGCAGTGGGTTCAGGCGCTGACCACAGGGGTGGATAACCTGCTGGGTCGCGATGGCCTGGCGGTGAGCAATTGTGGCGGTATTCACGGACCGCAGATGAGCGAACTGGCGCTGCTGCAGATGCTCGCTCTGTCGCGGCGCTTCCCGCAGATGCTGGCCAATCAGCGCGCTCACCACTGGGATCGCCAGCCGCAGCCGCTGTTGCTGGGTAAGACCGCCTGCATCCTCGGCCTGGGCGCGATCACCGAACACCTAGCGGGCGTTCTGAAGGCCTTTGGCATGTCGGTCACCGGGGTGTCGGGGGGGCGCACATCGGCCCCAGGTATCGACAAGGTCTATCCGCGCGAGCAGATATGCGCGGCGGTGGGCGCCGCGGATTTTGTGGTGGTACTGACACCGTATTCCCAGTCCACCCACCACATCGTCGATCAGCGGGTGCTGGCCGCCATGCGGCGCTCGAGTTATCTGGTCAACATCGCCCGCGGTGGCTGTGTCGATGAAGACGCGCTGTCAGTGGCGCTGCGCACGGGCTCCATTGCAGGGGCTGCACTGGATGTTTTTGCCCAGTCGCCGCTGCCCGCTGACAGCGAGCTGTGGGAGCTGCCCAATTTGATTATCACACCGCACATCGGCGGTTTTGCCGATTGTTATCACGAGCAGGCGCTGCCTATCATCACCGCAAATATGCTGGATTTTGCGCGCGGTGGGGTGGCTGCATTAACAGGAGGGATGGAGCAATGATCAACTCGCCAATTTCAGCTAATGAGCTGCAGCGCCGCTGGGCGGTCGCGCGCAAAATGATGGCGGAGCAGGGCCTGGATGCGCTGGTATGTCAGGCGCGCGAGGACTGGATTGGCGGCTATGTGCGCTGGCTCACTGATTTGCCCGCCACTAATGGCTACCCGCGCACGGTGATCTTTTACCCCGAGCGGCCCATGACCATTGTGGAGATGGGCGCCTTTGGCACCGATCGCAGCACCGACCCTGAACAGCAGGAGACGCGCGGTGTGGATCGGGTGCTGGGCACGCCGTCTTTTCACTCGGTGGACTACACCGTTGATTACGATACCGACTTGGTGGTCTCGGCCCTGCGCCGCGACGGCGCCAAGCGCGTTGGCCTGCTGGGGCCGCAGGCCTTGCCCTTTGGCCTGGTGTCGGCTCTGAACGACGGCTTCACAACAGTGGATGCCACCGATGCGCTGGACCGGGTGAAGGCGATCAAAAGTGACGAAGAAAAAGGGCTGATCCGCCAGACGGCTGCTCTGCAGGACAAGATATTCGCCGAGGTCTGTGATTTTATTCGACCGGGCTTAACGGACCGGGACGTGAGCTCGCACGCGGAGGCAGTGGGGCGGCGATTGGGCTCTGATCAAGGTATCTACCTCGGGGTCTCCGCGCCCATGGGGGCGCCGTCGCGCTTCTTTAACCGCCCCTTTCAGACCCGCGAGCTGGTGCAGGGCGATCACCTGTCGATGCTGATTGAAGTGAACGGCCCCGGTGGGCTGTATCTGGAGATCGCGCGTACCATGGTGCTGGGGCAGGCGAGCGATCACTTGCTGCAGGCTTTTGAGAATGTGCGCGAGGCGCAGCAGCACACTCTGACGCTGATGAAACCCGGGGCGCAGCCCGCCGACATAGCCGCCGCCCACGATGTCTGGATGGTTGAGCGAGATCTGCCTGCGGAGACGCGCTTGTATGCCCATGGCCAGGGTTGTGAAATGGTGGAGCGACCGTTGATTCGCCGTGATGAGACCTTGGCGCTGGCGCAGGACATGTGCCTGGCGGTGCACCCTGGCTATGACGACGGAAAAGTGTTTGCGGTGGTCTGCGACAATTACCTGATCGGCGCCGACGGTGTCGGTGATTGCCTGCATCACACTGAAAAGAAAATATTTGAACTTTAAACCGCCGGCCACCCGGCGAAGCACCACGAGGAACAAACATGAGCACAGCAAAAATAGCGCTTGAAGAGCATTTCATGCACCCGGATTTTGTCGAGTATTTCGGCACGACTGCGGTCAACATCAGCCCGGATTTGTTTGGCAAGGCACGCGAGGCGCTGCTGGATTTTGGCGAGCGGCGATTGGCGTCAATGGACGTGATCGGCGTCGAAAAATCTATCTTGTCTCTGGCGGGGCCAGGTGTGCAGGCGGAAAAACGCAGCAAGACAGCGATCTCTCTGGCGCACAAGGTGAACGACTTCCTCGCCGAACAGATGCTCAAACAGCCCAGCCGCTACGGCGGCTTTGCCCACCTGGCGATGCAAGATCCGACTGCGGCCGCGGACGAGCTGGAGCGCTGTGTGCGCGATCTGGGCATGCAGGGGGCGATGATCAACGGCCAGACCGGTGGCACTTATCTCGATGATGATCGCTACTCGCCCTTCTGGGAGCGAGTGTCGGACTTGCAGGTGCCGATCTACCTACACCCGAACAACCCATCTGAAAAAGTGCACATGTTCCACGATCACCCGGAGCTGTTTGGTCCGGTGTGGTCTTGGACGGTGGAGACCGCGACGCACGCGCTGCGCTTGCTGTTCTCCGGCACTTTCGATCGCTACCCAGGCGCCAAGCTGATTCTCGGCCACCTCGGTGAGACCTTGCCGTACTTGCTGTGGCGACTGGACAGCCGCTGGGAGATATCCAACCGCGGTGAGATGCGACTCGAGCGCAAGCCCTCGGAATACTTCAAGAGCAATATCTGGATGACTACATCGGGCATGTGCGCCGATGCGCCACTGCGCTGCGCGGTGGACATGGTGGGTGATGATCGCGTGATGTTCTCGGTGGATTACCCCTTTGAACGCCCGCAGGAAGCGGGTGATTGGATCGAGGCTGCACCGCTGAGCGACAGCGAGCGGGAGAATATTTGCCACCTTAACGCGAAAGTACTGTTGAAGCTCTAGACAGAAAAAGTGCCAGAGACTGCAGACCCACAGCCGAGGCAAGAAATGTGGCTGAGCCGTCAGGCTTACAGCTGCGGCAGAGGCAGAGACTGAACACCTGGGCTTACCGCGGCCTCAATTGTGGGTAAGCCTTCAGGCTTACAGCCGCGCAGAGACAGTGACTGAACCCCCGGGCTTACCGCGGTCTCAACTGTGGGCGAGCCTTCAGGCTTCCAGCCGCGGCAGAGGCAATGACAGAGCCTCCGGATTTACAGAGGCGCTCAACAGTGGGTAAGCCTTCAGGCTTACAGCTGCGGCAGAGGCAGTGACAGAGACTCCGGATTTACAGAGGCGCTCAACAGTGGGTAAGCCTTCAGGCTTACAGCCGCGGCAGAGGCAGTGACTGAGCCTCCGGATTTGCAGAGGTCCTCAACTGTGGGTAAGCCTTTAGGCTTACAGCCGCGGCAGAGGCAGTGACTGTGCCCCCGGGCTTACCGCGGCCTCAACTGTGGGTGAGCCTTCAGGCTTACAGCCGTGGCAGAAACGGTGAGTGAGCCTTCAAGTTTTGCTTCAAGGCGGGCTTCCCGCCTTCAATAATTCTGGGAGAAAGCGATATGAAGCAAGCAAAAATCTTGGCCGCCCTGGCGCTGCTGGGCTGTTCACTGGTGCCAATAAGCGCCAGTGCACAGCTGAGTAACACGCCGGAGATCGCGGCGAAGCTGGGCAGCATGGGCACGGAGCTGTCCAGAGAGTTCGTCGGCGGCACCATGGCGTTGTACGCGCCCATACACGCCGTGGCCACGGATGATGGATTGACGGTCAACCGTGATCTGGCCTATGGCTCACATGAGCGACAGCGACTGGATGTGCATGCGCCGCAGGAGGCCGAGGGCCTTCCAGTGCTGGTGTTTGTGCACGGTGGTGGCTTTGTGCGGGGCGACAAGGGTGATATCGCCAATATCGGCCGTTGGTTTGCGCAGCACGGGGTGGTAACCGTGAGCATGAATTACCGCTTTGCCCCTGAGGTGCAGTGGCCCGCCGGTGCCGAGGACGTGGCGAGTGTGCTCGCGTGGATTGGCGAGAATATCGCCGATCTCGGTGGGGATGCGATGAAGGTGGTGATCGCCGGGAATTCCGCCGGTGCCATGCACGTCGCAGACTACACTTTTCGCGAGCAGCTGCAGTTGGAAAACGACGGGGTCGTGGGGTCAATCTTGATCTCGCCGCCCACGGTGGACCTTGAAAACCGCGCGGTGGATCCGCAGCGTGACGCCAAATATTATGGCGTAGACGGTGACCGCGCCGAGCAGTCAGTGGTGAATGCAGTGGCTGGTCGTGAGATCCCGGTGTTGGTGGCTTACGCCGAGTACGAGCCTGCGGTGATCAGTGATCAGACCCGACGCTTGATTACGGCACTTGCCGAACGAGACGGGCGCTTGCCGCTGGTGAATGCGGCCGCAGGGCATAACCACATTTCTATCGTGTCACACATTGGCAGTGCGGACCAGACGCTGGCACCGGATATGTTGGAGTTTATCTCGCTGCTGACACTGCAGGGGCGGTAACAGCGGAGCAACAGGGCTTCGCGATCAACCGGGTCGCGGCGGGAGTTTGCGGCAAGGGACTGCGGCAAGGGTCCGCGCGCTGCGATGCAAGTGCAGAGAGTGCTGTGCTGAGATGGTCGAGGGAAAAAGCCCCCGGGCGAGAGTGCCCGGGGAAAAGACCGCTCAGGAGCGGTATATGGCGAAGTCTTAGAGGATGCTCTGGCCGGTGGCAGCCCAATCCGCGGCGAATTGCTCGAGTCCTTTGTCGGTCAAGACGTGCTTGGCCAGGCCCTTGATCACGGCAGGCGGGATAGTCGCCACATCGGCGCCTGCCAGGGCGACGTCTTTGACGTGGTTGGCGTTGCGGATAGACGCGGCGAGCACTTCGGTGGCGAAGTCGTAGTTGTCATATATCGCGCGAATCTCCTCAATCAGCAGCATGCCGTCGATGTTGAGATCGTCCAGGCGGCCCAGAAAAGGCGAGATATACGTGGCGCCGGCCTTGGCGGCGAGCAGCGCTTGGTTGGCTGAGAAGCACAGCGTGACGTTGGTCTTGATTTCTTGTTTTGAGAACTGGCGGCAAGCTTTCAAACCGTCCAGCGTCAGCGGCAACTTGACCACCACATTGGGCGCTATCTTGGCCAGGTGCTCGCCCTCGGCCATCATGCTTTTGAAGTCCATCGAGGCGACTTCGGCGGACACAGGGCCGTCCACCAGGGCGCAGATCTCGGCGATTACTTCTTTGAAGTCACGGCCGGACTTGGCGATCAGGGACGGGTTGGTGGTGACGCCGTCCAGCAGACCGTAGTCGTTCAGTTCGGCGATTTCTTCTACAACTGCAGTGTCTACAAAAAATTTCATGTGCTTGTATTTCCTTTGCTCAGCGCCAGTGCTTTGTCCACTATGGCCGCTTGGGTTATTCCGAATTGTTCGTAGAGCTCTTCCGCCGGTGCGGAGGCACCAAAGCCTGTCATGCCGATCACGTCGTCTTCTGAATTGACGTAGCGGGTCCAGCCAAATTTGCTGGCCGCCTCGATGGCGATACGCGGCGCACTGCCGAGTGTCTCTTCGCGGTAAGCAGGGGATTGCTCGTCAAAGAGCTCCCAGCTGGGCATGGAGACGACAGCCACGGACAAGCCTTGTTGCTGCAGCTCCTGCGCTGCATCAACCGCCAAGCTGACCTCGGTGCCGGTGGCGATCAGGGTGATGTCGCGGCCCGCGCCGAACTGGCGAATGACGTAGGCGCCGCGCGCTGACAGGTTGCTCTCGCAGTTGTCCCGCAGTTGCGGTACGCCCTGTCGCGAGAGGGCAAACAGCGACGGTGAATGGCGGCGGCGGATGGCGAGGTCCCAGCACTCGAGGGTCTCCACCGCGTCGGCGGGGCGGAACACCGTGAGGTTGGGAATGGCGCGCAAGCTGGCCAGGTGTTCCACGGGCTGGTGTGTGGGCCCGTCTTCACCGAGGCCAATGCTGTCGTGGGTCATCACGTACAGGGTGCCGATGCCCATCAGCGCCGAGAGGCGGATAGCGTTGCGCGCGTAGTCAGAGAACACCAAAAAGGTGCCGCCGTAGGGGATCAGCCCACCGTGGTTAATCATGCCGTTCATCATCGCGCTCATGCCGAATTCACGCACGCCGTAACCGACGTAGCGCCCGGCGCTCTCGCGGCTGTACTGGCTGTCCACTGCGGGCACGCGGGTCAGGTTGGAGCCGGTCAGATCAGCCGAGCCGCCGATCATCTCCGGTACCAGCTCGGTCAAGGTTGCGAGTGCGAGCTGACTGGCTTTACGGGTGGCAACGTGTTGCGGTTGATCCAGCAGTGCTTGATAAGCGGTGGCCATGCGCGCGTCGTATTCAGCGGGCAGTTCGGCTGCGAGGCGACGGTTGAACTCTTGTTGTGCTTCGCTGCTCAGCTGGGCGAAACGTGCCTGCCATGCCTCGTGGTAGGTCGCACCAGCGGCACCGATCTCAGCCCATTGCTGCTGCAGTGCTGCGGGGATGCTGAAGTTATCTTCGTCCCAGCCCAGGGCCTGTTTAGTTGCCTTCGCTTCATCAGGGCCCAGCGGTGAGCCGTGAGCTGCGGCGCTGCCGGCTTTGTTCGGCGATCCAAAGCCGATCACTGTTTTCAGCGCGATCAGGGTGGGGCGTTCGGTCTCGGCGCGTGCTTGGCTTATGGCCTCATCGATGGCGACAGCGTCGTGGCCGTCCACGGACAGCACATGCCAATGGCTGGCACGCAGCCTGGCGGGCACATCGTCAGAGAAGGAAACACTGGTGGCGCCGTCGATGGTGATGGCATTGTCGTCGTAGAGTGCGATCAGTTTGCCCAAGCCCAAGTGGCCGGCCAAGCTGATGGCCTCTTGGCCGATGCCTTCTTGCAGGCAGCCGTCTCCGAGGAACACATAGGTGCGGTGATCGACGACGCTGCTGCCGAAGGTGTCGGCCTGGGACTTCTCTGCCAGCGCCATGCCCACGGCCGCCGCGAGACCTTGGCCCAGCGGGCCGGTGGTCGTCTCTATGCCTTCGGCGTGGCCGAATTCCGGGTGGCCCGCTGTTTTGGAGCCGGACTGGCGGAAGCGCTTGATCTCGTCGAGGCTCATGTCCTGATAACCGCAGAGGTGCAGCAAGCTGTAGAGCATCATCGAGGCGTGTCCATTGGACAGCACAAAACGATCTCGGTCGGGCCAGCGCGGGTTGGCGGCGTCGAACTTGAGGTGTTTGCGAAACAACACCGTCGCGGCATCAGCCATGCCCATCGGCGCGCCAGGGTGCCCGGACTTGGCTGCCTCCACCGCATCGATGGTGAGGGCGCGAATGCAGTTGGCGAGTGCGAAGTTGTCTGGGTCTTGTTGGGCGGCGCGCTGAACGATTGAAGTGTTTGGCATGGATACCTCGGATGTTGTTCCTAAAGTAGGAGCTGTTTCGTATCGCTCAATGATAACAACATCACATTAAAAATGTTAGATATCACGGCGAAGATGTGAATAATTTGTGAAGTTGTTAGACTGCGTGCTCTATTTAGCTACGCATCAAGCAGACAGGCGCCGATGAGACGTGACGAGCGACGCAAGGAAATTCTTGATCTGTTGGTCAAACAGGGCTCGGTGAAGCTCGATGAGTTGGCGGCACATTTTGCTGTCTCTAAGATGACTATCCACCGTGATTTAGACGAGTTGGAAGGCGAGGGCATCCTGCGCAAAACACGCGGCGGTGCGTCGATTGAATCGAGCATGGATTTCGAGGCCGACTACCGCTTCAGGGAGCACCGCGACACCCGTGAGAAGTCCATGGTGGCCAGGGCCGCGCTGGCGCTTATCGAGCCGGGCATGAGCGTGATTTTGAATGACGGCACCACTGCTGCCTTGTTGGGTGAGCTGCTGCCGGCCAAGCGCCCCCTGACCGTGATCACCAATAATCTGGGTGTGATCGAAGCGGTGAAATCCGTGCCTGGGCTGTCGCTGGTGGTGATTGGCGGTAATTACTCACAGAAATTCAACGGCTTTTTTGGCATCGTGGCCGAAGAAGGGTTGCGAAAATTGCGCGCGGACGTGTCTTTTATCTCGGCGCCGGCGATCAACAACCAGAAGGTCTTTCACATGGACCACGAGGCACTGCGCATCAAGCGCTTGATGATTGAAGTGGCGCAGCAGTCCTACCTGATGGCGGATCACCGCAAGTTCGGTCGCACCGCTTTGAATGAGCTGGTGCCGCTGGATGTGTTCACTGGCGTGATCACGGACGCGGGCGTTGAGTCTGCTCTTGTGGAGGAGCTGAAGTCCGCGGGGATCGAACTGATCGTCGCGTCTTAGAGTGATCCTCTGAGCGCATCTCTGGGCACGTCCTCGACGTGTTCTGTGAACACCCCGGCCAGTGTGCCGGGAGTGGTTCTAGCTTCGTTGCGCAAGCACGGGGCTTGCACTGATCAAGTCGCGTCCTTGCGGTGGTTTTGGCGTCCTGGGCTAGAGTGGCCCGCTGCTCTCACACGGCGAGAGGGTGGAGAGCAGCCTTCTTGATCAACGCGCCTTTTGGCTGTTGTTACTCAGATAGCACAAAAGGTGCGGTGTAGTTGTCGACATTGTCTTGGGTGATTAAGAGGCAATCGAACAGCTGCTTTTCGGTGTCTACACCGGTGCTGCCGGTCTTGATGAAGTTGTCGGCTTGGCGCACAGCTTCTGCGGCAAAAACGGCAACGGGCTGCAGGACGGTGTAGTCCATCTCACCGGCTTTGATTGCCGCGATAGCGTCGGGTGATCCGTCAAAGCCGCCGACACTGACCTTATCCAGCATGCCCGCTTTCTTCAGTGCGGCGATGGCGCCCAGTGCCATTTCATCGTTGCCGCTGATCACGCCCTGGATATCGGGGTTGGCTTGCAGCATGGATTGCATCTTGTCGTGGCCTTTGGTGCGATCCCAATCTGCCACTTCTTTAGCAACTTTTTCCAGATCAGGGTACTGGGTCAACACAGTCTCGTAACCGTTTGAACGGGTAGCGGCGTTGTTGTCGGAAGGGGCGCCAAACAGCTCGACGTATTTTCCGGTGTCACCCACACTTTCTATCCACTGTGATGCACCCAGCTCCGCACCCTGTGCGTTGTTGGACACCAACTGTGCGAGAGCCAAGCCGTCTTGATTTATCTCAGCGTTCACCAGAATGACGGGAATGCCTGCTGCGATCGCTTTTTTCACTGCGCCGATGGAGCCGTCAGCATTGGCAGGATCGAGAATGATCGCAACTGATTTGTTGGTGATGGCCGTGTCTATGATGGTGCTCTCGGTGTTGGTATCACCTTTGTGAGCATTGACTGAGGCCGTGTAGCCCAGGCTCTCAGCGGTCGCTTTTGCAACTTCGCCCTCGGTAAACCAGTAGGGGTTAGATGGGTCGTTAACAACAATTGTAATCAGGCCATCAGCCCATGCTGTGCTGGCCATGAGTGTGCTTGCGGCCAGGGCAGCGAGAGCTGTGATTTTTAGTTTCTTGAACATCTTAAATCCTCGTTGTTTTTATGGTGTGTTGCCGTACGAAAAAGCGTCGGTGCGTTTTAACCTCCTTTACGGTGCGCCTGGTTGAGATTAATTGGAGAGTTCCTCAGTGAGAAGCCTTGGACTTGCCGCTGTACTGGATGCTGTTCAACAGAACAGCGAGCACAATCACAGCGCCGGTAAATACAGTTTGCCAGTAGGACGAGACGCCTATGATCACCAGTCCATCGGACAAAAATCCGATGACGAAGGCGCCCAACATGGTGCCTTGTATGGAGCCGCGACCACCGGTCAGGGCGGCGCCGCCGATGACCACGGCGGCGATGGCTGTCAGCTCGTAGGTGGTGCCGGCGGTGGGGCCGGCAGAGGTCAGCTGTGACGATAAGACGATGCCTGCGATCGCTGCGCAGACGCCGGAGAGCATGTAGACACTGATCTGCACACGCTTGACGGGTACGCCCGACAGTGCGGCGGCGCGCTCGTTGCCGCCGGAGGCGAACAACCAGCGGCCAAAGGCTGTTCGGTTCAGTACCACCGCACAAATGATGGCCAGGATAAACAGCACCACCACGCCAATGGGCACGTCGAAGACCTTGTTAAAACCCAGCCAATCAAAGCCGGTGTTGCCGTGTTCGGGCTTGCCGCCGAGGTTGTTGTAGGTCAGGCCATTGGTCATCAGCAGCGCCACGCCGCGCGCCACATACAGCACGCCGAGGGTGGCGACGAAGGCGGGCACCTTAAAGTAGGCAATCAACACGCCGTTGATGGCGCCCACAAAGGCGCCCAGTGCGCAGGTCAGAATCAGCACCACCCAGACCGGCGGGTAGAGCACGACTTCGAAGTAGTCGATGCGGATGCCCTGCATTAGAAAACCCGCGACCACGCCGCACAGGCCAAGCGTGGAGCCAACGGAGAGATCGATGCCGCCGTTGAGAATGACCAGCAACATGCCGATCGACAAGATGCCGAATATGGCGACGTGCGACGACATGGTCAGAAAATTACTGACCGAGAAGTAGTAGGGCGAGAGCGAGGAAAACACCACAATAATGGCGATGAGGGCGAAAAATGCGCGCCCTTCGAGCAGCAGTTTTGCCGGGTCAAATTCTTTAATCGTTTTGGACATCTTTTTACTCACAGAGTCTGTACTGCATTTATCTTGTGCTGTTGCATGTGCGCAGCATTAATTGACCAGGGATTCCCCGGAGGCCGCCATGATCTTTTCTTTGCTGACGCTGGAATCAAACTCAGCGGATATCTTGCCTTTGTGCATCACGATGATGCGGTGTGCGATGCTCAGGCACTCGCCAACTTCTGAAGTGGTGTAGATAACCGCTAGCCCGTCTCTGGCCCGATCCGCGAGTATCTTGAACACCTCCGCTTTCGCCCCTATGTCTATGCCACGGCTGGGTTCGTCGAGCAGCAACACGGTTGGCTCAGTGGCCAGGGTCTTGCCGATCACGACTTTTTGTTGGTTGCCGCCTGATAGAGAACCGATGGGGGCGTTTCCGCCGTCCGTTTTGATCGTTACATCGCTGATCATCTTCTCGATCAGCGCGCTCTCTTGACGCGGGGATGTGATGCTGTAGTTACTGAAGGTGTCGATGCTTGCGACCGACAAGTTCTGGCCGACGTTCATGGTTTGAACCAGACCATCGCGCTGCCGGTCTTCGGGCACCAGCACCAAACCCCGGGCGATGCGCTGCGAAATACTGAGCTTACTGATCTCTTGCTGGTGCAGGTGGATACTGCCGGCGCTCGCCCGCAGGCGCCCGGCGATACACTCCATCAGCTCGGTGCGGCCCGCGCCCATCAGGCCGTAGATGCAGACGATTTCTCCGGCTTGTACTTCTAGGGACAGATTGTTGACTACCTCGTAGCCGCTCTGATCGACGATGGTCAGGCCCTGCACCGAAACCGCTGTGGCGGTGTGCTCCGCACGGGGTGGCGGGCGGCCGAGGTCGAAGTTCTCGCCGACCATGTGGCGCACGATCCACTCCAGATCTATCTCATCGCGGGGGGCGTTCGCTGTCATGGCGCCGTCCCGCAGCACCACGGCGTGGTCGGTTATCTGCAGCGCTTCCTCGAGGTGGTGCGATATGTAGACAATCGACACGCCCTTGGCGGTCAGGTCGCGGATGACTTTGAACAGGACATCGACCTCTGTGGCGCTGAGCGCGGAGGTGGGCTCATCCATGATAAGGATGCGCGAGTCCACCGAAAGGGCGCGGGCGATTTCGATGATTTGCTGTTGGCCCAGGCGCAGGTCTTCAACCAGAGTGAGTGGGTCTATGTCCTCTTCGAGCTCCTGCATCAGTTGCTTGGCCTGGCGGTGTTCTTCGGCGTAGTCGACCCCGGTGACGGTGGTGATTTCGCGGCCCATGAAAATGTTGTCGCGCACGTTCATGTTCGGCGCGAGGCTGAGCTCTTGGTGAATGATCGAGATGCCCATGTCGCGAGCGTGGCTGGATGAGTTAAAGCTAACAGGCTGGCCGTCGAGCACGATGTCGCCGGAAGTCGGCGAGACCACACCCGAGAGGATTTTCATCAAAGTGGACTTGCCCGCGCCGTTCTCGCCGAACAGCGTGGTGACTTGACCGCGGCTGATGTCGAAATTCACACCTTTAAGTGCGTGCACAAAACCGTAGGTTTTGGCGACGTTTTTAGCCGACAGCACCACGTTGCTCTGAGTTGTGCCAGCGTCTGTAGCGACGCTGCTCATTGGACTTCTATCGCCACAGGCGTGACCAACCAGTTCTTCGGGTTGATGAGTTTGAACACCCCGTGCACAGAGATTTGTTTGCCGCTGAGGTTCTTGGTGTCGATATCGGCTAACACGCTTGTCTTGAGCGCGCTGTTGATCGCGGCGCCGGCGTTTTGGTATTCAATTTGATTTTTGAATTGGCCGAATTCGATGTTGCCAGTGACGTCGCGCAAATCGCTGCCGTTGATGGCAGGCCCGGTTTGCAGTCGCAGACGAATCGCCTCTGGCATGCCCGCCACCTCAATGGTGTAGTTGCCCGCTTTTGATTCACCCACCAGACCGCTAAATCTGACCGGGATCGAATACCCCACGCCGGCTTTGATGCCGTACTGCAGACCGGCTTTCTTTTTGTCTTCCAGGATCTCTGGGGCCATGGCTGTGGCGTCCTGTGCCTGCTTCAGCACGTAGTCCTGTATGCCGGGGAACTGCGCTTCGCCAAACGCTTTCGGCGAAAACTGCTCGTTGATCGCGTCCAGATCAGAGCCGAAGGGCACAACAGTTGTGTCGAGCGCCATGGCGCCGAGCAACAGCAAGCCCGCGGCGCTATAGATCAGTGTGCTGCCTGCTTTAGAGCTTTGCTCTGCTTGTGTTCCAGGTGCTGCGCTCATGGTGGACATTCCTTTCTGTTGTGCGCTTTGCAGCGGGTGTGTGTTGACTATGGTACCCAAAAAGTAGAAAATAACAACCATTGTAAAAAATTACATTCACCGCATACCGCTGGAGTAAGCCATGGCCAAACTGACAGGGCGTCGTGAAGAAGAGGCAAGCCTCGCTATACGCGCTGCGTGGTTGCATTACGCTGCGGGTCTGACCCAGGCGCAGGTCGCCAAGCGCCTGGGGGTGCCGAGCGTCAAGGCGCACCGCCTGATTCTCGCCGCCAATCAACAGGGTGCGGTGAAGATCAGCATTGTCGGCGATGTGATTGAGTGCATCGAACTTGAGGATCAGCTGTCCAAGGCCTACTCATTAGACTATTGCCAGGTGGTGCCCGATCTCGGCGAAGAGGGCTTGCCGTTGCGCGCCCTTGGCTTGGCGGGTGCGGAGCTCTTTCAGCGCGAGATACGCAATGCGCAGGGCGGCCTAATTGGCGTGGGCCACGGGCGTACCTTGGCTGCCGCGGTGGAGGCCATGCCCGCGCATGATGCAGGGGATGTACGTTTTGTCTCTTTGCTCGGCGGTTTGACACATAACTACGCGGCCAACCCGCACGACGTGATGTACGGCATCGCGGCCAAAACCGGCGCAACCGCATATGTCATGCCGGTGCCATTTTTCGCCAACTGCGCAGAGGACCGGGATTTGTTCCTAGAACAGCGCGGGGTAAAAGAGGTGTTTGAGCTGGCCACACAATCAAATGTGATGATCGTGGGCGTGGGTACCTCTGACCCCGGCGCACAATTGGTGGCCTCAAAACTGATCGACCAACAGGAAATCCTCGAAGTGCAGGAGAAAGGCGGTGTTGGCGAGTTGCTGGGCAACTTCTTTAACAGTGCAGGCGAAGCGGTGAGCACATCATTGGACGCGCGAACGGTGACGCACAAGCTCGAGAGCCTGAAGAAGCAGCGAATGGTGGCTTTGGCGGGTGGCAGCGAGAAGGTCCCGGCAATTTCGGCTGTGTTGAAAAGTGGCTTTCTCAGTGGATTGGTCACCGATGAATGCACCGCTAAAAAGTTGCTGGCGTGATGGTGAATGTTCAGCAGAGGTCCTTATATGCCAAGCAGTGAGTGTGACATCCTGATCGGGATAGACGCGGGGACCTCGGTGATAAAAGCAGTTGCTTTTGATCTGCGCGGTCGCCAGATTGCCAGCGCAGAAATTCCCAACCGATACGTCAGCGGCCCCAATGGGGCGGTCACGCAGTCCTTGAATCAGACTTGGTCTGACTGCGCGCAGGCGATTGTTGATCTAGGGAAAAAAGTAGCGAATCTGGCCAAGCGCACCGCGGCTGTCTCGGTCACGGGGCAGGGTGATGGCACTTGGCTTGTCGACAAACACAACGACGCGGTGGGTGATGCCTGGCTCTGGCTCGACGGTCGCGCGAGCGACACGGTGATCCGACTCAAAGCGTCCGACACCGAGCGACAGCGTTTTGAGTGCACCGGCACCGGCCTGTCTTCCTGCCAGCAGGGGGTGCAGCTGGCCCATATGGTCGCTCATCATCCGGAGCTCTTGGCGCGTGCGGATGCGGCCTTGCACTGCAAGGATTGGCTATTTCTCAAACTGACCGGTGTGCGAGCAACTGACCCTTCAGAGGCGAGTTTCACCTTCGGTGATTTCCGTAATCGACAATACAGCGATGACGTCATCGATGCGCTGGGGCTGCGCGCTCACCAGCACCTGCTGCCAGAAATCGTGGACGGATCACACAACACAGTTGCGCTGCACGCTGCGGCCGCCAAGCAGACGGGCTTGCTGGCGGGTACACCGGTGTCACTGGGTTATGTGGACATGGTGTCGACTGCGCTGGGTGCGGGTGTCTGCACCGCTGATGAGAACGTGGCCTGCTCTGTGGTCGGTTCCACCGGTGTACACATGCGCGCGGTCAAGTGCGAGGACGTCTATCTCAACGCGGACGGCACCGGCTATGTGATTGCCTTGCCTATCGCCGGAAAGGTCTGCCAAGTGCAGAGCAACATGGCAGCGGCGCTCAACATCGATTGGGTGTTGGGCCTGGCCACAGATGTCTTGGCTGATTTCGGTCACAGCCCCAGCCGGGCCGAGCTTGTCAATCGTATTGAGCCCTGGATGCAGTCCAGTCGCCCGGGTGAGCTTATTTACCACCCATATATCTCTGCGGCGGGGGAGCGCGGGCCTTTTGTCAACGGCGCTGCGCGCGCCAGCTTTGTGGGTTTCAGCAGCCAGCACCGCTTTGCGGATGTGGTGCGCGCGGTGGTGGAATCACTGGGCATGGCAGCACGTGATTGTTATGGCGCGATGGGGGAGCTGCCCTCGGAGATCCGGCTTTCAGGTGGGGCGGCTCGGTCCGGATCCTTGCGCTCGATATTCGCCGCTTCCGTGGGCGCCAAGGTTCGTTTGTCCAAGCGCGATGAAGCGGGTGCTGCCGGTGCTGCCATGATGTCCGCGGTTGCGATTGGCGCCTACGACAACATGCAGCAATGTGTTGCGGAGTGGGTCACGCCGCTGCTCAGTGAAGCCGAGGATCCCGATCCGGAGCTGGTGGAGGTGTATGGCTCGCTGTACCCGTGTTACCAGCAGGCGCGCGAGCAGCTAGAACCCGTCTGGCGTGAACTGCTTCAGCGCAATGAAAAATCATCTCAAAAATTAGACTCGACGAGAAATTAATGGAAGACGAAACAACGATTTTGGATCTTTGTATCATTGGCGGCGGCGTCAACGGGGCGGGAATCGCCCGCGACGCTGCAGGCCGTGGTCTGTCCGTGCTGCTGTGCGAGAAGGATGATCTCGCGCAGGGCACTTCATCTCGATCGGGGAAATTGGTGCACGGCGGGCTCAGATACCTTGAGTACTATGAGTTTCGGCTGGTGCGCGAAGCGCTGATTGAGCGCGAGGTATTGTTGAAGTCTGCCAGTCACATCATTTGGCCCATGCGCTTTGTCTTGCCGCACAGCCCCAATGATCGGCCCGCGTGGTTGGTGCGGCTGGGATTGTTCCTCTATGACAACCTGGGCGGCCGCAAAAAACTGCCCGGCACCCGCACCCTGAACCTGCTGCGTGATCCAGAGGGTGAAGCGATCAAAGATGAATTCCATCGGGGATTCGAGTATTCAGATTGCTGGGTGGATGACGCCAGACTGGTGGTGTTGAACGCTGTCGACGCGGCAGAGCGTGGCGCGCAAGTGTGCACCCGCACGGAGTGCCTGCGTGCGGTGCGCAGTGACGGGCATTGGCTCGTCGATCTTCGTGATGTGCGCAGCGGGCAGACACGGCAGATTAAAGCCAAGGCGCTGGTGAATGCCTCCGGCCCCTGGGTCAACGACATCATCGGCCGCGTTGAGGGCGCCACGAGCAAGCGCAATGTGCGGCTGGTCAAGGGCAGCCACATCATCGTGCCGAAGTTCTGGAGTGGCCCCAATGCGTATTTGGTGCAGAATCACGACAAGCGGGTGATCTTCATCAACCCCTACGAGGGGGATCGGGCGTTGATCGGTACCACCGATATTCCCTACAGTGGCAAACCAGAGGATGTCTGCGCCGATGAATCGGAGATCAATTACCTGATTGACGTGGTGAACAAATATTTCAAAGAGAGCCTCAGTCGCAGCGATGTGATCGAGTCTTTCTCCGGGGTGCGGCCTTTGTTTGACGACGGTCAGGGCAATCCCTCCGCGGTCACCCGCGATTATGTCTTCGATCTCGACGAGACGGATGGTGCCGCGTTGTTGAGTGTCTTTGGCGGGAAAATAACAACCTTTAGAAAACTGTCCGAACACGCCATGGGCAAGATCGCGCATATTTTCCCCAGCATGGGCGAGCATTGGACGCGGGATGGCGTATTGCCCGGTGGGGATTTCGAAGACGCGGATTTCGCCACCTTCGTGAACAAGCTGCGCCGTGAATACCCCTGGATGTCGCGGGATTTGCTGCAACACTACGCCAGAACTTATGGCAGTAGAACAGAGCAGTTGGTGGCAAAGGCAACGTCGATTGAGGATCTGGGCCAGTATTTTGGTGCGCAGATCCATGAGGCGGAAGTGCGCTACCTGATGGAAAAAGAATGGGCGATGACGGCCGAGGATATTTTGTACAGACGAACAAAGCAGCATTTGCACATGAGCGAAGCCGAGATAGAAGCGTTTGGCAAGTGGTTTGAAACACAATATTCCAAGGCCGCCTAACAGCTGTCCACTGACACTTTATTAAGGACAAATCATGGCGCTCACGCTCTCGCTCAATACCAACCCCCTGGTCAACCGTTTTGCCGACCCCGATGATTTGATCGATGTGGTTGCCCGAGACATCAAAATTCGTGATCTGCAGCTGACCCACGAATTCATCAACCCCAGCTGGCCCGCCAACGTAATACGCCAGATGACGCGGCAGATGGATGCCGCCCTGCGGCGCACCGGTGTTCGAATCACTTCCGGCATGACGGGCCCCTACGGGCGCTTGAATCATTTTGGGCACCCCAACGCCGACGTGCGGCGCTATTACGTGGATTGGTTCAAAACCTTCTGCGACATCAGCGCCGATCTGGGCGCGAAATCAGTGGGCACGCAGTTCGCCATTTTCACTTACCAAGATTTCGACGATGCCGCGCGCCGCGAAGCCTTGATCGATATTGCAATAGAGTGCTGGTCTGAAGTGGCAGAGCACGGCAAGTCGGCCGGGCTGGACTATCTGTTCTGGGAGCCGATGTCGGTGGGCCGGGAGTTTGGCCACACCATCGATGAGAGTTTGACACTGCAACAGCGCCTCAGTGACGCCAACATGGCTATCCCGATGTGGATGATGGCCGATATTGACCACGGTGATGTGAGCTCGGCTAACCCCGATGACACCGACCCCTATGCCTGGGCGCGTGCCGTGCCTGCGTATTCGCCGATTATCCACATCAAACAAAGCTCCATGGACAAGAGCGGACACAAGCCCTTCACCGCTGTGCACAATGAAACCGGCCGTATACAAGCCGAGCCCCTGCTCGCTGCCTTGAAAGAGGGCGGGGCGCAGGACAATGAAATTTGCCTGGAACTCTCCTTTAAAGAGCGTGAGCCAGATGATCGTAAGGTGATCTCAGCAATAGCCGAGAGCGTGGATTTTTGGGCGCCACACATCGATTCAGGCGCTGCTGACTTGGCCGGCTGAACGGTTTCAGCCGAACTTGAACGACAATATATACAGTACCAGAGACAGCATTTTGAGGAACAACGATGTCCGATCAATCGAAGTTTTGGATTGGTACCAATTGGAAAATGCAGAAAACCCTCGCCCAAGCGCAGCAGTTTGCTGAAGTATTGGCAGCGGCCGAGACCCCTGCTGAAATTCAGTGTTTTGTGATTCCCCCGTTTACCGTGGCGCGTCAGGTCAAAGAAATACTGAAGAATCATGATGTGCTGGTGGGCGCACAAAACATGCACTGGTGCACCGATGTGGAGAACACAGGGGAGATCTCAGCGCCCATGCTCAACGACTGCAATCTGGATTTGATTGAAATCGGCCATTCGGAGCGCCGGGCCAAATTTGGCGAGACGGATGAAGCGGTTGGCCTGAAGGTGAAAACCGCCATCGAGCACCAGCTCTTGCCGCTGATCTGTGTGGGCGAGACACTGGTAGAGCGAGAGGCCGGGCAGACCCAGTCAGTGCTGCAGCGACAGGTTCTAGGTGCTTTAGCGCATGTGGACAAGACGACCAGCAGTACCATACTGTTTGCCTACGAGCCGGTGTGGGCCATCGGGGTGAACGGTATGCCGGCCTCGTCCAGTTACGCGGACGCCCGGCACAAAGAAATTATCGACATGGCCGCAGGCGTCTTGGGGCGCACGGTGCCTTGCCTCTACGGTGGTTCGGTCAACACAGAAAACTGTGAAGAACTCACGGCTTGCGCCCACATCGATGGGCTGTTTGTGGGCCGATCGGCGTGGGATGTGCACGGATACATGAACATCATGGCACTGAGCAGTGCTGTAATTAAGGAGAAGAGAAAGTGAAAGTAGCGATAGCCGGTGACAGTGCGGGCCGTGATTTGGCAGAACAGCTCGCCGCGTTTTTGGGTGATGCCTTTGATGTGACAGAATTGTCGACTTTGGCCAGCGGTGAAGAAGAGCTGTACGCAGGGCTGTCTGACCGAGTGGCGTCCGGGATTGTGGACGGCACTTACGACCGAGCGATACTGGTGTGTGGCACCGGCATTGGTGTCTCGATTGCCGCCAACAAGGTGTCTGGGATCAGGGCCGCGCTGTGCCACGACAGCTACTCGGCGGAGCGCGCAGCCTTGTCCAACAACGCACAGATTATCACCATGGGTGCGCGCGTGATCGGCGCTGAGCTGGCAAAATCAATCGCGCAAGCGTTCTTGAGCCAGAGCTTCGATGAGCAGGGCCGATCTGCGGGCAATGTAGCGGCGATCAATGCGCTGGATGCCAAATACAGCGCAACCTGAGCTGAAGCAAGTGACTTGTGGTAGTTGTGGCTAAAGCACAGCTACTGCACAGTCAACACTGAATTCGGCGTACAGGGGATGGCGCAGATGTCATCACCAGCAGGCTCAGTACAGTCAGTTGCCGTGTGACTCTCTGCTCTGAGAGTCACAACCTTTACCGTTTTTCCGAACACGGGCATGCACAGCTGAATGATCAGCTTCGGCCGCAGCAAAATCATTTCTTCTCCGAAATCAATTAGCAGCCAGGGTGGACGACCGCCTTTGGGCTGGGTGTTTAGTGCGTCATAAGCAATAAACACAAGAGCAACAGTCACTTGAACAGTCGCGCTGTCGGCGCTCGTCGTTGTTATGCAATCAAGTTCAACGTAGTGGTCTATGATTACTTTTTATGGCTGATTTGGGTCAGGCGTCGGCAGGTGGCGTTGCGAGCGCAGAGAATAACAAGCTGTTGTTCGTTTCCGCACCCTGACAGTTTGGGCAAAAAATGAATTGCAGGCCCGCCTGTGTGAGCGACTCGCTAATAGGGGTCAACGGAAAGAGAGGGCTTAGCTCAGGCCTTGGCAGAGAAACCTGGCGCCTCTCGGTTGTGATTGGCTTGCACTTCCGTGGTGCAATTACTGAAGCGGAATTCTACTTTCCACTTCCGATGGTCTGTGAGGGCAAACGTGAAAATACCTGTTGTGATTGTGGATGACGAGGACGTGGATCGGTACCTTGTTAAGAGGAATTTGGAAAAATCCGACGATTTTGAAAAACTCATTGAAATGGAGAACGGCGACTCTTTCCTCGAGCATTTTTACAGCGACACTGCCCAGCCGAGCGACAGTTCTGGGCCGATCATGGTGCTGATGGACGTCAATATGCCCGGCCGAGACGGTTTTGAAACTGCGCGCGAAGCCCAACTTAGAATCGCTGAAGGAAAAGGGCCGCAGGGCTTGGTGATGATGATGTTCACCTCATCGGGCAATTTGATCGACAGGCGAAAAGCTGACGAACTCAGTATTGTCAAAGGCTATATATCGAAGCCGCTGAACGCGGAAAGCGTGGCCTATATTCGAGAGATATATTCTTCGAACGTGCCCCAAGCCTGATCCCATTTGAAGTTTGGCTAGAGCCTGTTCTAGGCTCAGTGTTATGCCGCTGGAAGTCATTCCTTAAAACCCGATTTGTCGTTTGAGCTGGTGCGAGCTGTAAGCACCAGCTGTGCTGCTGTGGCTGTAGACAAAGGGTACAGCTGCCCGTTCAATAACAACTGCCTACTGCAAGCGCGCTGGATTTGGCCCTATTTCCACCCTGATTCCGTTAAATGCCGGGGCCGCCCAGGCAGTTATTCGCCTCAATCGTCACAAAAATCCGCAGCGACGCGCCCCACTCAAAACACTCTCTTCCTCGTGACTGGCCCAGTCCTCGCCCAAATTCCTTGGCGAGCACGGCTTGAGCCAATTGAGGCGCGAGATCGCGGTTTTCAAAAAGCATTGTTTTGCTTGTTTTGCTTGTTTTGGGTGCGAAAACATGACCCACATGAGTGACTAAATTTGGCCCGGTGCCCAGTTTTAGGGGAGCCCCTATTGTAGGGGCTCATGTATTAATTTGCACGGGCGATAGACCTCGGGACGGCACCTTGTACGGCGCGGTTTTCAGTAGGAATAACTGCTTGATGCAACACTATCAGTGTCCGATTGCTGCAATGCAGTGTTTGAATTGATGTGTTGTCGAACAAGTGTGCTGATCAATTTGGGCTGCTTGTTTACTTTGGCTTGTATGGGTGGTGTCCATCTTGCAGTGCATGGATAAAGAATCGAGCTGAAAGTACGCCCTGATATTCGGTGCGGCCTTATATGAATCATTGAGCTTATGGCGGCCCTTGGCTTGCATTGTGAACTTGTGCTTTGCGGCGCCTTGGGTGGGGCGATCTGTTGAGTCCATCGTGTTTATTGTGGGTGTGCATTCGGAATTCTGTAGGGGGATTCGTTCGACTGAGTGTTTTGCTCAGGTTTTTAAAACGTCTTATAAAACGTGTTCGACCGGAGTTTTGAGAGAATAAAATGCTGCAACTTGAAAAATACAACCTTGCATTTGATATTTCGCCTGTTCCCATGTTGTTGGTCTCAGGCGACGGTATAATCAGGCAGACCAATGAATTATTAGACAAGTTGTTTCAATACGACGATGAAGAATTGATCGGGCAGAATGTCGATGTCTTAGTTCCCGATGAGATCAAAGGGCACCACCATGAACTGCGCAATGCCTACTTTCGAACGCCTTCTAAGCGCCGCATGGGGCAGGGGCGTGATTTAGCGGGCAGGACAAAATACGGCGATACGGTGCCACTGGAATTGGGCCTCGATGAGGTGGTCATTGACGGCGTGCAGTATGCACTGGTTGTCACGCTTGATATTCGCCAGCGAATACAGCAAGAGCGCCAGCTGCGACTGGCCATGGACTCAACCGCCAGTGCCATGATCATGGTCGACAGTGGGGGAGCGATTGCCTTTGCCAATCATGCTGCGGTAGATCTCTTTGGGTATGCAGAGAGTGAGATGTTGGGCAACAAGATAGAAATGTTGGTTCCACAAGAAATCCGTCGTGTGCATCCGGTCTACAGGGACAGTTTTTTCACGAAAAACGAAAGCCGGTCAATGGGTGGGGATGCCGATCTCTACGCACAACACCGCGACGGCAGGCGTATCCCTGTAGAGATTGCTTTGACCCCCGTAGAGACACCTAATGGGCGCTTGGTGATGAGTACCATCATCGATCTCTCAGAGCGCCGGTTGGTTGAGCAGATCGTGGCGAAAAAGTCCGAAGAGCTCGAACAGCTCAACAGCGAATTGACCCAATTTGCCTACAGCGCCAGCCACGATTTAAAGGCGCCATTGTCGTCTATCGCTGGGCTCATGAGTATCTGCATGGACGATCTAGAAGACGGCAACGTTGATGAGGTGCGCGCGAATTTACTGAAGTGCATGCAGATTGGCGAACGCAGCGCTGCAAAAGTTGAAGGAGTACTGGAGATAGCGCGAGTGGGCCGTGACGGCGAAGTGCGCGAATCTGTGCACTTTGAACCCATGATTCAGGATATTTGGTTGGACATGACAGGAGCCAACACGGCAGGGATAAAGCTGGTGCTTAATCTCAAACATTTGGATCCGCTCATGCTGCAAGCTCAAACACTTAAAGTTGTGCTTGAAAATTTGCTCTCCAATGCTATCCGCTACGGAGACGAGAAGAAGGATCAACATTGCGTAACAATAACAACCGAAATAACGGATGGCTCTCTGAGCATTGATGTTTATGACAACGGTGTGGGTATTTCTGTGGCGAATCAGGCGATTGTATTTGATATGTTCAAACGCATCGATGAAAAAAGCGGAGACGGGCTTGGCCTGGCTCTGGTTAAAAAGCAGGTGGAGCGACTGGGCGGAGATATCACTCTGAGCAGTACCGAAGGAGAGGGCACAAAGTTCTCACTATTAATTCCTTTAGAAAGCGAGTCTTAACGTGGATATTCCAATAGTGATAGTAGATGACCAAGATGTCGATCGGTATCTTGTTAAGAGAAATGTTGCCAAAACTGAAGGTTTTGGGACTCTCATAGAGATGGAGAACGGTGACAAGTTTCTCGAGCATTTCTTCGGTGAAGGCGGCGGTGACTCAGCAAACGATGACACGCCAATACTGGTTTTGATGGACGTGAACATGCCGGGCCGCAGTGGCTTTGATACGGCTGAGCTGGCACAGCAACAACTGGCAGAGGGCCGCGGCCGTAAAAGTTTGGTAGTGATGATGTTCACCTCATCCAATAACTTTGAGGACAAGGCCCGAGCTGAGCAGCTTGAGATTGTCAAAGGCTATGTATCTAAGCCTTTGAACAAAAAGAGCATTCAATATATCAAGGAAATTTATTCGGCGAACAGCTGAGTGAATCGCGTGTGGGAGCAACTGGGCGCAGGGGCGAAACCCAGCAAGGCGTATAGGGCACACACAGTGCACCCCCGGCGTCGGCCGCTCTGCTTGCAGCGCTGTGGGAGGCATCAGGCGGACACTCCGATGCTGCTCGCGGTAGGCAGTCGTTTTTGAACGGGCTGTTAGGTGCTGGGTCAGGTGGACGTGAGAGCTTACTGAAGCCCGGTGTTTTTTGTGTCCCGATGATCGCTGCGCAGCTGATTTTCACCAGATCAGTTTGAAACCCATTTTTTTCATGCCTTCCACCGGTAGTCCTATCTACCGGCGCTTTTCACTGAAAGCGGTGATTGCTATCAGACGGGGGCCTTGCGGTTAGTCATGAGCAAGCTGCTCATCAGAGCCCGTAAAGGCATGGCCCGCCTCTGTTTCGCCCACGTCATCCACAGCGTTTTGCTGCTCGAGCAATGCGCGCAGGGGCGGTGCGTGGGGCTAATATCGCGCCGTTCCATTCGACTCACCCGAAGGCCGCAGGGCGGGTGTTGATCTCCTCAGATTGAACTTGGCCCACCCACATGGGTGCCATCGTTGCGGAGACGGGTTAAAATCCGCCTTTGCTAATTTGGAAGCTGGTTTTATGTTGATTGGACACGGTTACGACGTGCACGCTTTTGGTCCGGGTGATCACCTGATGGTGGGCGGTGTTCGGCTGGCCTATGCGCAGGGCTTCATCGCGCACAGTGACGGCGATGTGCTGATCCATGCGCTTTGTGATGCACTGCTGGGTGCGGCGGGGCTGGGGGACATAGGCCATCACTTCCCCGACACGGACGATACCTGGAAGGGAGTGGATAGCCGCGATCTGCTGCGGCGGGTGCTGAAGTCCTTGCGAGAGCAACAGCTGCAGCCGAACAACGCGGACATGACCATCATTGCGCAGGCGCCGAAGATGGCGCCGCACATTGCCGCCATGCGCGAGCTGCTGGCTGCGGAGCTGGGGCTGCCGGTGATGCGGGTAAATGTGAAGGCCACCACCAGTGAGCAGCTGGGCTTTACCGGTCGGCGCGAGGGCATAGCCGCGCACGCGGTAGTGACTGTGACCGAGGGCGCTTGAGTGGCTCACTACCATCCCAAGCGGCTGCTGCTGAGCGGGCCAGTGGTGTTTGACCCTGAGGGGCCAGAGTTGCAACCACACGAACGCGACATGATCGCGCACCCGGCCGTGGGGGGAGTGATCCTCTTTGCTCACAACTTCGAAGAGCGGCAGCAGGTGGCGGATTTGATCCGCTGTTGCCGGGAGGCGCGCCAGGGTGAGCTGGTGGTGATGGTGGATCAAGAGGGTGGCCGCGTGCAGCGTTTTCGCGATGGATTCAGCGCGCTGCCACGCGCCGCAGTGTTGGGGCAGGCCTACGATTTTGATAAAAAACGAGCGCTGGCCGCGGCGGAGGATCTGGGCTGGTTGTGCGGTTACGAGCTGCGCCAGGTTGGGGTGGATCTCAACCTGGCACCCGTGGCTGATCTGCAGTCCGAGAGCACGGTGATCGGTGAACGGGCCTACCATGCAGACCCTTTTGTGGCGGCTGAGCTGACTTGTGCAGCGGTGCGCGGCTTGCACCGAGCGGGTGTGGCGGCCACGGCCAAGCACTTTCCCGGTCACGGCGGGGTGGTGGAAGATACCCACGAGAGCGACGCCTGCGACGAGCGCGAGCTGGGGGAGATCCGCGACAAGGACATGCGCGTATTTGCCGCATTGGTGGAGGCGGAGATAGACGCGATGATGCCGGCGCATGTTGTCTATCCGGCAGTGGACGATTGCCCCGCGGGCTATTCGGCTGCCTGGATTGGCACGCATTTGCGCGAGGAGCTGGCATTTGCCGGCGCGGTGCTCAGCGATGACCTGAGCATGGCAGCGGCCGGTGTTGCGGGTGAGGCGCCCGAGCGAGCGCGCGCGGCGCTGCAGGCGGGATGTGATCTGGCGCTGGTGTGCCAGCGACCGTTAGAGGCCGAAGCGGTGATTGATGATCTCAGTGCTGAGCCAATTGATACTGACCGTGCTGCGCGCACCCTGGCCTTGCGGCGCGATGCGGAGAGTTACGACGAGCGAACCTTGCAAGAGCGCTCGCAGCAGCTGCTGAGTTGGCTGCAGCAACCGCTGCCGGAGCGGGAATAAAGCGCTGATGCCAGCAGTGACGTTCGTCGGGCGTCGTACGTCGGGCGTGGCACGTCTGGCACGCAGGCAGGGAAACGCAACCACGTTGGGCCATGTGGGCCCGGCTTAGCGCTCTCAAGGCTCATTCCCAGATGGTGTGGATCGGGATGCTCCCACAACAGTCTCTGCCCGGAATCGACTGCTACAGTTAAAGCGGTACCGACACGGTCGGATATTCCCGCGCGTTCCAACACTCAGATGAGATTAATTGCATGAGCAGCACAGCCATCATTGGCGGCACCGGTTTGACCCAAATTGAAGGTTTGCACATCACCCGGCGCGAAATGGTGCGCACCCCCTTTGGCGCGCCCTCGGGGCCGGTGATGCACGGCGAGCTGCACGGCCAGTCGGTGATTTTCCTGGCGCGCCACGGTCATGGCCACACCATCCCGCCGCACCGCATCAACTACCAAGCGAACATTTGGGCGCTGCGCGAGGCGGGGGCTGAACAGGTGATCGCGGTGGCGTCCGTGGGCGGTATCGACAGTGCGTGCGCGCCGCGCTCACTGGTGATTCCCGATCAGCTCATCGATTACACGCACGGCCGCGAGCACACTTATTTTGATGGCGCGCCGGAGCGGGTTGAGCACATTGGCTTTTCCGAGCCTTACAATGGGGCGTTGCGGCAGCGGTTGATCACCGCCGCGCGCGCGGCGGCTGTGCCACTGGTGGAGTCGGGTTGTTACGGGGTGACGCAGGGGCCACGCTACGAAACGGCGGCGGAAGTGGCCCGCATGCAGCGCGACGGCTGCACAGTCACCGGCATGACCGGTATGCCAGAAGCGGCACTGGCGCGTGAGCTGGGGCTGGCTTACGCCAGTTGTGCGGCGGTGGCGTCGTGGGCCGCGGGGCGTGCTCCGCAACAATCGGGTGCCACACTGGGCGATGATGTGCAGGCCGCTATCGCCCATGTTCGGGCGACGGTTGAGGCGCTGTTAAAGAGCGCCTGAGTGGCGGACTAAGGCACCGCTAATCGACTACCAGCATCCAGTCGGCGCACGGCTGCCATTAGAGTTGAGGGTGATGGACGAGCAGTCGCTGTCACCCGCCTGTGCACCGTCGCTGACAGGCGTGGCGGTGAGGGTGTAGGTTTGGTTGTTGCTTGAGATATAGGCGAACGACAAGCTGTAGTTGCCGGTGGGCGTGGTTGATGCAACGCCCAGATCGCCGGCGTTGTCGGCGTAGTTGTTGTTCCGCCCGTAATATTTCTCTTGTGTCTGCGCCAGTTGCAGCAGCTGATTGGTCGCTTCGCTGCGGCGTGCATCTACCATATAACCGGAATAGCTCGAGTAGCCAATTGATCCGAGAATGCTAATAATCGCTACTGTTACCAGCAGCTCTACCAAGTTAAAACCCTGTTGTCTGCGCATGTCTCTCTCGTCTGTGTGGGCAGCGGGCGCTCTCACTGTGCTCGCTCGTCTTATCTTTCTAGCGGCCGCGGAGTCGCTGATTTGAGTGCAGCAGCCCATAAGCCACCGCAGCACTGGTCTCTCTACGTGGTGCGGCGAGAGGACAACGCCCTCTACACCGGCATCACGGTGGACGTGGCGAGGCGCTTCAAGCAGCACATCAACGGGCAGGGCGCCAAGGCCCTGCGCGGCCGCTCTCTCTTATTGTGTTATCAGGTGGTGATTGGTGACCGCTCGCTGGCGCTGCGTGCGGAGATTCGTTTTAAAGCGCTCAGCAAGCGCCGCAAAGAGCAACTCGTGGCGCAAAATGTCGACAGCCCGCAGCTACTCCGTGCGCTCGCATTGGCCAGCTGATCGCCGCGCGCACACGACAGCGTGCCGCCGCGCGCGCTTTGTTACTGCGCGGTTTGTTACTGCGTGGTTTGTTACACTGAGCGCTCCTATAGAAGAGGTGCGTCATGGCGCGGTTGGAAGATTTATTCGCAAAAAACAGAAAATGGTCCGCCAGTGTACGGCGCGAAAACCCGGATTACTTTCATGCCCTGTCCAAGCAGCAGGCACCTAAATTTCTGTGGATAGGGTGCTCAGATAGCCGTGTTCCCGCCAATCAAATCCTCGACCTGCCGCCCGGCGAGGTTTTTGTACACCGCAACATTGCCAATGTGGTGGTGCACACTGATCTCAACTGCCTGTCAGTGGTGCATTACGCCGTGCACGTGCTGCGGGTGGAGCACATCATTGTCTGCGGTCACTACGGCTGTGGCGGCGTCAAAGCAGCACTGGATGGCGAGGACCACGGCCTGATCGACAACTGGTTGCGGCATATTCACGATGTTTACCGGCTGCACAAAGAAGAGCTCGACGGCATTGAGAACATGGACCTGCGCGTGGATCGCGCCTGCGAACTCAATGTGGTGGAGCAGGTGGAGAACCTGTCAGACAGCAGTGTCATGCGGCAAGCCTGGCGCAAGGGCATCAAAGTGTCCGTGCACGGCTTGATCTACCGCCTTGAAGATGGCCTGCTGCACGACCTGAGTGTCTCTCGCCACAGCACCGACGACTCTCAACGGCCTGCACCTTATGGCAAGGCCGAATAAAGCCTTTTTAGGCGGCACGCTGTGTGGCTCTGAAACTGTACACCAGAGCCCGCACGCGGGCCCTCGTGGGTCTTTTGTGCCGCGCTGCGGCTTTGCTTTGTGGCGCAGCACTCGGCATTCCACGTCGCTGTCATAGCATTAACAAGTTGACATGCTTCTCCGAAAGTTCGCTAAGTCATTGAATTACACTTCTGCTCGACACTGCATATCCGTAGTAACATATTGATGCACCAAGTCTAAACCGCTGCTTTAGGCCTTGTTTCGCTTCACCTTCCCGCCGCCTTAGTCGCCTGCTCTTTCGCCTGACAGCGCTCAGTTTTTAGGGCCTCAGTGCCGCTCTCTCGTACGGATCGGCGTGTGTCCGAGCCTGTGCCTGTTAGGTGCACGGGCTTTCAATATCACGTTGCTGTTATCTCTCAAGGCTGAGAGTCGAGGACCGCTGTAGTACCCAGTGCTATTGCACCGCGAAACGTACAACTAAAAAACTGCGGTTAACGCAGAAACCTGGTGCCGAGGAATGCTGACTAGACAACCTGAATTTGTTGACAACGTGTTGGATTTGATGACGTTGAAGATACTCATCATCGATGACAACGAGATGGACCGTATGGTCTACCGCCGCTGTCTGTCCATGCACGAAACCCGTGTGTTCAGCATCGAAGAGGCAAGCAGTGCTCAAGAGGGCTTGGTGCTCTATAACAACGAGCAATTTGACTGTGTGTTGCTCGACTTTCATCTGGGCAATACCACTGGTATTGAAGTGCTCGATCAGATCGTGGAGCACAACCCCACCTCCAGACCCGCGATTGTCATGCTGACCGGTTTTGGCACCATCGACGGTGCGGCCGACGCCATGAAGCGCGGTGCGGATGATTACCTGCAAAAGTCGACTGTGTCGGTTGAATCATTGGGCCGCGCGATCGCCAACGCTGTTGAGAAAACTGCGCTGCGCCGCTCGGTGTCTTCAAAGCAGCAGTATTTGCAGATCGCCAATGAGCAATTGACCAAGCAAAACGAAGAGATAAAGCGCTTCTACCACAGTGTCTCCCATGAGTTGAAAACACCGCTGACCTCTTTGCGGGAGTTTGTCTCCATGGTGCACGAGGGCGTGGTGGGCGAGGTCAATGAAGATCAGCACGGGCTGCTGGGCACGGCTTTGGAAAGCTGCGATCTGCTCTGCACACACCTCAATGATCTCACCGATTCAGTGAGCTTGGAGACGGGGGCCTTTCGCCTGCACCTGGGCAACGTCAGCCCTGATGTCATTTTGGATAAGTCGGTTAGACAGTTTGAATCTTTGTTTAAATCTGCCGATATACGCTTCAGTCACCAGATAGAGCCGGGGTTACCGATGATGCAAGCCGATGAGGCTCGTATCATCCAAGTGATCACCATTTTGCTCGCGAATGCTCGAAAGTTCACGCCAGCTGGCGGTAACGTTTTACTCAAGAGCGAAAGAGCTGGCCCCGAAGGTAATGCAATCCGAATTTCGGTCGCTGATACTGGGTGTGGCATCGAAGCCCAGCATCTGAACCTTGTCTTTGACCGTTTGTATCAGGTCAGCAAGGAAGACGAATGGGGTTGCCGCGCCAGGGAAGGGCTTGGTCTCGGGTTGTCCATAGCGAAGCAGGTCATGTTACAGCATGGCGGTGAGCTGGTAGTACAGAGCGTACCAGGCGAAGGCAGTGAATTCTCGTTCACCGTTCCTGTGTCAGATTATTTAGCCAAAGTGGCGTAGCGAGATTATTAGGAGTAGGGCCAGCATGAAAAAGATTATGGTTATCGAAGACGATCGCAAGATCTCTAAAGCACTGAGTGTTCGGCTGAAGTCGATGGGCTACGAAGTTGCTTTTGCCTACGACGCTGCGCAAGCACTGTCGAGCGCACAGGAAGCCAAACCAGACTTGGTAATCATTGACATCAACTTGCCAGCGGGCAACGGGTTTTTGGTTGCTGAGCGCCTGCAAGCGGATCCCACCACTGCCGGTACGCCGTTCATGTTCATGACAGCCAGTCGTAAAGATGGCTTGAAAGAACAGGCAACTGCAGCGGGTGCCAAAGGTTTCTTGGAGAAGCCGTTTCTCGCCAGCGATCTGGTGAAGAACATCGAAGGTGTGTTTGGTGCAGACGCTGCCTAAGCAACACTGAGAGAGGCAGGGCGCGGCCACCTGTAGCCGCGCTGAGAGATTGAACACTTCATTCTCCACCGTTGCAATACGGTGCGTGCGCGCCAAAGGCGCTGTGCGATTGGGTTCACCTTTTTGGTGTTCACCACATTTTGAAAAAACGGCTTCCCTCGAGGAGGCTTTTTTTGTGGGCGGTCATAAATAGCCAGTCGTTCCACAGTGGGTATTGGCGGTATCTGGTGTGACGGCACCGAGCCACGCGGATGCG
>JAWSVD010000105.1:0-40911 GCA_033852095.1 Granulosicoccaceae bacterium | reverse complement strand
ACCTACTGATTACAAGTCAGTTGCTCTACCAACTGAGCTATACCGGCACTTTCTTGGAAGCTTTGCCACCAAAAACGGAATGATAAAATAACTAGAGCTGTTTGGCAATGGGTTCTTGCACAGAAATTTTCTCTGCGAAGACACTCATGGCCAATCCCTCCAATACCAATGACGGAAACAATGGCACTTGATCGTCCAAACGAGCCGCTATCGCCGGCGAGGCACCACCGGTTAGACACAGGGCGATACCCTCGCAACCTGGCCAGCCACGGGCGCTGCTGTATAACTCACGCACCCCGCCCGCCACGGACAGCAGCGTGCCCACCGCGATACCACCACGCGTATCGCGTGCCAAAAGATCGTCCCGGTCATTGTTGACCTCTGGCAATGCGGCGGTTTGCAGTGACAAGGCGTGCCGCTGCGTCTCGATGCCCGCGTAGATGCAGCCACCCAGATGCTGCCCGCTGTTATCCACCACATCCAAGGTCACTGCGGTGCCCAGATCCGCCACCAGCCACGCCGAGGGGCGCCTGCCCCAAGCCCCCAACAGCGCCAACCAACGGTCAACGCCCAGGCTCTCTGGCTGCTCGTAGCCACAGCGCAGCCCATATTGCTCACCCTGGTAACAAGCGATCTGCGCTTCCAAGCCCCAATAATCACGCACCAGAGCACACACCTGCTGCAACACATCACCACTGGCGACGGCGCTGATCGCGACAGCCGATGGCCGGCTGCCGTGCCAGAGCTCAGGCAGTCGCGCAGCCAGCGCCTCACCGCGCCACGCCAGCGAGCGGTGTTCGACCAACTGTCCCTTGTGCAACCAGGCGGATTTTATCCGGGTATTGCCAATGTCAATCAGCAGCTTCATCGCCGCCTTAAACTCACTTCACCTGCGTGCATTAGCTGCATACCCTGTTCTGTTTCCACTCGGAGCGCACCGCTGCTATCAACGCCACGCGCAACGCCGTCGATACGCTGATCCCCGCGCAACACGGTAACCGCCGCATTGCGCACGATGTCATGCGCTTGCCACGCCGCATCAAAAGCCTTCAACCCTTCCCGCTCATAACGCTGACCGGCTTCAAGCAATGCAGCCAACCAATAGCCCGCCAACCGATTGCGGTCGTGGGCGATGCCTGGGGCCAGAGAATGCACATCAGTATACGCTTGATCGACATTTTGGCTCAGCGGCTGCCAATTGACACCGGCACCACAGACCACGTCAATGGATGCCGCATCACTGCGCGCCACTTCCAGCAACAGACCCGACAATTTACGCCCTTCATGCAATAGATCATTCGGCCATTTGACCCCGACCCCCTCCACACCCAGCGCACTCACCGCGTCGCGCAGGGTGAGCGCAGCCACCAGACTAAAGGCACCAGCCTCAGCGGGTGAGACGCGCAACGGCAGCCGAACAGAGCAGGTGAAGCCACCCCCGTCGCTTTGCCACTGCCGCCCGCGACGCCCGCGGCCAGCCATTTGCCGCTCGGCCACACACAGGCTAGCTTCGCCCGCGCGCCCGTGCTCGACCAGCCAGCTGTTGGTGGACGGCACCGCATCAAACACATGCACCGCGCAGTGCTCGGCGCCCGGCCCCGCGGTCTGCCGAATCGACGCTTCACTCAAATCAGGCTCTACCGCCTTCATGAACCCAACAGCCACTCATCACGCAGCTCCTCACGGCCCTCTTTAGAGCTCAGAGAACAAACATCCAAGGGCGCTGCTTGCAATACAAGTTCAAACTGCATCAATTCATCCCGTCTGAATGCTGTTACCGGAATTTTGTCACCCGGGGCGTAGCGCAGCAAAGCTTGCTTCAAGCTCGCCGCGGACAAGCGCACGCAATCCCAGGCGATAAGCTCATCACCGGCGCTGACGCCCGCCAAATGCGCAGCACCGCCGTGGAAGACAAAGCCAACAGTGCACCCTTTGCCCAGCTGCAAGCCTATGCTCGCTCGGTTAGTGGCATTGCCACGCTCCAACGCAGCGCTCTTGTCATAGCCGGATTCGGCACTGCGCCAGCGCATCTCCACCCCGTGTGAGGCCAGGTATTCATCCAGCGGCAAGTCTCCAAACCCCCGCACCGCGTGCTCAAAAAAGTCACTCAGGCCGGAGCCACACAGCTCCTCGGCCACGCGTTCAACATGCCGGTCCTCAATGCCCTCTTTGCCGTCGAGGTACTCCCGCCACAACCGACGCATCACATCGTCGAGCCCGACGCGGTTGTCCGTGCGCATGCGCATCACCAAATCCAGCGCCATCGCCACCAGCATGCCCTTGGCGTAATAGCTCACAATGGCATTGGGGGCATTCTCATCTTGCTTGTAAAATCGCGTCCAGGCGTCAAAGCTGGAGTCCGACAGGGACTGCTTGTGCCGTCCACTGCCGCGGTACACCCGGCTGATGGTCTGAGCTACCAGCCCCAAATATCGCTGCGCATCGATCAGACCCGTGCGGTACAAAAACAAATCGTCGTAATAAGAGGTAATGCCTTCGAAGGCCCAGAGCTGCCGCGTGTGCACCTCCTGGCTCAAATCAAAGGGCACAAACTCCGCAGGCCTGATCCGCTTGACGTTCCAGGTGTGGAAATACTCGTGACTGCAGAGACTCAAAAACTTCAGGTAGCGGTCATTGACCTCCGCCTCACCCACCACGGGCAACTCTTCTCGGGAGATCATCAGCGCGGTCGACGCTCTATGCTCTAGGCCGCCGTATCCGTCGCCAACCACCATCACCATGAACACATAGCGCTGCATCGGGGCTGGTTCACCAAAAAATTGTATTTGAGCTACGCAGATTTTCTTTAAGTCCGCACACAAGCGTGGCAAATCCGCGTGAAAACGCCCGGTCAATATCACCTCGTGCGGGACCCCGCAGGCCTCGAACTCCACGCGCTCGAAAGTGCCCATTTCCACGGGATGATCCAAGAGTTCATCGTAGTCTTGAGAGAGATATGAGCCAAAACCTTGCGCGTCCACGTGCAGCGGTACCATGGCGGTGCCCACCCGCCAATCGGGCAGTGCTGACGAGCGGCAGATCTCCACCTGCTGCGCTAGGCCAGCACTGCCAGCGACAGACACAAACACGCTGGTGCCGTTGAAAAATCCGTGCGTCTGATCCAAGTGCGCACCGCGTACGGACAGATCCCATGCGTATACCTGGTAACACAACACCAGCTCGCCGCCTTCGGGCGCCTGCGCTTGCCACTCACTTTTGCCGGCCTTTCGCACCGTCAGCGACTGCTCGTTGATCGATCCTTTCATGCTAACCACATGGCGCGCGAAATCGCGGATCATGTAACTGCCGGGGATCCAATCCGGCAAGCTCCAAGACAGCGGCCCGGCGGGAACAGCAACCCGACATTCCACGGCAAAGAGATGCGCCGCAGCATCCAAAACGCTCAACTGGAACTTCACCATGTCATCTGGCACCACGTTATCTGGCATTGACTGAACTCTCATAAACCTGTGCCCACGCACCGCATACGACCACGGCAAGCCAGCAAAAGAACCGCCGAAACCGTAAGCACATATACACTGCAATGTTCTGAAACAAAGTTATTATGTAGCAGGATTTGATGGCGCTGCTGCCAAGCAGAAAATAGTATTTTTTCAACCAAAGATTTAGAGGTCCTGCCTTGAACGCGATAATCGACAAATTGCTCGAGCGCGCATCCCACGCGCCCAACACCTTAGAGGCCCCCGCGCCCAGCCATTCGCAGATAGAACAGATCATTCAGTGTGCACTGAGTGCGCCCGATCACGGCAAACTGCGGCCCTGGCATTTTGTAGTCATCGAAGGCGATGCCAGACTGTCATTGGGCAAAGCGACAGCCGAAGGCGCCGCTATCGCCGACAATAACCTGGATGAGGACAAACTCGCGCTGATGCGTGGCAAAACCTTGCGCTCCCCACTGATCATTGCCTGCGTCTTGAAAACCGTGGCCGATCACCCCAAAATTCCTGTGTTTGAACAATTGCTGTCCACAGGTGCCGCGATACAGCAACTGCAATTGGCCGCAAATGCGCTCGGTTTTGGCGCGATTTGGCTAAGCGGCGCGCACTGCAACTCGGCCCCCGTTAAGAAACTGCTCGGTGCTGCCGAAGAGCACACTGTGGCGGGCTATATTTACCTGGGCACCCCCACAAAGCTCGCCCCGGCCAAACAGCGACCCGCGCCGAGCGAACACATGAGTTTTCTGAGCAGCTGAGCCACGGATTAGCCTTTGATTTCATCCGTGTAGTCATATCTGCACGGATATTGCTCTGTCCAAGGAAGATCCCAGCAATTGCCGCGGCAGAGCCCATGCAAAACGTTCACAAGAAAGCATTGACGCTTTCAGCAGCCCTTTTGGCCATCAGCCTTTACGCGACTGTCTCGGCGAAAACCTTCGTCTACAAACACCTCGACGGCACCGTTTGGCACACTAATATTTTGCCGAACAAAGTCGACAAACAAGCCTATACGCTGATCGGCGTGATCAACAGCCCACGCCCCAAAAAGAGCAAGAAGAAAGCCCGCAAAGAAAAAGCGCGTTCAGCCGTCATTGCCTGCGGCGGAAAACGCGACAAAGAAACGGCAGCCCGCGCCGCTCAGTACGAACCCATCATCAATCGACTGGCGCAAAAATACGCCATCAGCAAACATTTGGTCATGGCGGTAGTGGCGGCGGAATCTTGTTTTGACAGCAAAGCCGAATCCCCCAAAGGCGCACAGGGACTGATGCAACTGATGCCCATCACCGCGCGTGAACTCGGGGTGAAGAATGCCTTCGACCATGAAGAGAATCTGCGCGGCGGCATACAATACTTGGGGAAACTGTCCAAGCGCTTCAATTACAACCCGAAATTGACCCTAGCGGCCTACAACGCCGGCCCGGGTAACGTTGAAAAATATAAGGGCATTCCCCCCTTTCCCGAGACCGAAGCCTACGTAGAGAAGGTCATGAACCAGTTCCTCTACTACATGCAAATGGCCTCGAGCTAGAAGCCGGCAGGCATCGTCAGTCGATGGCAACGATGAGGGACGCGAAGCCTTATCGCGCCCAGCCATCACGGCGGCTCTGTGTTTTAGGTGCCGGCGCTGTCTTTACTAGACAGTGATCGAGGGCTTCCAGCCACGACTTCCGCAGTGCCGCAGATGGCGCAGAGCAACTCGGCTTCGACCTCAGCCACCAATGCCCTTATAATCCGAGCTCCAGCCGCGCTTTCGCGGCCGACCTCCTAGCCACGGACCACCGATTTCATGAGCAAGCCTGAGCAGCCTACCGCCGCCGCCAATTTTATTCACCACTTGATTCGCGACGATCTTCAAGCTGGCAAGAACCAAGGCCGGGTCGCCACCAGATTCCCGCCCGAGCCCAACGGCTACCCTCACATTGGCCACGCCAAGTCCATTTGCTTGAACTTCGGCATCGCCGCGGAATTCGACGGCACCTGCAATCTGCGCTTCGATGACACCAATCCTGAAAAAGAGAGCGACGAGTTTGTCAAAGCAATCGCCGAAGACGTGCGCTGGCTGGGCTTCGAGTGGGATCAGCAGCTTTTCTCCTCCGATTATTTTGAACAGCTCTACGGATTTGCCGTCGCGCTAATCAAAGACCGGCTGGCGTTTGTGGACGACCAAAATGCCGAACAGATCCGCGCCCAGCGCGGATCGCTGACCGAGCCCGGAGAAAACAGCCCCTTTCGCGGCCGCAGCGTGGATGAAAACCTCGCGCTCTTCAGCGCCATGCGCGCGGGCGAATTTGACGACGGCAGCAAAGTGCTGCGCCTCAAAATCGACATGGCCTCGCCGAACATCAATCTGCGCGACCCGGTGATCTACCGCATTCGCCGCGTGCACCACCACCGCACAGCGGACGCCTGGTGCATCTACCCGATGTACGACTACACCCACTGTATCTCGGACGCCATCGAAGCCATCACCCACTCGCTGTGCACACTGGAGTTCGCCGATCACCGCCCGCTCTACGACTGGGTGCTGGAGCACATTGATATCCCCACCCACCCGCAGCAAATTGAATTTGCTCGCTTGGCGCTGGAATACACCGTGGTCAGCAAGCGCAAGCTGGCAGCATTGATCGAGCAAGGTGCGGTCAACGGCTGGGATGACCCGCGCATGCCAACCCTGCGCGGCATGCGTCGGCGCGGCTTCACCCCGCTGTCCATCCGCCAGTTTTGCGATCGCATCGGCATCACAAAAAAGGACTCCTGGATTGAGATGGGCGTGCTGGAGGACTGCATCCGCACCGACCTGAACGAAAAATCTCCCCGCCGCATGGGCGTAATCGACCCACTCAAGGTGGTGCTTAGCAACTACCCCAGCGGCCAGACAGAGCAGCTCACACTGCCCAATCACCCTCAGCAAGAAGAACTTGGCCAGCGCGAAATCAGCTTTACTGCGGAGCTATTCATCGAGCGTGAAGATTTTGCCGAGGTTCCACCACCCAAGTTCAAACGACTGTTTCTCGGCGGTGAAGTGCGCCTGCGCGGGTCTTATGTGATCCGCTGTGATGAGGTCATCAAAGACGACGCCGGCGTGGTGCAGGAGTTGCGCTGCAGCGTCGACATGGCGACGCTGGGGGTGAAACCCGAGGGACGGAAAGTCAAAGGCGTGGTGCATTGGGTGGACGCCAGCACGGCAGTGGACGCCGAAGTACGGCTCTACGACAGGCTCTTCTCAGAAGCCAACCCCAACGCGGTGGAAGATTTCACCACAGCGCTGAATCCCGACTCGCTGCAGCTGATGCAGCAGGCAAAGCTCGAGGCTTCGCTGGCCGAAGCAAAAGTAGAGGACGTGTTCCAGTTTGAGCGCTTGGGTTATTTTTGCTGCGACCCAGACGGTGACGAGCAACAGATGGTGTTCAACCGTACCGTGACCTTGCGCGACACCTGGTCGAGCTAGAACACCGACTCGGCACTGTAAAATGTGCCGAGCTGACTAACTCGCGAGGCAACCGGCCTTGCGTTGGCGCTGTCTCAGGGCGGCATAAAGCCGCACATTGACAGCGTCCGCATTTCTTAGAAAACCGTGGACCTGACGTTGCCGCGAAGCGTATTCACGCACATCGGCACAGTCGTCCGTCAAAGGCCTGATCCAGCTCTCCACGCCGGCGCCAGCAGCTTGCGCCCCCTGTTCGACAAAGTGCACGGGCACAGGTTTAAACGGCTGCTCACTGATGAAGCGTTGCAGATTCGGGGGCAAAGGCTGGCTTAGACCACCGCAGTGATCGAGCCGAATCAGGGCATCGGCCAGCGCCAACACACACATGCCAGAGGCTGACGCACAGAGCAGCATCGCCCCCGATTCGACAATGTCAGCTGTGGGCATGGACAACAGAGCGAGCACGCAGCAGAGCACCGTGATCAGCGCCCAGGCCAGCGCCCACGCAGTGCGGCGCAACCGTTCCACAGCGGTGTGCAAGAGCCATTGCTCAGCCCCCCGCCCGCTGCTCACAGCTAATTTAGACATTGATCGCACTTAGCGCAGCGTCGATCAAAGATCAATCAACGCTGAGGATACGAAACTGCACCCGGCGGTTTAGCGCATCACCCGCTACCGCAGAAGCCGGCTGAGAGGCCGCATAGGCTATCAGCGACAGTCGACGTGCATCCACACCTTCTTGCCACAGGTAATTACTCACCCGCTGCACACGCAACTCGGACAACGCGCGTGCGCTGCCGATCTCTTGTTCATCAGTGTGGCCCTGAACTTCAAGCCGCATCTGCGGGTATTGCGTCAATGTCGCCAACAATTTATCCAACACGGCCTCGGTCTCGTCGCTGAGAAAACCCGAATCCCGATTGAAATACACATTGCCCAGCTGCTGAACCTTCAGCGCTGCGTCACTGCTGGCGACATCAGTGCCACCGGATTCCGCAAGCTCGGCAGAGACAACGGCCAGCTCGGTCATGCCCTGACCTGCCCCCAATGATTTGCGTGCGTGTTTCTTGTGCGGGTTTGAACGGTGCTGCGAACCAAATGTTTTGCTCAACACAGCGGTGGCCAATATCGCCTCTTTTTCATAGGCTTCTACAGTGGCGCGCAGATCAAAGCCGCGACCCAGCCGCACCTGTGCTCCAAGTCCAGCAACGGCAACGATTGCCCGATCCCGATCAACGATCGCATTCTCAGCGTCAAAATCCATGGAGCCAATGCCCAAGCTGACAAAGGGCGAAAATCGGTGCGCGCCATGTTTCGCCGGCCGCAGATGCCACAGGGAGTTGATGCCGAAGGCTTGATAGGCAAGCGATCCATTGGGCGAAAGCTCAGCAGTACCCAGGTCACTGAAAAACAGTTCCACACTGGCGCGGCGGCCAAGCTGCATGCCAAGCACAGCCTTCGCAGCGCTGTCTTTGCCGTCGTCCACCAAGCTGATGCCTGTGGCCAACTCAGGGTCCAGTTTGGCCAAGCCTGCGCCCACACCGGCATAAATACCTGCTTGTGCTACACCTGATGCCAATATCGCTGCTGCAGCTCCACTCGCCAGTACACTCGCTTTTCTCATCACTCGCTACCTTTAACAAATCACTCGGGCTCGTCTTGAAAACACACGAAAAAACCCTATTTCTATTTATACACGCAGTGACCGTGCCAGTACGTACGGTTCAGCCATGTTGCAGAGTGGTCACCTGAGTGCGCTGCCTGTAGAATTCGCCCTATTCCCTGTATCTGGAGAGTTACTCTGATGATGAATCGCCGATTGATCGCGACATTGAGCGCAGTCACACTGCTGGGCCTCAGCGCCTGCACCCAAGAAACCCAAAATCGCCTGGGACGCACCATGCAAAACTGGACCGGCACCGACGGCGTGCTGGAAATTTACAACGGCGGGAAGCTGGTCAAGCGCTTCATGAAGATCGACAAGATCTCCACCGGCACTGGCACAGAGTCAGGCGCAGCCCGCCCCTACCGCTTTGGCTACGGCATCCTCGACGCCAATCTCGACGGCAAAGCCGACAAGCAAGAAGGCGACAAAGTGTATTTCGAATTTTCGGACTACAGCACGCAATACATCTTCTACGCGGCGCCTAATACCTGATGTCAGAGCTACCGATGCAACTCGAAACCATGGCCAAGCAGTTGGCTGATGCCTTCCCCGACGAGCACACTGTCTTTGACGGGGATGGCTACAAATACGAAGCCACTGTGGTCAGTGCTAGCTTCGAAGGCGCCAACACCCTGGCGCGTCACAAGCGTGTCTACGCCGCGCTGGACAGTTTTATCAAGTCCGGCGAACTGCACGCCCTGACGGTCAAAACCTTTTCCCCCGCCGAGTGGGAAGCAGCGCAGAACTGATCACCGCACACTGCGCTGCACTGTCAGCGAGACAGGTGTGTTTCGAGTTCGGCCAGTGCCTGCAAACTGTGGGCTGGCAGCAGGGCGTCGATGTGTGGCAGTGCGTGCCGTAGACCGGGGTCAAGCTTGGGCCCTCCCGGGCGGGCCAAGAGCGGGTGTAACCAGAGCACTTTGCGGGCCCGAGCAGATATCAACGCCAGCTGCTGCGCCAGCTCGCCACTGGCCGCGGTGTCGTAGCCGTCGCTGAAAACCATCACGATGGTTCTGTTGTGCACCGTGCGCCGAAGGTACTGTTGATTGAACTCTTGCAGTGAAGCGGCGATACGCGTCCCCCCGAGCCAGCCTTTGGACAGGGAGGTCAGTCGCGCTTCCAGGCGCCCCACCTGCCGCTCTTGCAAGACATCACCGAGATGAATCAAACGTGTGTGGAAAGCGTAGACATCTGACTCCTGAAACACGCCAGAGACACCCATCGCGAAGCGCATGAAGAACTTGGTGTAGACGTCCATGGATTGAGACACGTCGAGCAGCAACACCAACCGCGGCAAGCGCTTGCGCCGCTGCTTAAAGCACAGCCGCATGGCCTCCCCACCCAAGGGCAGCGCCCGCCGCGTGGTGCGCCGATAGTCCAGAGCCTTCGCCCTATTGGCCTGCCTGTGCCTGCGTATCAAGCGACGCCGTATACGCCGGGCGAGCCGGTCCAGCCAAAGCGCCAGCTCGCGCTGCTCGGCTCGATCGAAGACAAACCGAAAGTCAGCCATCGACAAGCTCTCTTGCGCTGAGCCGCCACCCTTGGCCTGCTCGCTTGCCGCCATCACTTGCTGTGCCGTCTGCAGCTCGCTAAGATAACGCATGCCCGACCCTTTTCCACCGGTGCTCGCAGCGAGCCCTTCTTCGCCCTCTGTTCGCTCGCTGAGCTCAGTGTCTTGGGGGTAAAACCACGCCACATAAAAAGCCTCAAAACGCTGCCACTGCTCACGGTCACAGCACAGCAAACTGCGCAACTGCCAGTAGAAAGCCAGGGGTTCAAAGGGATCGGCGATAGCCAACAAACTGACGACATCAAGTGACTCAGCCAAGCCACTGTGAAAACCCGCTGACCGCGCATCGCGCACAAAACACAGTATCCGCTCCTCTAGCCGGACAGCAGTAGAATCAGCGAAGGAATCAGTTGTGACCACCTGGCTAGCGCAGTTTTTCGATCAATTCGGCAATCGACTCGGCGTCCATCACCATCTGGTCTTCTTGGGTTTTCAGCAGACACACCAGCGTACTGGCGATGATCTGCGGAGCATCGCTCAGGTCTTTGATCTGCAGATTCAGCAGGGCTGTGGCCCAATCTAAGGTTTCAGCGATGCCGGGCGATTTGCGCAGCTCGGCCTCACGCAATCGCTGCACAAAGCCCACAACTTGCGTGGCCAGCGCTTGATCGAGCGCGGGCAATTTTGCTCGCAGTATGCGCAGCTCCTTGTCGAAGCTGGGGTAGTCCACATAAAAATACAAGCACCGACGCCGCAACGCATCCGACAGCTCCCGCGTGCCGTTGGCGGTGAGAATAACCGTCGGCTGAGAGACAGCTTTCACCGTCCCAAACTCAGGGACACTGATTTGCCAATCAGACAACAGCTCCAGCAGAAAAGCTTCAAACTCCTCGTCGGCTCGATCGATTTCATCGATCAGCAAAACCACAGGCTCGGCAGATGTGATCGCCTGCATCAGCGGGCGCTCCAACAAAAACCGCCGAGAATAAATGCTCTCTTCAGCGGTTTTCCTGCCTTCGGCCTCCAGCATGCGAATCGCTAGCAGCTGCCGTTGATAGTCCCACTCATAGACCGCGGAGCCCAGATCCAGCCCCTCATAACATTGCAGGCGCACCAGCTTGTGGCCAGTGGCACGCGACAGTGCCTTTGCGACTTCGGTCTTACCGACCCCCGCATCCCCTTCCAGTAACACAGGCTTCCGCAACACCGACATCAATTGCAAGCAAGTGCTCAAGGCAGGATCGGCCACGTAATCCACGCCTGCCAACTGATCTTGTATCTCGCTCACTGTAAGCGTCATGTCTAGGCCTTAAAAAGGGATTGAGCGCCGCTGATCAGTGCCACTTGGTGGCGTGCCAGTTTTTCTTGCCACGTTTGAGTAACACCGTGGAACCGTGCAATAGATCTTCGGAGCGCAGCACATAATCGGCCGCGACCTTTTCACCGTTCACCGCAACAGCACCGTTTTGCAGAAACTCTCGCGCCTGACGCCTAGAACTCGCCAAAGAAGTATCAGCCAGCAGCTCCGACAAGCTAGCCCCCTCCCCGCCCAGCAGTGATTTGTCATGCTCACTGCTCGGGACATCGGCGAACACCTCGGCCAACATCGCTGCATCGAGACCGCGAATATCGCCGCCAAACAAGGCTTGCACCGCAGCTTCCACTGCGGCCAACGTGGCGTCGCCGTGCATCATGGCGGTCATGTGCTGCGCCAGTGCGCGGTGTGCGGTGCGCTGATGGGGAGCCTCTTCATGCTGCTGCGTGAGACTCTGGATCTCTTGCTCCGGCAAAAAACTGAACCAGTGCAAGAACTTGATGATGTCGGCGTCGTCCGTGTTGATCCAGTACTGGTAGAACTGGTATGGCGAGGTGCGATCCGCGGAGAGCCAAATGGCGTTACCAGCGGATTTCCCGATTTTCTGGCCGTCTGCGCGCGTCACCAGTTTATTGGTGATGCCGTAGGCAGTGCCCTCCTTCGCATCATCGTAATAACGGCGAATCAGATCCATGCCCGCCACGATGTTGCCGTACTGATCAGAGCCCGCCACCTGCACTGTGCAACCGTGCTCACGCCGCAGGTGCAGAAAGTCGTAGGCCTGCAGCAGCATGTAACTGAATTCGGTGTAGCTGATGCCCTGCTCGCGGTTGTTGAGTCGGTCTGCAACCGAATCCTTCTTGATCATCGCATTGACCGAAAAATGCTTGCCGACGTCTCTCAATACTTCGATAAAACCCAGCTTTCCCAACCAATCGTAATTGTTCACGATCGTAGCAGCGCAGGGATTTCCCTTGTCGAAATCCATCAGCTGTTCAAATATCTTTCGCTGCTGCGAAATGTTGTGTTCAACCTGATCGACAGTCTGCAGTAGGCGCTCGCTGTCACGACCGGAGGGATCGCCAATAAGCCCAGTGCCCCCGCCCATCAGGACGATGGGTCTGTGTCCTGCACGCTGCCAGGTCATCAGCATTTTGATGGCCAAATAGTTGCCAACAGTCAGTGAATCAGCCGTGGGATCAAAGCCACAATAAGCAACTTGCCCCGGTGCTTGCAGATGTTGTTCAACACCGTTTCCGGCCGTTTGGTGCAGCAACCCGCGCCAGCGTAATTCTTCTAAGAAATCCATGATGTGTAAGCGATTCTGTGTCTGCTGATGAATCCCTCCATGCTACCGACACCCATGCACGGCGACAAGCATGTTCAGCCACGGATATGTTTTTTAGCCGCAGCACCAAGACATATCAGATCGGTCTACACACAGACAAAAAGCGAGCGCACTCTTGCCGGTCTTTGCAGCCGTCTGTAACGATGATCTGAACTGCTGCCGTTATTTGCGCTCTGAATTACAGGTCAGTGATACGATTGCGAGTAGAAATGCAGCGGCAGAAACAGCTGTTCTCAGCAAATTCGCCTCATTCCAAGCATCTCTCACTGCCCGCCAATTGGCGGGGACGGCACCGAGCTGCCACGCCTCAGTTTGGTAGTTCAGGGGCAGATTCACTTCACGCGTGAACACGATGATGCCAAAGGTGTAGAGCATCCCCGCAATCAGAAGAAGCCAAAACCGCCCACTGTTGGCTGTCAGCCAACTGAATACAATGGCCACAACGCAGAGCACAGCGCCGCCAAAGAAAAAGCTAAAAAACATCGCATGCCGTACATTGACGTTGAAGAGGCTCTGCACTTTGGCGTACTCATTTGCCTCAAGAGCTATTGTGGCGTAATTTACATTAAACGAGTAAGTCCAGAAGAATCCGGCCATGATCCCGAAGGCGAATGTCACGGCAATGGCGCTAAAGTGTGAAAATTTTGTTTTATTCATCGCTATAATCTACATCCGTATGATCCAAATGGGCTAGGGAAGGCGTACTCAAAGGTACACCAAATGGGCGTAATAAAACGTACGCTTTTGTAAAGAGAGACCACTAATATGCGAAAAGAAAAACAAGATGCCCGTAAACGATTGATAGAAGAAGCCGCGTACGAAGTGTTGTCTGAACGTGGGTACAGAAGCTCTTCCATGCTTCTTATCGCTAAAAAGGCCAAGGCTTCCAACGAGACTTTGTACCGCTGGTACGGCAGTAAACAAGGGCTGTTCACCGCATTGGTTGAAGAGAACAGCAGACAAGTGAAAGAGGATTTAGAAGCTTGCCTGCGAGATGGCGACAACCCGCTGGATACCTTGCGCGAATTTGGGCCCGCCTTGTTAGGGTTGGTGACCAGTCCGCGCGCGATCGCCCTCAACCGTGCCGCAGCGGCGGAAGCGGAAAACAACGCACCCGGTGAAAAGCTTGGCGACGCAATAGCTGCCGCTGGACGCCTGACCATTATGCCGTTGATCAATCAACTGTTTAGCGCGGCAGCCAAGCTCGGCCACTGGTCAGAGGAAGAGACGGACAGTGCGGTGCAAACATACGTGTCGCTGCTGATCGGCGATTTGCAAATGCGCCGAGCAATCGGGGTTCAAGACGCCCTCAGCCCGGAGCAATGCGATCAGCGCGCACAACAGGCACTCGACTTGACGCTGAAACTGTTTAAAAACTACGACACTGCACAGCAATAAAAAAGGCTTCCTACTGCCGCAGGAAGCCCTTTGATACCAGCTGGGTTAATCGAGATCTAGCTGTTATAAAGCGCCGGCACACCCAGTTGCTGGTGAATGGCATTGCATTGTTGCTGATCAATACGCAGCCCCCGAGCCAGCTGGTCCAAATACTGCGCTTCAGCCTGTGAATCTAAATCGATGGCCGTCAGGGACATCAGATAGACCTGCTGCTCCATGCCTTGTGGCACATCGGCGATCAGCGCTTGAACATCCACCGGGCGCGACATTTCCTGCTGCACAAAAGCGGCCTCTTCAGGCGAAACATCACCGAGGTGCTGGGTCAGTTTTTCACGCTCACCGGCATCGATCTCACCGTCTGCTTTCGCCGCACTCAACATGGCGCGCAACAACAACTCCGCTTGTTTTTCGGCATCGGGGTTAACCGCAGGCTCCTGCCCGGCGAAGGCCTGGTTGAGCAAACCGCCCAAGCCTCCCGCAGCAGCACCGCCACCGCCCAGCGAGTCCAGCAGACCACCGAGGCCACCGCCCTGCTGGCTCCCGCCAGACAACAAACCACCGAGTTGACCGCCGAGCCCACCTTGGCTACCGCCCTGCCCGCCGCCGAGCAGACTGCCGATCAAGCCACCAGCACCGCCGCCACCTTGCTGACCACCCATCGCGCTGCTCAATAAGCCGCCCAACAGACCGCCGGCTCCGCCTTGGCCACCGCCGAGCATACCGGCCAGCCCACCCAGACCGCCTCCGCCCTGCGCGCCGCCCGCGCGGTTACCCATCATTTTGCCCACGCCTTTGGCGACCATGACACCCATGGCGATTTTACCCAGTGTGCTGACTAAGCTCATTCTTAATTCTCCTAGAGTGGCCTCTCGCGACCTTAATTTAACGCGCGACAAAATGCCGCACAGACTCCCCGTATCATGCGGGCGCTGCATGCACACTTCAACACAAAGCTTGGAAAGGCTTGATCAACAAGCCGGTCATTGGCGTGGAACCAGTCCAGTCGGGCAACAACGGTCCTGCAGGCCGAGCGAGGGCTGGGCCCGTCGCGAGGAAGAGATAGTTTCTAAGCGGATTTTGGTGGTGATTGAGCCGAACAACGCCTTGGACGCTCCGCCTATTTAATCAAACAGACGCGGAACACGGCCAAAAACAGTGTTCCGCAGCAAGGCTTCTCGCTCTCGCCCGGCAGCCTAGCGCAGCGCCTCGCGCCGGGACAGCGGGCTGAGTTCGTGCGTGGCCACGAAATGCTCCACCGCGTCACGGTCAGTCTTCGCGTATTGGCGCAGGGACCAACCAATGGCCTTGTTGATAAAGAACTCTCGGCCGCCCAGGTTCTCTTCAATGATGGCGAACAGCAGCGCCACATCGGTATCCGCACGGTATTTCAGCTGGAAGATCAAGGCCGAGCGACGCAGCCAGAAGTTGCCCGACTGACGGCAGAGCGGTAGGTAGCGGGCACGCGTGCCGGGGTCGCGAAAGGCCGCCGCAAGCCCCGTCGCAGCGAGCATATCGACGGTATCCCACCAAGATTTATCCACGATCAATGCCATCAAACACTGCGCCAGCCTGTCCGGATCGTGTGATTTAGCTTTGTGATTGATCACGTCAACGGCCGCCAATTGGCACTCACGTACTGGCAGTTGCCAGAGAGCGACCGCAGTTGAAAAAGGATCGTCAACAGGCCCGGCAGAAAGAACGTGCTGCTGTTGCAGCGCTCGCCGAGCAGCGGCACTCAAGCCGTAAAATGAAAATTGATCCCGCAGATAGCGGGACATTTGCTGCGCACGCTCAGGATTGGCGTGCGAGGCAAACAGCTGGTCAAGTGATTCAGACCAGCCGCGGGAACGAGCGCGTGAGGTCATGCCGCGTGCACAGGAACTAAATCCAACCAGAATCCGCTGCTTCACCCACGCCGAGCTTGCTCCAACCCTTAGCGATGCGCAGCACGTACCACAACCAGAAGAAAGCAAAAACCACAAAGCCCAAATAGCCCCAATGCAACATGCCCAGTATGATGCCCACAGCCAACATCACCGCCACGGCAGAGATCAAACGCAGCTGGTAGTCGGTGTGCGACTCAACCCAAGAGTCTTTGCTCTGCTCGCGCGACTGAAAAATGGTGTAGACACCGTAAAGTGCAAATACGGGCAGGAAAAAACCCAGCGTCAACCACAGGTAGTTTTTTTGCACCGCGGCAACCGCGGGGTGATTCTGATTTTCCATCGATCCAATCCTTGTAAAAATCTATGATTCAAAATTAATTCAGTCTACCTTGAACGCCCGCATGACGCGACTTGTGGACAACAGCTCTAACTGCCGGTAGCAGCGGTACAGCCCATGGTACCCACGACCTTATATGGCCAGATAGTGTCGACGCCGCAGTGCTCAGTGATTGTACGATACATCCCCGCAACCGAATCCAGCGCCTCAGCCCAGCCGGTCGACACAACAGCCTCTTGGCCGACGAAGCTCTCTCTCCCGTGTTTGCGCGACTGGCTCAGCCCTCCTGTGTGGTGGTTTCGCTCTTGATAACGGAAGACTTTGGCGCGGATAACACTAAGAGTGCAACCGTGTGCTGGGCCGCCTTTAACACCGCCAATACACCGTTCATCGATGTGTTCTACTCGCAGGCCGCAGGCGCTGGAGCAATCGTGTGGACAGCTGCTGCGAAGGTTTTCCGTCATTCCGATGCCCTCAAATTAAGGCACTGCGCTGCGCACGCGAGGACAGCGACCAAACAGCCCAAGCAGCGATCAAGTAGAGCGGGATTGCCAATAGGCACAAGGCCCCCCAGCCATAATAAGCCTGAAGAGCACCTGCACCAAAGGCGCACAAACCAACCGAACTGAAAATACAAAAATCATTGATGGCCTGTACCCGTGCTCGCTCTTCGGGCCTATAACACTCGGTCAGCAAACTGGTGGCCGAGACAAACATGAAATTCCAACTCAAACCCAGCAAGACCAAGGACCAGAAAAACCACCAAAAACCAGTTCCAGTCAATGCAGTGGCGACCGTCAGCAGCCCCATCACCACACCCCATGCCATGATCGCCCGCACACCAAAGCGGTCAATCAGGCGGCCCGTAAAGAACGATGGCAAAAACATCGCCAAGACATGAAACTGAATCACAATGGCCGTGTCGGAAAAGGGGTGTTCATGCGCCGCCATCGCCAGCGGCGTGGCGGTCATCAAAAGCACCATCAGTGAATAACCGGCAGTAGCCACCAGTACCGCCACCTTGAACAAAGGCTGTGCCGCAATTTCTCGTAGGCTGCGACCACCGCTTGAGGCTGGCGCAACGGCTGGTCGTTGTAGGTTCAACTGCGATACGATGACAAATATCACGAAATACAAGCCGATGACCGCCATGAAACTGCCCGCAAACGGTGCGTCTGGCACAGTGAAACGTGTCCAGTTGGCGATATTTGGCCCGAGTACCGCCGCCAGCACCCCGCCCGCGAGCACGAAGGAAATAGCCCTGTTTTTCACCGAGGCAGACACCGCCTCCACCGCCGCAAAACGATAGAAATTGCCAAAGCCATTGTGCACGCCGAACAGTGCCGTACCGGCCGCAAAGACCACAAAATCCTGCTGTACAATGCCCTGCCACGCCAAATAGCCACCCGCCATGCCAATGCACGCGGCAAGCGCAAAACCGAATCGTCGACCCAGGCGCTCCATCAACAGCGACGCGGGCATTGTGCACAACATGGTAAACAGGTGCTGCAATGCCGCTGGCAGTGTTCCCAATAAGGGATCACTGGCCAGGGACATGCCCACCAATGCAGAACAGGCAACCACCAAGGAATTGGTGCTTGTCATCATGGCCTGACATAAAGACAGAATAACGACATCCTTGTTCAGCACACGGTCAGTAGAGGGCGTTAGCGCCATGAAATCAACTCACAAGAATAATAGGCGCCAATCATCGAGATTGAGCAAAATAGTGATGAAACCACGTGATAGTTTCTATGCCTCTATAGAAATTAAACAAGCCATAATTTTCATTGGGCGAATGGATCGCATCACTGTCCAGGCCGAAACCCATCATGACCGTGTCCAAGCCAAGCTTGTCTTTGAACATACTGACCAAGGGGATGCTGCCGCCACTGCGCAATGGCAAGGGCACTTGATTAAATGTCTTCTCATAGGCCCGGCTTGCAGCGTGGTAAGCAGCCGAGTCCAGCGGCATGATGCCCGGTTCACCACCGTGCAGGTCTCGCACCTCGACGCCCACCCCGTCTTTTGCCAGACCCTCAAAATGCTGCTGAAACAAGCGCGTGATCTCGGCGGAGTTCTGGTTCGGCACCAGACGCATTGAAATTTTTGCGCGGGCCTGCGAGGCAATCACCGTTTTAGCCCCCTCGCCTATATAACCGCCCCAGATACCGTTGACATCCAGTGCGGGTCGCGCGGCCACGCGCTCCAAGGTTGTATATCCAGATTCACCTCGCGTCGCCGCCACACCCAAGCTCTCGCAGTAGGCCCGCTCATCGAAGGGGACATTGGCGTAGCCCGCCCGCTCCTCATCGCTCAGCGGCAAGACGCCTCCGTAGAAACCTTCAACCGTGACGCGCCCTTGGGCATCGTGCAAGCTGCCGATCATCTGACACAGCTCATTGATCGGGTTGCTGACGGCACCGCCGTACATGCCAGAATGCAAGTCCCTGTTCGGTCCCGTCACAGTCACTTCTAAATAGGCGAGCCCCCTGACACCCGTGGTAATTGACGGCACGTCATTCGCCACCATGCTGGTATCGGAGACCAAGACAGTGTCGGCGTGCAAGAGACCCCTGTTCGCCTCCACGATAGCGGGCAAGTGTGTCGAACCCACCTCCTCCTCGCCTTCGACCAAGAACTTCACGTTGCAGGGCAGGTTATCGCAGCTGATCATGGCGGCCACCGCAGCGACGTGCATAAAAAACTGCCCCTTGTCGTCACTCGCGCCGCGCGCGTAAATTTTCTCGTCCCTCACTACAGGCTCAAAAGGATCACTCTCCCACAGCGCGAGTGGGTCAGCGGGCTGCACATCGTAGTGACCGTAGATCAGCACCGTCGGCCGCTCGGGGGACGCTATTTTCTCGCCATAAACTGCGGGGAAACCGTCACTCGACAACAATTGCACCTTATCGAGCCCGGCGGTTTTCAATTGTTGCTGTACTTTTTCGGCACAGGCTAGCATCTGCTCAGCCGCTTTTGGGTCGGCGCTGACGGAGGGAATCCGCAGCAGCTCGAACAATTGCTCAAGGTGATCCGCGCGGCGGGCGTTTAAGTGCGCGATAACTTGATCCATGCAATTTCTCCAGAAAATGTGCTCAACGGGGAAAGGCACACTGTCACAGAAAACCGTGTGATGAAAAATATAAGGGTCAGTGTTTCAGAGGTGAATCAGTGTGCTTATTAGCTTGCTTGTTTGCAATAAAAGCAAGTGTCTGCATTGTAAACCCTTGCGAAAATCTCGGTGTTATTATGTTCCTTACTCTGACTTTCACGGGACAAGGGCTACCTGCCCATGAAACTAACAAAAAAGAACCTCGTATCGCTCGTCGCACTGGTACTGATCGCACTGGGCTCCAACTACGCCGAGATTGGCCACAAGCTGCTGGGCTCTCAGAACAACTCGTCAGCGATCAGCGGCACAAGCCAACACGCGACGAGCTCGAAGGCACCCGCCCACTGGTCAAACACACAACCGGCGATCAACCAGTGGCATATTTTTGAGGGCGAGATCAATCGCAAGGGCAAAGCCGTGGGATTCCACTCCCGCCCCGGCGGCCAAGACCCGGCGAACGCGAAACTGGTGGCGATCAAATCAAAGCCCAACAACGCAGGCATTTACACGGCGACGATATCCGTTCGTGACGGCCAGCAGTGGCGGGAGAAATTTTCGAGCTTCTTCCCCGACAACATGTCGCAGAAAACAGTCGTCGCAGCGGTACTGCATGCCTACAAAAACAGTAAGAATCCTGACGCACAACCCTGGCGCGGCCCCTCGGGCCATCAGTTTCAGATCCAGGGCTACACGCTGTCCAAGGGCGACATCAACACGGCCTTTCCCGTGTACGTGAGGGACAGATAATGGGCGATCTCCGATTTTACCGCGACGAAGACGGCGCACCTCGGGCCGAGGGAGATGACAGCCGCGTCAGCTGCTTTCTCGAGACTGACATACAGGACTCGGTGGAGATAGCGCGGGATTTGCTGATGCTGCTGAAGCAACCTGAAGAGGCAGAGTTCCACGGCAACGCTTTTTCTTTGAGCATTGACCCCAAAACAGTTCGACTGGCGAGCCATTCGGATGATTCAGCAGCCGACCGTCGCTTGAGCCGCAGTGAATTTGCAGAGGTCCTAACTGCTTGGTGTGCGTTTTTAGAGTGCGACATGCGCAACAATTAAAATACACGAGTTGGGACGCGGATCACGTTATTCGGCCACAGCAGCGCAAAAGGTGGCCTTAGATACTGGTATAAAGGAACAATGAAAAACCAGATTTTATTATTCGGCGCGATCTGCGCGCTCAGCGCTTGCTCATGGGTTGATGAAACCGGTGCGCAATCAAACGTTAAACCTGCTGCTGACGCCGCTGATGGCATGCTGTCTGAATCAGATACCTACACGGTGAAAATCACCGACGAGCGCCAAGTGCAGGCCGAATTCATAGCACTCAGTGCAGGGCCGACTATCGCGCTCGATTGCGACGCCCCCCTTTCCAGTGCAGAAAGTCTTGATGAAGCCTGCGCCGCCTTTGTCAGCACAGAAGACTGCGAGCTAAAATTCTCTCCGGATGAAGGTGTTAGCAATTCATTCACGACAGCGTTCCCTGCCCTGCAACAATCAATCGCTTTAAAGTACAACGTCAAAATAGAAGATCACAACGGCGCGCAAACATTAAAAGAAGTGTTGCTCTGTGTTCAATCAAACAACGCTGCGCCAAAAGCTGCAGAACACGCTTATCAAGTCGAATACCGAAAGACGCTGGAAACCAGCGACGCAATCTTTGATGAAGCCTGCAGCTTGGTATCAGGTACTGGTGTTCTGCGCGGATCCCAAGACGATTTCGATTTCGCGACCTTGGAAAACAGCGCGCTACCGCCCTGTTTGAACGCACGAATAGTCACAGAGCCGCTGCACGCAATCCAGTTCTCGCTCAACACGCTCGGCGGTTTTGTCTATCAACCCAGCAGCAGCCTCGCCCCAGGTGCGGACGATTCCTTTAGCTACGTCGTCAACGACGGCGAGAGAGACTCGATCCCGAAGACGGTCACGATAGCGGTCATTGGTGAAAACAGTGGCCCTGTTATTCTCGAGGCGCCGGAGCTCGCGACAGACGAGAACGGCAGTGAAAGGATTGCTGTTTCCTCCTTGGCATCTGACCCAGAAGGTGAGCCTCTGAGCATTTTCCAGGTCGGCGCGCCATTGCACGGTACCACCATTCAGAACAGCGCCGGCGACCACATCATTTACACGCCTGAAGAAGACTTCCACGGTGAAGACTCTTTTTCGTTCACGGTTCAAGACGTGGCCGGAGCCACTGCCACTGGCCGGCTGTCCATCACAGTATTGCAGATCAATGAAGCGCCTGAAATCACAGCGCGGCTTTCATATGTGTTTGATTTTGACAACGGCGATCCGTCAACACGCTTCATCGAGCTACTGCTTACGGATCGGGAGACCCAGCCGGAGCTTTTGCGCTTAAACTCGAGCTCTTCCCGAACTGACGTAGCGACAGTTCGCGATCCTGCCGCCATAGACAGCGATGGCGTAGCAATGATCACGCTTGAGCCACAGCAAAACGGTTCGACTGAAATCACCTTTAATGCCACAGACAGAGGACAAGACGTCAGCCCCGCTAGCCGCGCGGACCAGACCACCAGCCGAACAGCAACGGTGACAATACTCGGGATAAACCGCGCACCTGTCGCTACCGATATCACGCGCGATGTGCAACAGGGCGGCACACTCGGTATCGACCTAAAGAGCATTTCCAGCGACCCCGATGGCAATGCTCTGAGCTTTGCCTTGAATGGTTCGCGCGCAGGCGTATCGTTGTCGGGCTCCACGCTGAGTTTCAGCACAGCGGCAACCCAATCTCCCGGGCGGTTCACTGTCAGCTACCGCGTCAGCGACGGCCGTTATTCAGACACAGGCGCTGTGACTGTTGAGGTCACAAAAAAACCCAACCGCCCACCCACCGTCCGGGACGCCAGTGCCAACGTAGCAGCCGGTGAAAGCGCCAGTGTCGATCTCGCCATGTTGAGCAACGACGCAGACGGCGACAGGCTTAGATATGAGCTTGTCGCCCCCCCCACAAATGCGCGACTTAATGGCACCACACTGACCGTCACTACCGAAGCCAGCGATAGCTCAGGCATCGTGTCAGTGGTTTATCACGTCAGTGACGGCGAAGACTCCGACACGGGTGTTTTCCGCGTTACCATCAGCGCCACGCCGAACCAACCGCCAACAATCCGTGACAGCAGTGCCACTGTGCGGGCCGGTGAGACCGCTAGCGTCGATCTCGCCACGCTGAGCAACGACGCCGACGGCGACACGCTCAGCTACTCAATTGTAGGCACGCCCGCCAATGCGCGACTCAACGGCACCACACTAAACGTCACAACCGATGCCGGTGACAGCTCAGGTACAGTGTCCGTGCACTACCGTGTCAGTGACGGTGAGGAGTCCGACACAGGTACCTTCAGCGTCAGCATCAGCGCCACACCCAATCGAGCACCGACAATCCGTGACAGCAGCGCCACCGTACAGGCGGGTGAAACGGCTTCTGTCGATCTGAGCACTCTGAGCAATGACGCAGACGGCGACACACTCAGCTACTCAATTGTGGGCACGCCTGCAAATGCGCGACTCAACGGCACCACATTAAACGTCACCACCGATACCGGTGACAGCTCCGGTACAGTGTCCGTTGACTACCGTGTCAGTGACGGTGAGGATTCCGACATCGGCACCTTCAGCGTCACTATCAGCGCAATACCCAACCACCCGCCGACCATCCGCGACAGCAGCGGCAGCATCACGGCCGGTGCCACAGCCAGTGTCGACCTCGCTACGCTGAGCAGCGACGCTGACGGCGACACCCTCAGCTACGAGTTGCTTAGCCCGCCAACAAATGCACGACTTACTGGCACCACCTTAAATGTCACCACCGATACCGGTGACAGCTCCGGCACCGTGTCCGTTGACTACCGTGTCAGTGACGGTGAGGATTCCGACACCGGTACCTTCAGCGTCACCGTCAGCGCTATACCCAATGAGCCACCCACGACTCGAGATGTCAGCCGCTCCATCCAAGCGGGCGAATTCACCAGCTTGGATCTGGCGGATATCAGCGACGACCCAGACGGGAACAACAGCGATCTGAATTTCAGCATCAGCAGTGCTTGGTCGAATGTCAGCTTGACCAACGGTGTTATCCGCTTCGACACGGTCGCGAGTGATTCCACACAAACAGCCTCAGTTGTCTACACCGTGTCAGACGACGAGGCGAGTGTTTCAGGCACACTCACGGTCAGTATCACCGCCGCCAACCGGCCTCCAGTGGCGGGTGCGGGCTCGTTTGAAGTGCTACAAGGGTCGACAGAGACTTTTGATCTGAGCAGTATCAGCAGCGACCCTGATGCAGGCGACTCCTTGAGCTATTCATTGATTACGCCACCTACCCAGGCCTCCGTCTCCGGCAGCGTTGTCACTTACGCGGCCGCCGTAGGCGACCCAGTGGGCGCCGTGACACTGAGTTACAGGGTCAGTGATGACGACGATTCCAGTATGGCTTCGGTGATTGTGACTGTCACGGAAGCCGTCGGCGGTTAACGGCGCTAAGCTGCAAAGCGCTAATCGCCACTTATCAAAATCGGCCGAACAGCTCGGCTCACTTTGCCTTATGTAGAATAGTCCAGTCCAAAACACGCGAATACTGTAACCCTCAATCGCTTCTGTAATGGTGAGCAACGAGTATGATGGGCATACTTGCAACAAATACTTATTTGCATCTACGTCGACGCCATCAAAAAAGTTGATTCAACTCAGATACGCTCTATAGTCTGATGTATACGTAAATATTCATTTGTATAACATTTTTCGATTTTGAGCGATTAACCGACGCGCCAGCGGCGGTGATCCTAACGATTAATAGCCAGTGCCGGACGCGCTTGGCTGTAGGAGGCATGAGAGATGACCCCAATGGATGAAATAGACAGCCCCGACGCCCTCTACCAGAGTACTCGCCGCTCAGTCAGACTGCGCGGTTCAGTGACCAGCATTCGTTTGGAAAATGGGTTTTGGCAAGTTTTGGCTGAAATGGCAGAGAAGCAAGGCTGCTCATTGCCACAGTTAATCAACAAGCTGCACGATGATTTGAGCGACACCCAGCTGGAACAGCGCAACTTTGCATCGTTTCTGCGGGTCGTCTGCGCAAAGTACCTCGCTGAAAAAGCTGAGCCAGTGCAGGCCACCAGTAGCGAGCCCTCAACTGAAGAGCCCGCTATTTGAGCGATCGGGCCCAGGCCTGGCTCGACCTTGAGTCAGGCTAAGAAGGATCGCAGCACTGAACCAACAAGCGGTGCGACGCTTGCTCTCAGCGCCAGTACTGCAGCGATGAATCACCTTGATTTTCCTCTCTTGGGAAATTGTGAGCGCAAGAAAAATAAAACCTCCTCGCACACCCTGCCCACAGATAATTCAGCAATGGCTCCCCTCGGCGTGTACCGCGCCGTGCAGCCCATTCTCGACAGACGCTCTACCCGGTACCACAGCCACATTGGCCGCCACAATAGCTACCAATGCCCTTCTTGAATCCCCCCGCTTAGCGCCGGGCATGCGCAGATCGCACTTGCCCTCACGATCAAAGCCCTGCAAGCTCATACATTGCCAGCACAGTACCGTCCGTGCTCGCTGCTGCGTGCCATAATGCAAGGCAGCCAACAACCGCTCAGTCGGGTGGACACAGGGGCGCAATAACTCAAGTTCGATATTCCAAGTGCCCGGTTACTCAACATCACAATTTTCGAGCAACTCTCTCTTATGAATGAAATCGTCGTCGATTACCCGTGGGAAACGCCGCCCGATACTGCACAAACACAAGAAGTCGCACCGGGAATCCACTGGCTGAGGCTGCCACTGCCCATCAAGCTCAACCACATCAATGTCTATCTGCTGGAAGACGACGAGGGCTTGATCCTGTTTGATACGGGGTTTGACACCGAGCAATTGCGAGAGATCTGGAGCAGTGTCTTGGCCAACAGACAGCTGGGCAAGCGGCCACGCATTCTCTGCAGCCATTACCACCCCGATCATTTTGGACTGGTCGGCCACCTCTGCGAGCAGCACGGCTTCGAATTGATCATGGCGCAGACAGAGTGGCTTATTGCCAACCTGCTGCGAGGCCTCGACGATCAGCAGACATCGGCCATGCAACTAGATTTTTACCGGCGCCACGGCATGGACGACAAATCGCTGCTGCGCCATGCCGATCGCGGCGGAAGCTACCGCAATGCCTGCAGCGGTGCTCCCGCTGATTATACCCGCATTCAGCACGGAGACACCCTGAACATTGGTGGTCGAGCCTGGCAGGTCATCACCGCTGCAGGGCACACGCCCGAGCAAGTGTGTCTGTACAGCCCGTCTGACAAGATTTTACTGAGCGCCGATCATATCTTGCCGCGCATCACGCCTAATACCTCCGTCTTCGCCTACAACCCCGGCACCAATCCGCTCGCTGATTTCATGGGCAGTTTTGATCGCTTTGCGCAAGTAGATGACACGGCGCTGGTTTTGCCCTGCCATGACCGCCCCTTCAGAGGTGCCCAGCGACGCATCAAACAACTGCTGGCGCATCACGAAGAGCGGCTGCAGGAATTGCTCCTGCTGTGCGGGGACGCCAAACACGCCTTTGAGCTGATCGAAGACATGTTCAGTCGCGCCATGGATCCCCACCAAGAAATGTTTGCACTCGGGGAAATCCTGGCCCACTTGAGGCTGCTGCAGGAGCGCCAACAAGTGAGCTCTACGATCACCTCGGGTGTTGAGCGCTTTCAACGAATAGGCTAAATCGAGATCTACGGTATAAGCCCAGTACCTTGGCTTATACCGCTCGGAAGAATTCTTGCTAGCAACTACCACCACAGACTTGAAAGAATAACGGGCAATCCCCATCTTCGCCCTTTGACTCCTCCTCTGCACAGGCCCAAAAATGAGCGACGACTTGTCCGACAATTCCACAGATTTCAGCAACATCGTGCTGCAAAGTGACGGCAGCGAACTGCTCATTGCCGATCAGGCATTGCCCGATAAGTTGATCATTCTGCCGATCTATGGACGGCCATTTTTCCCAGCCCAAGTGCAGCCGCTCTCCGTGGACACTAAACCCTGGAAAGAGACCATCGACAAGGCCCTCGCCAGCGAACAGCGTGTTATCGGTCTTTTGTTTGCAGGCGAATCACCCGACGGCGACCTGGACCCCAGCACCTTCAGTGAGATGGGCACCATTGCTCGCATTCATCACAGCGAGGAGATAGACGATCAAATCCAGTTTATCGCGCAGGGCGTGTGCCGCTTCAAAATCGAAGGCTGGCTAAAGAAGAAACCGCTCTATAGGGCCCGCGTCAGTTATCCCAGCACATCTCACCGTCGCAGCAAAGAAGTCAAAGCCTATGCCATGGCCTTGATCCAAGCGATAAAAGAGCTGGTTAATCTGAATCCCTTATACAGTGAGGAAGTGAAAAACTTCCTGACCCACTTTAACCTCAACGACCCCAGCCCACTGGCAGATTTTGGTGCCGCGGTGACGACCGTGCCTGGCGATGACTTACAGCGGGTGATCGACACCGTGCCGTTGATGCCACGCATGAAGCTCGTCACCAAGTTGCTGAGGCGTGAGATTGAAGTGGCGCATTTACACGCGCGCATCGACAAGCAAGTTAATCAGCGCATGAACAAACAACAGCGGGAGTTCTTCCTGCGCGAACAATTGAAAGTCATCCAACAGGAGCTCGGAATTTCCAAGGATGACCGCACAGCTGATCTGGATGAATTCCGTGATCGCATGCAGCCCCTGAGCCCGGCAGAGCATATCACCAAGCGCTTTGATGAAGAGATGCGCAAGCTGTCCTTGCTCGAAACCGGATCTCCGGAATACGGCGTCACTAGAAATTATCTCGACTGGATCACTTCGGTGCCCTGGGGGCATCTCTCCAAGGATAATCTTGATATACATCATGCGCGAGAAGTCTTAGACGACAGCCATGCCGGACTGTCCGATGTCAAAGATCGCATTGTAGAGTTTCTCGCCGTCGGTGCTTATCGTGGTGAAGTCACAGGTTCTATTTTGTTGCTGGTTGGCCCGCCAGGTGTCGGTAAAACCTCCATAGGCCGCGCTGTCGCCGACGCTTTAGGCCGCGAATTCTACCGCTTCAGCCTCGGCGGTATGCGCGACGAAGCAGAAATCAAAGGTCACCGCCGCACCTACGTGGGTGCCATGCCCGGCAAACTTGTGCAGGCGCTCAAAGACGTGGCTGTTGCCAACCCGGTGATCATGCTGGATGAGATCGACAAGATAGGCTCAAGTCACCAAGGAGACCCTGCCTCTGCATTGCTGGAAGTGCTGGATCCAGAACAGAACAACGCCTTTCTAGACCACTATTTGGATCTGCGAGTTGATCTGTCCAAAGTACTGTTTATTTGCACGGCCAACCAACTCGGCACCATACCGCGCCCGCTGCTGGACCGCATGGACCGCATTTCAGTCTCGGGGTATATCGCCCAAGAAAAACTAGAAATCGCGCGCAAGCACCTGATCCCCCGCGTTCTGGAACGCTGCGGATTGACCCCTTCAAAGTTAAAAATTGCCGATACTGCCCTGGTCGATATCATTGAGCACTACGCGCGCGAGGCCGGTGTTCGTCACTTGGAAAAGCTCTTGCATCGCATCGCGCGCAAGGCGGTCGTGCAAATACTCTCCAAACAAAAACGCAGCGTCAGCGTTAACCGCAAGAACCTCAGCGACTTCATTGGTGCCCCTATTTTTAGGCCTGAAGAAGTACTGGAAGGCGTGGGTGTTGTCACCGGACTCGCCTGGACTTCCATGGGCGGGGCAACGCTGCCTATAGAGGCTGGCAAAGTTATCGAGGGCACCAGAGCCTTAAAACTGACCGGAAAACTCGGCCAGGTCATGAAAGAATCCGCCGAAATTTCGTACAGTTACGCAACAAGTCATGTTGCAGACTACGGCGCGGATTCCACCTATTTTGATAAGGCAACTATTCATCTGCACGTGCCAGAAGGCGCCACCCCTAAAGACGGTCCCAGCGCAGGCGTCACCATGACAACGGCCCTGCTGTCCCTAGCGACAGGCAAGAAGATAAAGCCACGCCTGGCCATGACAGGAGAGCTGACACTGACGGGCAAGGTTTTGGCAGTCGGCGGTATACGCGAAAAAATAATTGCCGCGCGCCGCAGCAATATTTTTGAAGTGATATTGCCCAAAGCCAATCAATCGGATTTTGAAGAACTGCCCGAGCAGATAAGAGACGGTGTGACAGCGCATTTTGCTGAACGATATCAAGATGTTGCAAAAATAGTATTTCCCTAGCGCACGGCCGTAGCCGCCGCTTTTCGTAGATCACAGCGCACGCGAACAGAACGGTATAATTCATGCATCGCAGTTAATATGGCTGCTAAAACTACTCTCTATCAAAACGCCCCACTGACGCGGGTCGCTGGCTCTCTGGCTCAGAAAAGCATGCTTTTCTGCGTGGCGGGGGCGGCGACGGCGCTCGTAGTTTTTATCTCCTTGGCATCCTTTGATCTTGCAGTGGAGTGGCGGGCCGGAGCCGCCATTATCGCTGCAACGTCGCTGCAGCTGGTCGCACTCTACGCTTATTGCCAGCGCAAAATAAACCGTGATTTTGCCCCCATTGACCACGCAATTGAAAACATCGCGCAACTGGGTGTTACCGGTGGCAGCACCCCTTTGCAAGACAGCGGCTCCATCGAATCCCGTCTGCAAAAGAGCCACGAGTCGCTGCAACATTTACAACGTGCGAGCGCACAAGCCCTGCTAGAAGCAAAGCTCACGCACGTACACCTGAATCACTTGGATGCGGTTCTCAATTCACTGCCCTTCGGTGTAATGGTCTTTGACAGCAACGCCAAGATAGCCTTCGCAAATCGCGCACTTTCCCCCATGCTCGGCATCGCGAATCAACAGCTGCCCGGAAAGACGCTTGAAGATTGGTGTGATATCCCGGCGCTGAATGAATATCTTTCACAGCGCCTAATCAAAAAACAGCACACGAGCAGCGCCGTCACGGTCAGCCACCCACAGCGCCCCAACCGTTGGATTGAAGTGGAAATACGGGATCTCGTGGACCCCGACAGCGGGTTCTGTATCGCCTGCTTCTACGACACAACCGATGCGGTACAGGCCCAAAAGGCTCGCGGAGAGTTCGTCACCAGCCTCTCCCACGAACTAAAAACCCCTCTGCACACCATGAGCCTTTTTGCCGAGACCCTGCGAGGCCCCGACGGCGAGGACAAAGAGATGCGCTTGGACGCTGCCAACGTGATCGGTGACGAAATTGAGCGCATTGACTCCCTGATTCGAAGTCTGCTCGACGCCACCCGCATTGAGACAGGCACCCTCAACATTGAACGGACGCGCGTGCGGCTGCCCGAACTGCTGAGCGACTGCCTCACGCGAGTAGAGGCCAATTTAAAAGAGCGCCAAATCGTACTGGTGTCCAATATCCCCGCTGCCATGCAAGCGCTATTTTTGGACAAGTCTTTGTTTTCCGTAGCATTGAACAACCTGCTCAGCAACGCGGTCAAATACAACAGAGACCAGGGCACGGTGACGGTTGATATGAAAGAAACGGATCATGAAGTACAGATCACTATTGCCGATACAGGTGTTGGGATTCCCGAGAAAGAGCTGCCCTTTGTCTTCGATAAATTCTACCGCGCCAGCAACGTGGGCAAAGACGGCCACGGTGTCGGCCTCTCGCTTGCACGAGAAATCGTGCAAAAACACCACGGCCGCCTGACAGTGGATTCGATCGAAGGACAGGGCACTACCTTCTCCATTATTTTAAACAAAACACCAGCGTTGACGCGCGAGGCAGCCTGAAGTGCCTAGTCTATTAATTGTTGATGACCAACCCCATATCATCCGGATAATGAAATCCGGCCTGGGTCGCGAAGGTTATACCGTAATCACCGCGGCTAACGGGGAACAAGCACTGGAGGCCGTGGCCCAAAGTCGCCCAGATTTTGTGCTCACCGACATAGAAATGCCATTGATGGACGGTAAAACCTTCTGTGAAAGGGTGCACGCCGAATACGGGGAATCAAGTCCTCATATTTTGATCATTTCGGGCCACTACGATCACGACATGACCGAATGGCTTCAGCAATTCAACGGGAAGGTCCAATTTCACGAGAAGCCCGTCAGCATGTCGCGCATGCTGGAACTGCTCAAGGAACTGAGGGACAGCGCTTGAACCCGATTTCCCCCGACCAACTTGACCGCTCTGAAGCGATATTGCTCGAATTGTTTGGCGAGCAAGGCTCACTGTGCCTGCTCAATCCAGATCACAGCCTGGCCTGGCAAGTCCCGCAACGCACTGTTGATGAGCTGACGTTGGTCCGTGAACTGCCTCTAAAAGACGAGCAAGAGCAGGTGATCGCCCGGGTCAATATCTATTGGCAGGGCGAAGAAAACAGCAAACGCATTGCGGCGGTAGAGCAGCTAGTCAACAGCTGGTCACAAGAGTGCGCACTGGTGCGCGAACTCGATGAAATGGCGGGTGAGCTCGCCGAGCGCTACGAAGAGCTCAACCTGCTCTACAAGCCCTCAAAAAAAGAGAGCGAACGCAACAGTGACACAGAGCAACTGGACCAGCTGCTCGCGGAGTGCGTTACCAAACTGAGCCTCGACCACGCCGTGGCCTTGCAAAGTGATTTCGGACTGTTCTGCGCCTCCAACGCCAATGGCGCCACACAGCCCCATTCGGAACGCGATTACACCGCCCTGCTGCGCGAAGCCGCCGCCCCCTTTGCCGACAAACAAGTCGCCGTGGTCATGAACGCCACCCCAGATTCAACTGCCCCGAGCCCCCTACCAGGGCACCACGCGATATTCGCACCACTGCAGCCCAGCCCTTCCAATTCGCTGGGGGGGCTGTGGTTCTTCCGCTCCGCGAAAGAAGAAAAATTCTTCAACAGCGACTCACGCATCGCGACCAACATCGCCAGCGAAATCACCGGCAATTTACTCGAGCACCACGACTCAACAACAGGGCTGCTCAATCGTTCCGGATTTGAGAAATCACTGCAATCGATCATTGATCAAAGCTCAGAACAAAGTCCCAGCGTCATCGCGTATATCAACATCCAGCGCTTCAGCATTGTCAACGATCACGGCGGCTATGAGGCGGGTGACCGTCTGCTGAAACACTTTTCAGAATTGATGAACGACTATTTTCGCGAGACCGATTTGGTGGCTCGACTGGTTGCCGACGAGTTCGTGGTTCTGCTGAAAAATTGCAACAGCGAGCAGGCACAGGTTCGTTTGGAAGGATTTTTGGAGCAGGTCTCGCAGCAACCCTTCGACTGGAAGACACAGAGTTTCCCCGTCTCTCTGGCCATCGGACTGACGCCACTAGGCGCTCACTCCTCTGCCAATGAGTGCATCAAAGAAGCGGATGCCGCCTGTGAGCTCGCCGCACAAACCGGTGCGAACCAAATTCGTGTCTTTGATGGCAAGGATCAGCAATACCAACGCTACGCCAGCGAACGCCAGATGATCCCCCTGCTACACACAGCGCTGGCGGAGAACTTGTTCGAACTCTACGCCCAGCCTATTTTCGCCATCAAAGCTGGCGGTAGAACCGAATTCGCCCATGCAGAGATATTGGTGCGCTTGCGGGACAAGGAAGGCGAGATGGTGTCTCCTGGGGAATTCGTCCCCGTAGCGGAACGCTTTGGGCTGATGTCCGACATAGACATGTGGATCTTCTCGCACTCTATTGATGCCCTCGCGGCATGGCAGCTCGACTACCCTGCGGTAAAAACAACACTATCCATCAACCTGTCCGGCAGGACACTGACGACCGACTACGCCAGTGAGCTCCTGCGACTGTTGGGCAACAGCAGTATTTTGCCTCAGCAGATCTGTTTTGAGATCACAGAGACTGCAGCTCTAATCGACATGGACACAGCGGTCAATTTCATCAACCGCTTGCGCAATCAGGGCTGCTCTTTTGCCTTGGATGATTTCGGTGCGGGCTTGAGTTCATTCAGCTATTTGCAAAACCTGCCAGTTGACTACCTGAAAATTGACGGTGCTTTTGTGAAAAACATCGCCAAGGACTCTGTCTCTAAAACATTCGTGGACGGCATCAACAGCATCGGCCACGCCATGGGCCTGAAGACCATTGCAGAGTTCGTGACTGATCAGGACGTGCTCGACGTACTGGCGGATCTGCGGGTGGACTATGCGCAGGGCTTTCACTGCGGAAAACCCGTTCCTGTGGCCGAGTATTTCGCCATGCTGGCAGAGGCCCACACACTGCCCAAGTGTTCCTAAGGGAGAGAATTCAAACATGGAAATCACACGTTCTCCACTCGGATCATCGACCTGTCTGAGCCTACACGGCCCGCTCGACTCAGACGAAGCGGCCTCAACGCTGCGGCAGCAGGTCAACGATTGCATGGCGACATGGGATGTCAACCTTGTCATTGACTTGTCCGGCGTCCCCATCATTTACAGCCAGTGCCTTGAAGCATTAGTCGACATAGCGCAATTGCTGAACCGCTCGGGCGGTGACCTCACCCTGATCAACCCCTCGAACACATTGCGTGATGTCTTCACCGCCGTGCGCATGCACGAGCACCTGTTGATCACCGACGAAGGCGCCACGGCGCAAGACTCGCCGCAGGGTATGCGTTTCGGCGAATACCTGGTGCAACAAGCGCTGGCCACCCCAAAGCAGATAGACCATGCCATCCAAGAGCAGCAAAAGAACGGCGGTCAACTCGGTGAAATTCTGATTGAGCAACAGGTCATCGACGACTCGGCGGTGCTCAGCTATTTGTCGAATCAATTCGGATACCCCTTAATACAGCTGCGCACAGGTCTCTACGACCCGGCGGTGATCAAGGCGGCCCTGACCCCCGACAACGCGCGACGGCTCAAAGTACTGCCTTTGTTTCGGCTGCACGATACCATATTTGTCGCCACCAACAACCCCCAAGATCTACAACCGATCGATCACGTGGCGAGAACGACAGGCTGCGAAGTCAGCCCTGTTCTCGCGCGGCAGCAAGAAATCTACGAATCAGCAGCTGCGGCCTACGGCGACGATCTGGGCCTCAATTCCCTGATCGGCAGCTTGGACTCTGGCGATGATGTGGAAGTGGTGGAGCAGGTCTCCGATGCCTATTCCGCCATCGACGACTCCTCCGACACGAGCCCGGTCGTGAACCTCATCAACAGCCTGTTGCAACGCGCTGTGATGGAGGGTGTTTCGGACATCCATTTCGAACCCGAGCGCAAAGTGACGCGCATACGCTTCCGGGTGGACGGCATGCTGTACAAGGTCATGTCCCCGCCGGTGGACGCGCACCCCGCTCTGGTCTCAAGACTGAAGATCATGGCCAATCTCGACATTGCGGAACGGCGCTTGCCACAGGATGGCCGCGTGCAGATCAATACCAACGGCCGCAACGTCGACCTGCGTTTTTCATCCCTGCCCGGTATATTCGGCGAGAAGATCGTATTGCGAATACTCGACAAAAGCCGATCGGTGATGGACATAGATCGACTCGGCATGAACGAGCATTCGCTGCAAGAGTTCAAGGGGCAGCTCAAACGCAGTCACGGCTTGATACTGGTGACGGGCCCCACTGGCAGCGGCAAGACCACCACGCTCTACTCTGCCCTGGATGCGCTGAACAGCATCGAGAAAAGCATCGTCACCATCGAAGACCCGGTTGAGTATCAGGTGGACGACATCAACCAGAACCAGGTGCGTGACAAGGTCGGACTGACCTTTTCCAAGCTGCTCAAACACGTCTTGCGCCAAGACCCGGACATCATCATGATCGGGGAGATTCGAGAGCGAGAGACGGCGGAAATCGCGGTGCAGGCAGCCCTGACCGGTCACTTGGTGCTGTCCACACTGCACACCAATGACGCGCCCAGCGCTGTCACGCGCCTGCTGGACATGGGCATAGAACCCTATCTCTTGTCATCGTCACTGGTCGGCGTGATGGCGCAGCGGCTGGTGCGCAGCATTTGCTCCAGTTGCCGCACCGAGTACGTGGCCTCGCCCGAGGTACTGGCCAGCATGGGCATACACGACCGCACAGATGTCAGGCTCGCGCGGGGTCGCGGTTGCGATAAATGTTATGACTCGGGTTACCGTGGCCGAGTGGCTATTCACGAGTTGATCTCCGTGGACGATGAACTGCAGCGCCTGATGGCCAACAACCCCACCCGTGACCAGCTCAATGCCTACATGGCATCCAACGGTGCGCAGACGCTGTACCAGAGCGGCATAGCAAGGGTGCTGGAAGGGGTGACCACACCTGAAGAAATCATGCGGATCACCGACAATTAATCATGGCCATCGAATTCGACTCGCCCAGCGCAGACGCGGCGACAAGCCGTCAACACGGGTTCACCCCGAAGCGCATAAAGTTGCGGGAGCGCAGCACGTTTTTTGAGCGTTTGTCGCTGATGCTGGACGCGGGAACGTCCCTGCACAGCGCGCTGGACAGCATGCTCAGGACGGGAAATGCAAACACCGCGCTGCACCCGATCATTCAACAAGTGCAAAAGGACATCAACAACGGCCTATCCTTTTCCGATGCACTGAGCAAGCACCCGCAATTGATTTCCGGCGTCCAGCTCAAGCTCATTGCCGCAGGTGAACAGGGCGGTTTTCTGCCTGACGTCATCACCAAAATCGTCGATTTCGAAGCCCGTCAGGACAGACTGCGCAGCTCGATCATCGGTGCTCTCACCTACCCCGCGGTGCTGATGGCAGTGTCCGCACTCGTGTGTCTCTTTGTCTTGCTGGTGGTTTTCCCGCAATTTAAAGACATGTTTAGCTCGCTCAGTGATCAACTTCCCTTTATCAGTTTGCTGATGTTTTCACTGAGCACCCAACTGACAGAGAACAGCATCGTCGTGGTTCCCTTGTTTGCGGTGAGTTTCACCGTCGTGGTGCACTGGGCCTTTTCTGACAGCGGCAAGGCATCGATACGAGCCCTGCTGTTCAAAATCCCCTTCACTCGCGATATGTACATCAACTACGCCATCTCACAGATGACCCGGGTGCTGGGGCTCGCACTGGAGCACGGCGTCAGCGTCTCCGACGCGCTGCACTATTTGCAGGGCATGTTCGATAACACCGAAATGGGCAAAACCCTGGAGGAAGTCTCCCAGCTGGTGGATGCGGGTCAGGGTTTGAGCGTGGGTTTCAACCGCTCGCCGCACATGCCCGACATCGTCAAACAACTGGTCTCAGCCGGTGAAGAAGCCGGCGCCTTGGCGCGTGTGTTCTCCAAGCTCGCCACCCACTATGAGACGGAGATGGACCGCCAGGTCGCCCTCTTGGGAAAAATCGCTGAGCCCGTGATGCTGTTGATCATGGGGGTGATGATAGGCGGTTTGGTCTCGGCCCTGATCTTGCCTATTTTTAAACTGTCTACCACCATGGGATAGCTCTCCGTGGTGCAAACTGTGCATGACACGATTGCAGCTTGCTGCTGATCGAGTGCATCAACCTCGCCACCGCAGTGTTTTTTGTCTTTCCTGAATAGCATGCTTCAGGTTTCTTATATTCAGTCGCTATTACCAGCAGACCCCCTATCTGGAGGACGCATGAAGCGCCCAACTGTTAAAACTGAAGGCTTTACCCTGATCGAATTGCTGATCGTGGTGGTCATCCTCTCTACCCTTGCAGCAATTGTGGTGCCTCAGTTCGCCAATTCAAGTGACAGTGCGCGCATTGCCGCGACTAAATCCAGTTTGAGTGGGATTCGTTCAGCACTCGATACCTATCGAAATGACAATGGCCACTATCCGCTGGAAGTGGCCCTTGCTCGTTGCGCTACCACCGTCGCATGGACCACCAATCTCGAGAAGATAACATCAGCGCTTACACTGTATTCCGATAATTCGGGCGAATCTTGCGACACCAAAAGCGCCGCCCATCCCAATGGCCCCTATCTTCGAGCCAGAGAGTTTCCTGGGAATCCTTTGGACAGCAATCTAAACACAATCGCAATTGATACTGGATCTACTCTCGGATTGGGGAACGACGGCTCAGCTGCCGCTTGGCTTTACCGCCCAAATACCGGCGAGTTTATTGCTAACCAAGCGACATACGACAAATTCTGAGAAGACATTGCGTTCAGCCGCCCAATCATTAAAGGCACGATCAAAGCGTTCGAGGGGATTCACCTTACTCGAATTGCTGATCGTGCTTTTTTTGTTGTCGCTTGGCTACGTTTCACTGTATAGCGCGGGCTTGGGACAAACAGATGACACGGACGACTACGCCTCTGCCGTCGCCGAGAACCAACAGGTACTGCGTTACGCCCGCCAGCTCGCGATAGCCAAAGGGCAGCCCGTCGCTTTCAGTATTGACAGCGCATCGATTCAGTTGTTCGCCAGCGACGGCACAACGGCCGTGCCCTCCCCCTTTAAAATTAACGAAGCTTATAGCGTTGTCAGCAGCCATGTGCTGACGAGCAGCTCGCAGCTTCGCTACGATGACATCACACCGACGCAACTGTATTTCGATGCTGCTGGGAGACTGACTGCCACAACAGCGCCCAGCCTTACCCATGCCCCACTCAAGCAATCACTGACCTTGATGATGCGCAATGACAGCGGCGTCGACGAACCCTATCTGTTGATCAGCAACGTCACGGGTGAGCTGATCTACGGTGGATAAACTGCAGCCTTGCAGTGAGCTCAGCAAGGAATACAGTGATTTCATATTCGTTTGCACAGAACATGCATAACTTATGTATCGAGCACTCGGCCGCTAGCGCCGCGTAGAGCAACCACAGCACCAGTATGCAAACACATTCATTGACCGCTAACGCCGGTTTCACCTTGATCGAGGTGCTGGTCGCCACAGCGATCACAGCCTTGCTGCTGAGCGCTATTGCACTAAACTTGGGAGTGCGCAGCGGCCTAGTGAACTCGGTGGAGAATGTTGCTCCCAGCACGCTGCTCAGTGAACGCCTAGACAGTATCGTGGACAATAGCCCTCAGTCTGAGCTGGAGGCTCTGGTCGGCATAGCCGCCACGGCCAATCCCTTCTCCGACCCTGCCTTCACAACCGAGCGCAAACTGGTCTCAATAACGTCAGTCCCGGTATCCGCAGCAGTGGGCGCACCGACGGTGATCCAGATCAACATCAGCTTGGGCAGCTCCACTCTTAACCGCTGGTTAAGCCCACAGAGCCATCCATGAAACCCTTTGGCAATCAACGCGGATTCACACTGCTGGAGATGCTGCTCGCCCTAGCATTGGGCGCCCTGCTGATGTCTACCATCAGCACAGCGGTGATGCCCTTGCTGCAGCGCGCCGAGACTAACAGCCAGCTTTCAAGCCACATCAACACATCCAGCCACGCAGAGGATCTACTGCACAATATCGCGCAATTGGCCAGCAATGGCGAGCTGCTCTACCCTAACGCTATCGACAGAGCAGTCGTTCGTACTGGCCTCGCCATTAAACTGCGAGGCACTGGCTTCGACATGTACGACGACGCAAACGGTGACGGCATGGCTGGTATCGCCGCCATGGAAGAATCCCCTCGCGGCAACAACGCCCTCAACCCCGAGCGCGACGACGATCAGGACGGCCTCATTGACGAAGACCCGCTGGACGGGATCGACAATGACTACGATGGTCTCATTGACGAAGACCCCGGCAATAACCAAGACAGCCAAGACGAGCCCGGAATAGTCGATTTCGACGACAACGGTGACGGCGTCTTTGACGCAGCGAGTACAGCCGCTATCGGCACCCAGCAATCACCTTGGATGCCCTTTGTGCCCAACAGCATCATCCCCCTAGCGGTGGAGGGTACCGACTTGGTGGCCCAGGTTGGCAGCTCGGCGTACAGAATCAAACAGGACGACAACGAAGATGGCATTGCCAACAACGGTTCCCTGTTGACGTGGAGCGCCCGCCTCGAAGGCACCGACATCAACTGCAGAACACCGTTGATCAACCACGATCCGGCAAAAAACTACGCAACCTTCAGCTACCGGCAATACATTTGCCTAGAAAATGTCAGTTCTTTTAATCTCAGCCGTGTTTATAACATCCACGGCCAAGCTGTACTCGACATCGCGCTGAGTTATTCCTTTGCCGATCAGGTGCACACGGTGAACCAACGGATTGTCTTTCCATGAACACGAGCGGAAACCCGCAAAGCGGCTACGTATTGGTTTCCGTCACAGTGGTGCTGCTCACCGTGCTGGCCTCGGTGTTGGCAATCAATAACAACTACACCAGCAAAATAAAAATCAACCGCAGTGTCGACCCAGTCGATCGTAAAGAAATTGAAGCCAGTGCCTTTGCCCACCTTCAAGCATTGGCGGAGCAACAGAACTGCGGCGCCGACCCTTTCAATATCGTTGCAACAGGGCGAAAAGACGGTTTCGACTACAGTCTCACGTGGGGAAAAGACAGCTCAGGCCCCACCCTGCATTCCTACTATCAGCGCATTGGCGATGTTTCCAGCGCATGGGCAAGCCAAAAATATGATCTAGAACTCTACGGCGAAACTCAGCAAACCACCTGGGTTTTGGCTCCCTATTTTTCAGAATTTGCTGAAATACGAGAAGACAGTGACGATCACCACCACGATCACGACGACCATGCCAAAGAAGTTAAGGCTGTTGCAGGGAAAGACATCGCCCTGCGCACGCTCAAGCTCGGTCCACTGGCCACCGAACCGCTCACTTTAATCAGTGCCGAACTGCAGCTCACACCCAACTCCATTGCCGAGTTCAAAAACCCAGACACAATAGACGTATTGGCCATCAAATACCCCTGGGCGCCCGCCAGCGTCACCCATGCCCACAGAGGCATTGGCAGCAGTACCGCTTGGCCTACGGGAAAAGAGAACAAATTCGAGAGCCTGAATATACACCCTGTTGTGGACTCTAGCAGTGCCCGCATTGATCTCACGGCGCTGCTTCAGTCCTGGCTGTCAGGGGCAAGGCCAAATTACGGCTGGGCTTTGAAACAAACAGGCTCAGGCACCACCAAATGGCAATCGGGCCCAGACGTCACCACCTTTGACGCACGCCCCAAGGTAAATCTGGAGTACCGCTGCGCCTGCGGCGAAGTCTGTGTGGGAGTGAAGCAAAACGAAGCAGTGGCCATGGCGTCGAACTCTGAGTTCCGGTCTGTGGGCGGTGGCGAAAACATCGTCAAGCATTGGTTACACCGCGGTCACCCCGACTACGGACAGGATGACGCTGACTACACCGCGGCCTTGTCCGAGTTTCAAATTTCAGGAAAAGCTGCCAGCAAAACTATTACAGGTTTGCATATCGAGCCGGCCAATCTAATACACCCTGACCATCATTACTACACGGTCATGCAAGGTAAAAGTGCCACTAATTTACTGACCACGACCCCGATGGACAATATTTCCATCTCGAACATCTATTACCTGCAGTCAGCCGGTGACAAACCCATCGGCAAAAACACCGAAGCGAGAGTCGTTTCAGATATGGGTTATGCAGACGTCGATGCCGACGACCGCTCCGTCGGCTACTTTATCTCAGACACCAACAGTTACGTTGGCGGATTTTCCTTTTTCGACGACCAGTATTGGCTGGGCCGTTCAGCATCCAGTCAGAGTGGAGTGCATGCTTTCTCCGTGACCCATCAGCCAGGAAGCAGCGAAGCACACGTCATTGACAGCAGTGCAGTAGCGAGTTCCCTGCAGAATTTAGGCTTTCTCTCAAACCAAGTGCCCGATGCGCTGCATATTCTCGACGCACATAACATCATCATCAGTGGCGAATACCATATCACTTCACCGTGGGACATAGAACTGGGTGATTTAAGGTTTGAGGACGGGGATGTTGTAGTTTTCAACCTCACCACAAAAAAAGCACGCAGTATCGCGACCGACACTGCGCGCAGTGAATTAAATGGCATCAATGCGATGGCCCTGTATGAAGAGCCTATCCCCGACGCTTCGGAAAGCAATTCGACTTTCGAAGACGCCTTGCCGTTTTTGTTCTAACATGACTAATTTACCAATCAACCTATTGCCAGCTGTCTAGATACAAAAATAAGCCCGAATATTGCATGGCTTAGGCATCATCAGTCACACACACCGTTGTCCAAGCTATGCAAGAGCTTCAGCAGTCAGCAGATGCCATGACACAAGCCAAAGCGATGGCTGACGGCGCCATGCAGTGGCTGCGAAAAACACAAACACAGGGCCTTGGCCCGGTGGGGCTCGACTTTGCCCACAACAGCATCAACGCTGTGCAACTCTACCGCCAAGACAATGCGCTCAGTATCGCCAGCGCAGGGCGTGTGTACTACCCCGGTGATCGCAGCGAGATATTGTCGTCCCCAAAAAAACTGCAGTCGCTGCTGTCCAAGTTGTTCAAGGACAATCGCTTCGAGGGCACTGACGTCGCGGTGTCGGCCCCACTGGGGCAACCCAATGTGCTTTCACTCTCGTTCAAATCCACCAGTGCGC
>JAWSVD010000578.1:0-3335 GCA_033852095.1 Granulosicoccaceae bacterium | reverse complement strand
TCCACTCGATCAGCTGCCAGCATTCATCATGCGCTGACACGCTGGGCAACAACTTGTGCGGGTCATGCTGTGCCAATGCCCAGCGCACAATGTCGATGCTCTCATCGATCACCGTGCCGTCCTGCAATTGCATCACAGGCACCGTGCCCTTGGGGCTGATGGCCAGCATGTGCGCGGGTTTGTTCTTAAACGATACCTCGTGCAACTGGTAGGGCTGATCCGCGTAGTGCAGCGCCAAACGGGCACGGATGGCGTAGGGACAGCGCCTGAAGGAATAGAGAAGGGGTTGTTCCATCTGTTTGATTCACCGCTTTGATTGTTCCGTTTGCCGCATTCATTGTGATGAGTTGCTTCGCAACCCCGGATTCCGCTCCGGCTCCATCCAGGCTACGGGCCTGTCAATATCACTAATATCCGTAGCCTGTTACGGAGCGCAGTGCAATGCGGGGAGCTTGCCCCGGACAGCAACCGTCCCTACGGTTTTCCCAAGAGTGCCTTTGCTCATGGATGCCGAGGCGACTGTTCTATCACCCTTTCTTCTGCTGCGTTTCCGCTTGGTCTCTGCGCTTTTCAGGAGGGACCAGTGAAATGATGCTCCACTCGCTTTTGAGTGTTCGCTCTGCACCTACTGCGACGGGCCTGAGATCACCGGAGGGAGATATTGTAAACAAGCCGAGGGTGCCCGGCTCACGCGAGGTCTTGTACTGCTCCAGTCCAAAGGTATCAGTCAGCGTTGTGGCGCTGACGGTGGCGCCCTTGGCAATCAAGCTGGCAAGCTTAGAGTAAACAATCTCTTCACCAAAAAGTGTGTTGCCGAGATGCGCATTGGCCATGTGTTGCTTGTCCAGTTTCTCCGAGCTGTCGGAGGCCGCGAGCTGGTAAATCCGGTTGCGGCCAAACTCCGGGCTGTACCGCATCGCGGCCATGGCGTTCATGTGCGCGTGCGGCTCGAGCCCCAGCATTTGCCCCATGCCCACCAGCTCCAAGTGGTGATCGGCGTGCTCGGACACGGCACGGCCGTAGAAGGTCGGTAGCCCCGCCATGCGCGCCTTCTTGATATCGGACCAACTGCTGCTGGTCAGCAACACAGGCACGCCTTGTTTCTCCAGCGCGGTGCCGATGCAACGCGCAACCGAATTTGCACCGATGATCAAGTACCCCCGCGGCGAAGGTTCTGCCACGCCGAGGCGACGGGCCAGCAGCCCCGCCGTGGTGCTCTGCAATACCACCGTGCCGATGATCACGCTAAAAGTCAGCGGCACCAGCAGCTCGGCATGGGCGTAACCCAATTCTTCCAGTCGCAGTGCAAACAGCGCCGTGACCGCAGCGGCAACAATGCCGCGCGGCGCGATCCATCCGAGCAAGGCGCGCTCCTGTAGGCTCAGGTCTGACCCCCACGTCGCCACCAAGACCTTTACCGGGCGGGCCACCAGTTGAATCACCAAAAACACGCCCAGCCCTGACCAGCCCAGCTGCTTCACTGTCTCCACGTCAATGCGCGCCGCCAGCATAATAAACAGCGCCGAGATCAGCACGACGCTCAGGCTCTCCTTAAAATTGAGAATTTCCTCCACGTCCACCCGTGGCATATTGGCCAGCCACAGGCCCATCACGGTCACGGTCAACAGGCCGGATTCCGGTTCGATCGCATCAGACAGCGCGAAGGCACCGCACACCAAGGCCAGCGCAGCGGTGTTGTGCAGGTATTCAGGCATCGCGTGGTGGCGCAAGACCAGGCCAAAGGCGTGGCCAATGCCCGCACCCAGCACCAGGCCGATGGCGATGATCTTGCCGAACACCCAGAAGGTGTGGGCCAGCGCGCTGCCATCACCGATGGCGATGATGAACTCAAACACCAACACCGCCAGCAGCGCGCCCACCGGATCAATCACGATGCCTTCCCAGCGCAGGATGTTGCTGATGCGCTGGTTGGGCCGCACGGTGCGCAGCATGGGCACGATCACGGTGGGGCCCGTCACCACCACCAGCGCGCCAAACAGAATCGACAACTCCCAGCTGAAGTCGGCGATGTAGCGGGTCGCCACGGCGATGATCAGCCAGGTGACTAACACCCCCGTGCTGACCAGCCGCCGCACGACCTTCTCCAGCCCGCTGATCTGGTTCAGCTTCAGCGTCAGCGCGCCCTCAAACAAGATCACCGCCACCGACAGCGATACAATCGGGAACAACAGATCACCGAACAGCGCATCTGGCTGCAGCATGCCCGTGACGGGCCCGGCCAGCAGGCCAATCAACAACAAAAACAAAATCGCGGGCAGCTTCACCCACCAGGCAAACCACTGGGCTGCGAGGGTAGCGATGCCGATACCGGCGAGGGCCATCATGGCGTGATGCGTCATAGTAAATTCTGCGTCGTTGCTTGGGAGAATTAAAGTGTGGGGCTGCAGCGATTGCTTGGGCCATCGCGCTGCTAGACTCAATAATAGAGCAATTGGCCTCGAACCCGAACCGAGGCACTACACAGGATCGGAAACTCATGCGCCCACAGGCCCGGCTATACCGAAAGCGCGACAACTTGCCTGTCACGGCGGTGCAACTCGATTTGGATTTTGGCATCTTTAATTACCAAAAATGGGGTGGCGAGCAAAAGGCCAAGCCAGGGGATTGGCTGGTGTTGAACAATAACGACACTTACACGGTCGATCAAACTGTCTTCGCCAGCACCTATCAGCAAGTAGCCCCGGGACAATACACAAAGACCGCCACCATCTGGGCTTGGCCCGTCGCAGATGCTGGCACCGTCGCAACGATAGAAGGCAGCACTGTCTATCAGGCGGGGGATTACCTCGTGGCCGACAGCGCCGGCGCCGAGCCAAGCTACGCCATAACAGCCGCCAGCTTTGAGCGTTTCTATCAAACAGTCGAATAGAGCAAAAACTGAAGTGACAATGGCCCCGCTAAGGCGAGACGTGGCAGGCCCGTGTGCAGGGGCACTGCATGACTTGGCGGGCTAAGCCCGCAGGCGAAAGTTGCCGCACTCAGTTTAAGGCGAAGCGCTGTCGTGCCGTGGCAGGCCAGCCCCGCAGGCCGAAAGCCGATGCGCGGTGTTTAAAGGCAGCAATGTTGTTGCTCGGGCCGAGAGTACTCGGGGAAATTCGGCCGAACGGTGTCGGCCTCCCACGGGGGCTGCAGTGTGGCTTGGGTTGAACGGGGCCGCTTGAGCGCTGGGGCAGTGCATGACTTGGCGGGCTAAGCCCGCAGGCGAAAGTTGTCGCACTGGGTTTGAGGCGCGGCAATCTGTGTCGTGGCAGGCCAGCCCCGCAGGCCGAAAGCCGATGCGCGGTGTTTAAAGGCAGCCATGTTGTTGCTCGGGC
>JAWSVD010000577.1:0-781 GCA_033852095.1 Granulosicoccaceae bacterium | reverse complement strand
GTTGCCCCCATGCACTACAGCCTGATCATCTGGGGCACCTTGTACGGCTATCTGGTGTTTGGTCAACTGCCCGATCAATGGACCTGGATCGGCACCGCGGTCATTGTCGCTGCAGGCATCTACACCTTGCAGCGAGATAAAATAAAACGAACGTGATGCCGGATAAGGGTTAACAGCCCGTTCAAACAAGCGCTGCAATCACTGATGCTGGATTCCCCACCGTATGTCGCGCCTGCTTATTGTTTGATGAGGCGCTAGATTGGTGCGTCTAAGTGAGAGTTTGCCAACAGTGCGCACTGCCATGCTCGTGGCGAATCCTCTTCTGCTCGAAAGCTACGAAGACTGGTTTTTTTTATCAACACCATAAAAAATACTCTGCACACGCGTCGAGAAACACAGTGATAGTTCGGTGCATCCCCTAACGATTTAAGCGCGCCCCATCGCACGTCCCATCTCTCTGAAATAAACTCAACACCGGCACCACTGGATGCTAAATAAATTATCAATGTCGGGTGCAAAATGATGAGGCCACAGGTCTGCTATGGCTGAAAACCGCCCCGCTAAATCGTTAGCGTGAAGTTTCAGCCCCTAACAAATATTCGGTTACTTATTTTGCTCGTGCGCATTCACCACCTTGCGCATTAAGTTAACAAGCAGCCCCCGCTCTTTGTCGTCCAAGCCTTGGGCAATCTCCGCCTGCAATGCCTCTACCACGGGGGTCGCCGCCTCAACCAAGGCCAAGCCCGCGTCAGTCAGCCGCACCTCTCGCGCGCGGCGATCA
>JAWSVD010000104.1:0-1831 GCA_033852095.1 Granulosicoccaceae bacterium | reverse complement strand
ACCCGGAGAAGGTATCCCCCGATACCTTGAGCCGCATACAGGAGGCCATCGAGGCGACCGGCTTTGTGCCCAACGCCCTGGCGGGCGCACTGGCATCCAAGCGCTCGAAGCTGATCACCGCATTGATCCCCTCGCTGACCAACATTGTCTACTCTTCCTTTGTCGCCACCTTCTCCGAGCACCTGCGCGACAACGGCTACCAGATCCTGCTTTCAGAGACGGGCTTTGACCGCGCCACTGAGGAGGCGCTGATCGCAACGCACCTTTCACGCCGCCCCGATGCCATGTTGATCACCGGCATTCAGCACAGCGCGCACGCGCGGCGGCTGCTGCTCAACGCGGACATTCCCGTGGTGGAGATATGGGAAGTCACAGACAGCCCCATCGATATGTGCGTGGGCTTTAATCACGCCCTGGCCGGGCGCGCAGTTGCCAGCTATTTGCACGCCCAAGGCCACAGCAGTGCCGCCACAATCACCGCGGGCGATGAGCGCGCCCGGCGGCGCCAATACGCCTTCGCCGATAGCTTTGAGCGGCATTCGGGCACGCCTGTGCAAGACAGCAATATCGGCGGTCCGGCCAGCATAGGCGCGGGGCGTCAGGCGCTCGCAGACCTGATCGAGAACAAAGGCTTCAAAAACGGGGCTGTTTTTTGCAGCTCCGATCTGGTGGCGCACGGCGTGTTGATAGAGGCGCGCGCGCGCGGCCTGAATGTGCCCGGAGATCTCTCGGTGATGGGCTTTGGCGATCAGGAATTTGCCCGCGATCTGGAGCCGGCGCTTAGCAGTGTGAAGATAGACCGAGCGCAACTTGGCAAAAGCGCCGCCGATATGCTGTTGTGCCGTATCGCCGGCGACGCTCCGCCGCATCCTGTGTTTGACATAGGTTTTGAAATAATCGACCGTGAATCCACCTGAGAAAAATCGAAATTCACAGATCGGTTTCTGTCAAAACAACACTGTTTACGCAACTCAGGCACCAATTCCAGATGCGCATATGGCGCAGAGCCCGTCACGCTAATTTAATATAACAAGCATGGACACGTTCGCCCAAAAGCAACTGTTTTTCCACCCTGCTTGCAGCGACAGGCCCATATAACAAGCCCGTCACGAACACCAAACTGGTGCGGCCACGAATTTAAGACGCCTCAAATGGTGCAGCACCGCCCTATTCACAACCCGATCCAAACGCCGTGCAGAGCTCTGCCTACACTTTCAATCACTGAGTGCTTGGCATATTTTCAGGGCAAAAAGCATAGCCACCACACACTCATCACTCTGCTTCATAGTGCTCACGAATGACCTTTAGCGCCGCTTATTTCTAAAGCTGTACAGATGCAACCCCCTTCTGTCACAGCCAAAACAGAGACTCAAAGCTGGGTTTTCCTGTCAAAACAGCGCTAAATATCCCCAGCTTCATCGCATGATGATGAAGCACTTCAGAACAGAACAGCGCAATCTACTCACAGTGAATCCATGTGCACACACAAGGCTTCGCGGGCCTGTTCAATACACTAAAAGAAGAACGATTAATGACTAACAATCAGCGCCTTAGCTTCACACTAAAGTTCTGCTCGCCGACAAATACTGGATGTAAAAAGCCAATGCCAAAACACAGCGCGCCGAACTAAATTGCTCGAAGATCCTATGTGCCACTCATCAGGTATGCTTTTTTTACAACTTAATGACCTGTCCACGGCGAGACGAAGGGATGCAAATTTCACCTATAAAGGCTGCATTGCGTTATGCTCTGCGCCAATAATTTTGCGTCATGATCGCCGAACCATTTGGTCACTTCAAACTGCGCGCGCAGCTGCTACCTTTGCAGTTCA
>JAWSVD010000576.1:0-2335 GCA_033852095.1 Granulosicoccaceae bacterium | reverse complement strand
ATGCCGCGCTTGACCAACTTCTCATACAGCATCGGGCGGATCTGCTGCACCTGAAAATCACTCTGCGCCGACAGCGTCAGCACATTTTCTTTGTGCTCCACCTTGGCGTCTGAGCCTTTGAAATCAAAGCGATTGGCGATCTCTTTGTTCACCTGATCAATGGCGTTCTGTAGCTCGTGGCCGTCCACTTCCGAAACGATGTCAAACGATGGCATATTAACTCCTCAATTATCTGTTCAGCGCCGCTGTGTCTGTTGCAGCAATCGCGCTATGCTAAACCCCTGCCTTAATATAGATCAATGCCTCGCATGCCACGTTCACTGATAATTTCCGCGGCGCTCTTCGCGGCGCTCGGCATCAGCACCGGCGCCTTCGGTGCGCACGCGCTCAAAGGCCTGCTCAGCGCAGCACAGCAGGGCTGGTTTCAAACCGCCGTGCTCTACCACCAAATGGCCGCACTCGGCGCCCTGCTGATGGCCAGTTTAGCGGCCCAAGAGCCCCGCTGCGACAGCAGCAATGGCTGGCTGCTGCTGTTGGGCGCCGCCATCTTCAGCGCCACTCTGTACGCCATGGCACTGGGAGCACCGCGCTGGTTCGGTGCCATCACCCCCATCGGCGGCGCGCTGATGATCGCAGCGTGGCTTCGCCTGGCTTGGCAATTCTACCGGAGCAACAAAACATGAGCGATGTCCGCGACCAACGCGATACCCGCAACCAATACGGCGAACACAGCCTGCAGCGCAGCGAACTCAGCGCCCAACCCCTGCCGCTGTTCAGCGACTGGCTGGCGCAGGCCAAGGCCGCCAAGGTGTACGAATACACCGCCATGACCCTCGCCACCGCCGACGCCACAGGCCAGCCCGCCGCGCGCATCGTGCTGCTCAAACACTTCGACGAGCAAGGCTACTGCTGGTACACCGACAAAAACAGCCACAAGGGCCAGCAACTGGCCGCCAACCCCCAAGCCGCGCTGCTCTTCCACTGGCCGCAGCTGCACCGCCAAATCCGCATCGAAGGCGACGTCGAAGAACTGACAGACGCCGAGGCCGACGCCTACTTCGACAGCCGCCCCGGCGCCAGTCGCCTCTCGGCAGCTGTGTCCATGCAAAGCCAGCCCGTGCCCGACCGCCAGACCATGGTCGACGCCGTGGCCGCCATGCAAGCGCAACTGGGCGAGCGCCACGCCGAACGGCCCGCCCGCTGGGGCGGCTACCGGCTCAAACCCAAAGCCGTGGAGTTTTGGCAGGGCCGCGACGACCGCCTGCACGACCGCTTCCGCTATACCCGCAACGCCGATACCTGGAACATCGAGAGACTCTGCCCGTGAAAACCCTGATCATCATCCTGCTCACCCCTCTTGTTATCTGGACGCTGACACGCGGCATCCTCGTGCCGCTGTTCTCCGGTCGCTCCGCGGCCACCGGCATTCAGCCCGATGGCAATCTGGGCAGCTGCCCTGACAAACCCAACTGTGTGTGCAGCAGCGACACCGACAGCCACGCCATCACCCCGCTGCGCTTCGCCGACGCCAGCATCAGCGAATGGCAAGCCCTGCTCGACGCCATGGGCTCTCTGCCCGGCTGGAAGCAGATCAACAAAGACGGCCACTACGCCCACTTCGAAAGCCGCACCCCGCTGATGAACTACGTCGACGACGTCGAACTGCTGTGGCAAAACGAGGCGGGCCTGATACAAGTGCGCAGCGCATCCCGACTGGGGCACTCGGACTTAGGCGCAAACGCCAAGCGTGTTGAAGTGTTGCGCGTGCTCGCGCACAACACCTTAAAAAACAGCTAAGATATGAGCGGCGACAGACCCCTGCGCCAACTCGCCCTCACTACTGGGGCCGCACTGGCACTCGGCTGGTGCGGCATGGCGCTGATCAGCGCCCTGCCCAGCTGGTGGCAAGCCTACCAAGACAGCTCCCTCGCTCGCTATGAAATGATGACAGGCAAAGACGAAGGCCCCATCGACTACATGATCTACCACCGGAATTTCGATGCTCTCGAAACCCTCGCCGCCGCCGACCCACAAATCATCAGCGTCGACCGCGGCCTCTTCTCAGGTGTGGGCAGGGTAGTATTTGCAAGCCCGTCCAGCCCCGCAATCAACACCCTGCGCACGCACCCCGGGACGGGGTTTATGGTGGACAGCACCGTGCCTATTTTTTGCCACTGAGCAATCAAGATTTACCCACACAATCACGGGACTGTATTGACCGTTGCCGTATGAAGCACACAGAACTGGAGGCCGAATGAACCAAGACCTGAGTGATCAAAAAAACATCGACTTTATCGGCGACTGCTTAGATAAATACGGCAACGACGACTCGGTG
>JAWSVD010000575.1:0-2479 GCA_033852095.1 Granulosicoccaceae bacterium | reverse complement strand
GGCGCATCGGCGGCATGCCTTGCAAGTGGTACCGAGCCACGCGGATGCGCTGCGCTTATTCGCCCTACGGTTGTTCGCAGGAATCTCGTGCAGGTTTTTGTAGGGCCGCTAAGCCGCAGGCGCACCGGCGGCATGCGCTGCAATTGGCATTGCGTGACGCGGATGCGCAGGCGTACCCTCTCGTCGGGTTGTACGCAACGGGATGTTCAGAGCGGTTTTTTGGGTTTCCAGCCGGGGCCCTTGAACAGGTGCCGCCATTTGTCCGCCGTATTGTCGGCGGCTTTGATGTCTTGGTAGAGCGACGCGAACTCATGGCTGGTGATCTTCACCGGATCTGAGGTACCGATCTGGCGGGTCAAGCCGTAACGCACACGTTCGCCTTCAGGCTCGTAGGTGCCGAACAGGCGGTCCCAGATAATCAGGATGCCACCGTAGTTCTTGTCGATGTACTGCCGGTTGGTGCCGTGGTGCACCCGGTGATTTGAAGGCGTGGAGAGGATGCCTTCAACGGGGCCAAGCTTGGGGAATTTGTCAAAATGCATCCAGGCGGCGTAGCCGAAGATGCTCAACATGCAGGTCAGCACTTGGGCCGGGTCAAAGCCGATCAAGATCATCGGCGCAAAATACACCCAGAGGATCAAATCGCCGAAGACGAACAGGCGTATGCCCGTGGTGAGATCAAATTCCTCCGAGGAATGGTGCACGCTGTGCACGCCCCAGAGCACCCGCACCCGGTGTTGCACCCGGTGATACCAGTAGTAGTTGAAATCGGTGAGGACATAACACGCCACCCAAGTGGCGGCGGTGACCGGGATGGTGAACAGCTGGATGTCTTCGAGCAGTAAAAAGGCGGCGACAACAATCAAGCCATAGTAGGTGAGTTCGATACCGGCAGTGAAGGCATAGAGCGCGATGTTGGCGACCGGCTCCCAGGCGTTGCTGCGCCATTTTTTGGCTAGCCCCAGCAGCAGTTGCAGCGCCATCAGGCTCCAGAAAAACATGCCGGCGGTGATTAACACGTTCCACTGCGCATCAAAATAATCAAAGCGCGCGTAAAAGTCGATTCTCACTTGTTCTGGGTAGTGCCAAAGGTCATACAGTGTTTGTTCCATCAATATGTCCTTGTGGCTGCTCGGTTCGCTTGGTGGCTTATGCGCTTGTGTACAGGGTGCGCCCACGTTATACGTGTGTACGCGTGCAATTTTCCGATTCTAACCCTGTCATGGCTGTGTCGCAGCTCGCGGCGTCACATTTTGTGCGGTTTCTCACCCCGTGCGTGCTCAATGGCTAGTTTAGGCTAAGGCCGGGTGAATACGCACCGTGGTGGTGCTGATCGAGCGCTCTGCGTTTTTCTATCGGCATAGAGGGCACACGACTGTATTTTGTCTAATCCACTTTGGCATACTGTGCTTGTGTTTCTTGCGCAATGGCCGCGCGGTGGGCGTTGTTCACTTTTGCGGCTGGTGGTGGCTGCTGAGAATTGTTCGCTGTTTCCCGTGCCTGTGTGCTCAGTGAAAATTCCGCCCCTTCACGTCCAGATTTCCCAACAGGTGACTGGCGTCTTCGACCTTCTTGGCGACGAGGTGCGAGACCCCGTCCACGCGCTGGGTATCGCCGGCCACTATCACCAGCCGCGTGCCCAGAATAGCCTTGCGGTAGCGTTCGAGGATATCGGCCCAGCAGACCACGTTGATGCGGCCGGTCTCGTCCTCGAGCGTCATGAACATCACGCCTTTGGCACTGCCCGGGCGTTGTCGTACCGTCACCAGCCCGGCCAAGCGAACGTGTGCGCTGTCACTGCGTTGCTCCCACTCGGCGGCGCTGATCACCCGCTGCCGCCGGAGCTGGGGCCGCAGCAGGGCGAGTGGATGACGCCCAAGGGTGAGGCCGGTGCTGCGGTAGTCGGCGGCGATGTCCTGCCCCTCGGCGGGGGCGTCCAGCTCCAGCGGCAGCTCCGCCTGGGAGGCCTCGCGTAGCAGGCCGGGCAGCTTCTCCACGCCGAGGATCTCCCACACCGCGGTGTGGCGGTTGTTGGCCAGGGCGCGCAGGGCGTTGGCGTCGGCCAGTGCTTGTTGATCGTGTTTGTTGATGTCGGCGCGCAGGCAGAGGTCTGCCACGCTGTCGAAGCATCGCTCGGCGCGGGCGGCGACAAGGCGCTCGGCCGCCGCTGATGACAAGCCCTGCACCAGCCGCAGGCCCAATCGCAGCGCGGCGGTGCCGTTGGCTTGCGCCTCCAGAGTGTGGTCCTGTTGGCTGATCGTCACATCAATGGGCTGCACCTCGACCCCGTGCTCGCGGGCGTCGCGCACTAAGTCGGAGGGCGGGTAAAAGCCCATGGGTTGGCTGTTCAACAGGGCGCAGGTGAAGGCGGCAGGGTAGTGGCACTTGAGCCAGCAAGAGGCGTAGACCAGCAGCGCGAAGCTGGCCGCGTGGCTCTCGGGGAAGCCGTAGGCGCCAAAGCCCTTGATCTGCTTGAACA
>JAWSVD010000574.1:0-643 GCA_033852095.1 Granulosicoccaceae bacterium | reverse complement strand
TTTCCGTTGAGTCAAACTGTTAGGTTGACTTAATGATCGATATAACTCCAGAAAACTTACATTGGTTAGGTAACGAAGCGGAGGATCAATGCGTCCATGGCGGCCTGACAATTGTGCTAGATGGTAAAATTTTGATGTCTCCTAGCGATGGTGAGTATTGGAATCTGAGTGCAACTAGTATCTATCTGTTAAGAACTTTGGAAACAGAGCACTCATCCACCTGTTCAGTTACAGAAGGTAGTTGGTTTATAGCTTGTTGCGCTCATGCTGTCTTCCCGCATGAAGATACCCGGTACGGTTTTGTCATGACTGATGGCTGTGGGAATGGTAGGGACTTAGAAATTCGGCACAACTCTGATTCTGCAGAAGTTGTCGTAAAGGTGGGCGCTGAAGTAACTACTGTATCTTTCGAAAAATGGGAGAAAATAGTAGCTTCTTTTACCTCCGTAATTTCGGAATTTTACAGCTCTAGTTTGCCTAAAATAGAAGACACCGATCCAGCGATAAGAAGGGGCTGGGAAATGTACTGGGAAGAGTGGGTAGCTCGCAGAAATCAGCTGCAACCTAACAAGTGACTTTTGAAGGAATGTTTTCACTGCGTTCAAATCGTCCTCAAAGTCAGGCGTTATACGAGAAAGTAGTG
>JAWSVD010000573.1:0-1436 GCA_033852095.1 Granulosicoccaceae bacterium | reverse complement strand
GCAGGGCTTTGAAATAAAAGAATCGGCCTGGCACAACCCCGAGCCAGATGTCTGGTCGGTCGACATTCGCGACAGCGACTGCGCGCTCTGCTGTGCCAGTGGAAAGGGCGCCAGCCGCGAACAAGCGCTGGCCAGCGCGCTCGGCCAGTACATACAGCGCTTGGCCTGCAACTGCATTATCAACAATTACTACATGGGCCCGGCCGCAGCCGACAAGCACTTTTACCACCACCCTTTGGAGCAGTGGTTTCCCGCTGAGAACCATTGGCCCAAGGGACTGATCGACGAGCCCTCCTTGCAAGCCCTCTACAACCCCGAAGGCGCCCTCACGCCATCGCAGCTGGTCGACACCCACAGCGGCGACACAGCTCGCGGGGTCTGCGCCCTGCCTTATCTGCGCCTCTCTGACGGAAAAAAACAGTGGTTCCCCATCAACCTGATCGGCAATCTCTACACCAGCAACGGTGCAGCGGCTGGCTACTCGCGGGAGCAAGCGAGAACACGCGCACTCACCGAACTGCTCGAATGCCACGTCAAATCTCAAGTCATCTCAGAGGGCATCGCCCTGCCCGAGATCCCCGCGCAAGTGTTGGCGCGCCTGCCCGCCGCCGTCGAGACCATCAGCGCATTGCGTGCGCTCGGTTATGCCGTGCAACTGCGGGACGCATCACTGGGCGGCAAATATCCGGTGCTCAACGTGACCCTGCTCAACCCAGAAAATGGCAGCTGTATAACACGTTTTGGCGCTCACCCGCGCTTTGCCGCTGCACTACAAGAAACCCTCGACGACTTGCTGCAAAGCGCCAGTCTCGAGCAGCTCCCCGCCTTCAGTGAACCCAGTTTTGATCGAGACACCGTGGCCAACCACACCAACCTCGAATCACACTTCGCCAACGCCAGCGCGATGCTGCCCTGGGCATTTTTCAGTGCCGAGCCAGAATACGAATTCGCCAATTGGGATTTCGCGGCTGAAATCGAGACAGAATACGCCTGGATTCGCAGCGTGTTCGAGGCAGAGGGCCATCAGGTCTATGTCGCCGACTACGAACACCTGGGCTTTTACTGCTGCCGCGCCATCGCGCCCGGCATCTCGGAGATCCACGCCCCTGACGACCTGGAGTGGGGCAACAACAACGTGGTCGTGCCCTGGCGTCATACCCTGCTGAATTTGCACGCTGCGGATCTGGAGAAGCTGCAAGACCTGGCCGACTGGTTTGATAACAAACACTTCCCCGCACAACTGCTCGTGACCGAGCTGACGGGCATAGCGCCCGACGCCAACAGCCCCTGGCAAGCCCTGCGGATTGGCCATCTTCGGCTTTGGCTCGCGCTGGCGCTGGAACAACACCAGGATTTAAAAGAACAGTGCCAGTGGGCCATCGCGTTCGGCCAGAGCAATGCGCTGGACGTGCGGCTCTACCGCTGCATCGCCGCAC
>JAWSVD010000103.1:0-5358 GCA_033852095.1 Granulosicoccaceae bacterium | reverse complement strand
CACTCTGCGCAGAGATGTGCGCGACTGGCGCCTTGCTGGCGGGTGATGCCAATGAAGTCTCCTCCATCTACCGAGAGCGCATCACGTGGCGCAGTGCTGCGGCCATGAGCTTCGGTGCCAACTCCATCTCCGACGCACTCAACGGCGATCAGGTCCGCGACACCAAGTAGGGCGTACCCAAGTTGGGCGTACAAGGGCGCGCCGTGCCGAACTCGCTGAGGGTTTCGGCGCGGTGCTGCCATTGCCCTGAACCCATCTCGCTGACACCAGCGAGCTCGACTATCAGCACTCATTGAGGGATCAAACTCGATGCACGATACTCACGCGCCTGTACAAACACGACGACGGCATTTTCTGCTCCTGGGGCTATTTCTGCTGATCGCTATTGTCATGGCGACACCGTTGATCGCCCAGGCCCTGAGTGACAGCGAACAGGCGGAAAGCTCCGGCGCTATATTGAGAGTCCAGAGCCCGGGTGGGGATCTATGGCGAGCCGTGCGGCAGGGCGCCACCGCCAATACGCAGGCCAGCGGCATGGAGGCGGGCGTGCTGATCAGTGACAGCAGCGCTGGCTGGATCGAGCGCAACACCGTGGTGCGAGAATACGCCGCATGGGGCCTAGTGGCAGTGCCTGTCTTATTGGCGCTGTTCTTTCTGCTGCGCGGCACAGTGAAGGTGGACAAGGGCATGAGCGGTAAGACCCTGCCGCGCTGGTCCCTGCCGGGGCGCCTGTTGCACGGCTTCGTGGCCATCTCCTTTGTGCTGTTGCTGCTCACGGGCTTTAGCCTGATGTACGGTCGGGTTGTGTTGATCCCATTGATTGGCCACAGCGGCTTTGGCAGTTACGCCTTCCTCGCCAAAACCCTGCACAACTACCTCGGCCCCGCCTTTTGCATCGGCGTGCTGATCATGATCATCGTCTGGCTGCGCCACAATCTGCCCCGCTGGGTGGACGTGGTGTGGTTCTTCAAAGCCGGTGGCATGATCGGCAAGGCGCACCCCAGTGCGGGCCGCATGAACGGCGGCGAAAAACTCTGGTTCTGGTGGATCGTCACCGTGGGCCTGGCGGTGTGTGCCACGGGCTTGGTGATGGACTTTCCGGCACAAGTCTATGCGTATTTCGGCACGCCCGAGGGCTATGGCGCCCGCGAGGCCATCCAATGGGCCAACACCTTACACGCCGTCACCGCCGTGGCCTGGAGCGTGTTTTTCTTCGGCCACGCCTACATCGGTACCATCGGCACCGAAGGCGCATGGCAGGGCATGAAAACGGGCAGGGTGGATTACAATTGGGCGCTGCAACACCACGACCTCTGGGTGGAAGAGCTCAAAGCCAAAGGCGTGGAGCCGGAGTAGCACTGGTTCAGCCACTCCAGCGCTCGGGCTGCGGGCTTCGAGCTACAGCGCAATGGCGTCGAGCGGAGATCGTACGGCGAGGCCGCCGCGGTTGATCACATGGGTGTAGATCGCTGTGGTTTCAACGTCGGCGTGCCCCAGCTGCTCTTGCACCGTGCGAATATCCGCACCTGCTAGCAACAAATGGGTCGCAAAGGAGTGCCTGAAGGTATGGCACGTGACCCGTTTCATCACCGCAACTCGTTTAGCTGCGCTGGCAATGGCCTTGCGAACAGCTGACTGGTCACGATGAAACCGTACCCAATCCCCCGTGTCAGGGATCTGGCAAAGCCCGCTCGACGGAAACAAGAACTGCCAGCCCGGGCGTTTGACCGCATTGCCAAGCTTTCGGCGGAGCGACTTGGGCACGGGAGCCGCCCCGAGTCCGTTGGTTAAATCTGCCTCATGAATTTCCAGTACACGTGTTTGCTGTTCTTTGAGCGCTTCTACGCTGCGCGACGACAGTGTCACCAGTCTGTCCTTGCCGCCTTTTCCCTGACGCACGGTGAGCGTCAATCGCTCGTGATCTACATCTTGTAATCGAAGATTAAGTGCTTCGCTTACACGCAATCCCGAGCCGTAGAGCAAGCTGACAATCAAGCCGTCAACGCCGCGCAACCTGCCCAAAATCGTACCGACCTCTGTTACCGTCAGCACCACAGGCACGCGCCGTTGACGTTTTGCAAGAGAGAAACCGCCAATGTCTCCCAATGGTCTGCCGATGGGGTGTTTGTACAAAAATACGAGTGCGCACAAAGCCTGTGACTGAGTCCCCGAGCTGCAGCCGCGCTCCGCCGCGAGGTAGCTTAAAAACTCACTGACCGAAGACTCATCAAGCTTCTCCGGGTGCTGCTTATTGTGAAACAAGATATAGCGCCGTATCCAAGCCAGATAGCTTTGTTCAGTGCGATAAGCAAGATTGTGCGACCGCATGGAATGGCGGCAGTGCTCCATGAATTTAGACATACACATTCCCTGTTTGTACTGTCTGTACTTACAGTGCCATAGAAAAGCGCTTGTGTCTGTAACATTTCTGACATGGGCCGCATAAGCAGGGGAAATAAATGTGGGGAATAGTCTAAGCTGTTGTTTGTACCGTGAAAATGACGAACTCGTTTTAACGGAAAAACCCTGTTTATGGGGGTGTCCCACTAATTAGGTTTATTGGGCGTGCCCAACAAACCGCTGTTAGCACTCAAAGGGAGTAAAAATGAGCTTCGAAGAAATGTCAGAGAAGGAAATTCTAGATATTGCTAACCCCATCATGGATAACCTGATGGATGCTTCCACTAAAATTAACCATGAAATGCATGTCCGAGACTTTACAGAACGAATGAAGGCAATTGTTACTAAAGACTACCTTCAAAAAGTTTGTGAGCAATGCCAGTCTGAAAAAGGCTTTTTTAGCGAGCGTAAGTCCGTCGCTGTTTTCAAACGCCCTAATTCAGCAGCAATAGTGTGGAAGCAGTCATTCACCAAGGCAAAAGGTGAATTCGTGGCAGAAATGGTTCTAGTTAAACAAGATGGAAAGTACCTTTGTGATCATGCAATGGTGTACTAGCAAAGTGCTAACAAGGCTATCAAAAATCGTTCCGCTACGCTCCACTGGACGCGCTAACGCGCGCCTTTTATAGCGGCGTTAGGTTAAAAAGATAAGATAGAGAATTATGCGAAAGACGGAAGTTACTCGGCAAGAAATACTAGCAGATGATCCAATTTATACAGAATATAATCTGGAAAGTCGTGAAGAAGATGAAATAGTAAAACTATTTACATCGGGTTCTATCGATTCTTATTGTCCTAATTGCGGGAGGCAGAGCGTATTCAAGATTGAATCACCGTTTCCAGCCTACTCTGATGCCAAAGACAGAAATTTATCGAATTACGGTCTTCTGACTGTTCATGCAAAGTGTACACGGACAGAAGAAAATAATATTTCTGACAAGTGCGGTCAGGATCTACATATTGTATTTAAGAGGGGTGATAAATTCTTCGACAAAATAGGTCAGTACCCCTCACGCGCGTCGCTTGAGTTTGGTGATCTGGATGCAGCCTTTAGGGAGTTAGATGAATCGAGTAGGAAAGAACTTGGAACTTCAATTGGGTTGTACGCTCATGGTGTAGGAATAGGATCGTTCGTATATCTGCGTCGTATCTTTGAAACGCTGGTAGAAAATGCACATATTGAAGCAAAAGGGGGAGAAGATGACTGGGATGAAGAAGCCTATTTAAAGTTGAGAATGACAGAAAAAATAAAGACACTGAAAGGCTATCTTCCATCAAGACTTACAAAGTCTGCTGATCTGTACGGAATCTTAAGTCAAGGAATTCATGAGCTAAGTGAGGAAGAATGTGTAGAGAAACATCCAATGGTTAAACAAGCTATTCAGCTAATCTTAAGGCAGCAGCATGAGGATAAGGAGTATGAAGGTGTGGTTGGAAAGATGCAAAGAAGTAAAGGAACCTAACAAGTCCATCCACGCCGAGAATTTACGCGGAGTCCAAATTGCGATGTCGCTGCACTCCATTTTACCGCAATTTCGCCACCGCATAAATTGCGGGTGATGGAAGCGTTATGCCTAAAGAAGTGAGCGTGAGGACCTTATGACAATCCGTAGCATGAATAAAGATGATGCTCTAGCGTTCTCTACTTTACGGCGGGACGTCACACGGGAAAATCCAGTGCCAATGGGTTTAACTTATAAAGAAGAGCTTAGTCGTACACCAGATAGTTTTCGTGCGCTGCTATCATTTTCCCATCCAAACGTCATGTTTGGTAATTTCATTGAAGGCCGCCTTGTGGCAACAGCTGCTGTCGGGTACACAAGTAAGTTTCCATCTTCCCGTCATAAAATGGTTATGTGGGGAGTATTCACTTCTCCTCAGTATCGCAGGCAAGGCTTTGGGCGTCAGGTTGTGGAAGCGGCAATTGAACAAGCTTTTAGTAACAATGTGCAGCGTATTAACTTACAGGTATACGTGCCTAATGAAGCAGCGCTTGTGCTTTACAATGCAATTGGGTTTGTGGAGTACGGTGTTGAACCAGAGGCCGTGTATCTTGATGGGCAGTACTATGATGGTGTTCATATGACGCTGGTGAGAGCAAATGCATAACGAACAAGGATAGATCGCGCGAAGCCGCGATCTTATACCGTTGTTGGACAAACCCGATGTGTCAGGGTTGCTCCTTAGTAAATTGATGCTCTGTGGGATGCCCTTTTCTCAGGCGATTTTGATCCGACTGCAGTGCAGGAAACTTCAGCTGCTCTTGTATATTCCATTTTGCAGCCCTCATGACAGCACTTTTGTAGGCTGACTAGGCTGGACTTTGGTGTTTTTAGCGGAGGTTCTAAAGCACGGACGAGCGGGCTCGCTCGGCGCTTTGCGCAGAGTTGCTTTTGTGACGCTAACTGCTGGTATTGATCAGGGCGGCGCATGGCACTGTGGCAGCGTAGAGGATTGACTAACATGCATGACTTGTTGTGTCCTTAAAGTGCAACCGCACTCCCGACAAAGCATCGCGGGTTTGACGAGTGGCACGGTGGCTGGCAGTTGCACTTTGAGCCGCAGTTGCACGGTGGCGAGCAAAGCCTTGTTGTTGTGGTGCAGGTAGCCGTAGTTACGCACCCGCTGGAAGCCGCGCGGCAAGATGTGTTGCAGCATTAACCAGAGAAAGTCTGCACCGTCGAGGCGCCGCGTTTGTTCTGTTTTACTGCCGGCGTCGATGTAGCGAAAGCTCACTTTGCCGTTGTGGTTTTCGACAATGTTCTTGGGCGAGAGCACGCCTCTGTAGAGATAGCGCGAGAGGTACTCCAGTGCTGGCCGCCCGTCGCCCACGTGGCGGCAATCGACGACCCATTGTGTAGGGATATTAGCGGGTAACTCGATGTTGTGTTTTTTCAGTCTTTCGAGCAGCTTTGCCCGAAACACACTGGCCAAGTTTTTGTGGTGGAAGAGGTATTT
>JAWSVD010000102.1:0-9526 GCA_033852095.1 Granulosicoccaceae bacterium | reverse complement strand
TTCGCTCCCTTCGGTCGCCGGATGCTCGTACCTCGCATCCGATGCTTTAGGCGTTATGTTTCCCCCACAAAGGATTAGAGAATGAATAAGCCGGAAAAGTTTTGGGACAGTGCCTCTAAAAACTACGATAAGACCGAAGAGCGATTCGAATACATTCATAGTTGATCAAGAGAGAATACAAAAAGATTCCTAAAGGCTAGCGATACTGTTCTCGATTATGGATGTGGAACAGGAACGGCAGCGTGTCAATTTTCCAGTCACGTTAAGGAAGTCCACGCTATTGATATATCATCGAAGATGATTGAGACAGCGAGAGAGAAATCTGCAGCTTCAGAAATCGAGAATATAAGCTTCGAGCAATCGGATATTTTTGACCGCAAATACTCTAAAGGCTCATACGATGTCATTCTGGCTTTTAACATGTTGCATACAGTCCCTAGTCCACAGGATGTAGTGCTGCGAATAAATGAATTGCTAAAGCCAGAGGGGTTATTTATTTCCGTAACGCCTTGCTTACGTCAAAAGATGTCACTTGTGGTTAATCTTCAAATCCAACTGGTACGAGTCTTGTGCAAGCTTGGAGTAATTCCCATTCCTATAAGAAGAATCACAAGGTCTGATGTAGATAGCTTATTAGTAGTAGGTGGGTTTCAAGCGGTGGAATCTGAAGTGATATATAAAAATGCTTCTAGCTATTTTGTCGTTGCTAAGAAAAATCAAGAAACATAACAGGGTATGCAAGAAGAATGCGCTAATGCGCGCATCTTCTTGCGGCGTTATGTGTCTGTGACGCAAAAGAACAAAATACCAACATTAAGACAAATACTCTCCTCATACAAATGTGGGAAGGTGCAGCTAAGATAATAAACGGATTGAATTAGGAACTTCCAGACACTCTTTTTTTAATTCGGCTCAAGCCAACAGGCGTTACTCCCAAATAACGCGCTAAATCATTTTGTGTGACCTTATCTAACAGTGCTGGGTTTGTTTCTACCAACTTGCAATATCGATCTTCGGCTGACAAACATAAAAACTCAAATTCCCGTTGTTCTTTTTTTACTGAAAAGTTAAGTAATACTTCAATCATATTGTTGGCTATTTCTAAATCCTTTTTGCTGTATTCAAAAATGATGCTGAAAGGGATTTTTCTGAGTTCTGTAGGCTCTAGGCATGCAAGGCTAAAAGTACAATTTCTATCAGAATAAGCAGCTAGGCTCCCGATAAAATCGTTGGGTTGAATAAATGATTTGACCGATTCCTTGCCATCCTTGGATGTGTAGTACGCCTTTAATAAGCCAGATTGGATAAAATAGAGTGATTTGTCTGCCTCTCCCTGCATAAAAACATGTTCACTTTTAGCTAATTTCTGGGTTGCGCCTTGACGCATTAGCAACTCTTGGAAATTCATTGTTTTTAACCTCGGTTAATGATCAAGATCACTCGCGGGCTTATCATATCAAACATTACATGATGAAGGTGTCACCGATGAAACTTGATAAAAAACGTATTGTGATTACAGGCGGCACTTCTGGTATCGGTTATGAGATGGTGAAAAATCTGCACTTAAAGAATGAAATAGTTGTGATCTCAAGAAGCACCGACAAACTTGATAAACTTGCTCAAGAATGTGGTGGAGTAATTCCCTATCAAGCTGATTTGTCCAAACTTGAAGAGTTAGAAATAGCCGTTTCTTCTATTGTCGAACGTTTTGAATCAATTGATGTATTGATTAACAATGCGGCAGTTCAATACACACCAATGTTCACAGATGATGCCTTCGACTATGCCAGTATGTCGCAAGAAATAACCCTAAATTTTACAAGCATTTGTCACCTGACCTATCTGTTGTTACCCACCCTGACACATCAAAACAAGGCGGTGATTTTAAATATAAATTCTGGCCTTTCCTTGGCACCAAAAACGTCATCAGCTATTTATTGTGCCACAAAAGGCGCGCTTAATATTTTTTCTCAATCACTGCGCTATCAGCTCGAAAACACCAACATCAGTGTGCAACAAGCTTTTTTGGAGTTGGTTGAAACAGCAATGACTACAGGCAGAGGGAAAAACAAAATGTCTGCCAGTGAAGCCGCAAATATTATTATTCAGGGCGTTGAGCGCGGAATAATTGAACATGATATTGGCAAAGTTAAATATTTACGATTCCTGTTGCGTATAGCTCCATGTGTGGGGCAAAAAATCATGAAAAAATATTAATGAGATTAACCATGAAACTATTACTCAATATCCTATGGGGGAGTATCGCAATGATAAACAGCTGTATTACACAGGCAACTGACATCAATATCAAAGTGACTGGTATTGATGTCAAGAGAGGGGGGATATTGTCGTCATGCTATTCAACGAAAATGGCTTCCCAAAAATCCATCAACAAGCCTTGGCCAAACAGATAAAGCATGCTGCAAAAGAGGTTCTTACATTTGGTTTTACACTAAACAAGCCTGAACTTGCTGTAAAAATTCTTCATGATGAAAACGGTGATGGAAAAGTCACCAAAAACTGGACAGGTATTTATCCCAAAGAGGGTCTTGGTTTTTCAATGGTCAGAAAATTGGCGTAACAGGCCCTCCTACCTATAAAAAGTCAAAACTTGCAATACACCAATTAAGGTCGGAGCCTAACATTCCTGTTAGATACCCGTGAGAAAATCACCATGAAACCGTTATTAAAAGTTTTCATTATTGTTGCTGGTTGTTTCGCCACTACTTTCCTATTGATTAAGTTTACGGGCGTATTGACAGTGGGGCAAATAGAAGACTGGCTAATACAAGCTCAAAAATTGTCACCTTTCTATGTGGGAAGTATTGTTGCCTTGCTTTTGTTTGCTGATCTATTTATTGCAGTACCGACCTTAACGGTCACAATTTTGTCTGGTTATTTCTTAGGTTATGCCTACGGCGCAACAGCAGCCTTTACAGGTATGTTGTCTGCAGGTGTTTGTGGGTATATATTAAGCCGCTATTATGGCAATGCCATCCTTGGTTTTTTACTAAAAGACAATGCTAAACGTAATGAGGCCATTAGTACCTTTCAGGAGCGTGGCTTTGTAATGATACTCTTGTCAAGAGCCATGCCAATTTTACCCGAAGCCTCAGCTTGCCTATCAGGAATGACTAGGATGCCTTTTGGTAGATTTTTAATAGCATGGTTGATTAGTTCAGTTCCCTACGTATTAATTGCCGCTTATGCTGGTTCTGTTAGCTCGCTGGACAACCCTAAGCCTGCAATTTTTACCGCAATTGGGATGACTATTTTTTTGTGGGCTGCGTGGCTTATTTATCATCAAATAAGTAAAAAATATTAAATTATGATTCATTGAGTCTAATGTATAATACATAAAGAACAAGGATAGATCGCGCGCAGCCGCGATCTTATCCCGTTGTTGGACAAGCCCGGTGTGTCGGGCTTGCTCTTTAGTAAATTGATGCTCGTCAGTGGTGGGCGTTTTCTGAAATTTTCGCTCTACAGGCAGGGACTGACCTTTTCTTGATCCGATGTACAGCCCGTTTGAAGAAGACAATCCGCAGGGTCAGCTCCAACAAGCCAACATTGCGATGCAATTGTTGAGTTGCTAGAGCAAGACCCTATCCGGTGTGTCAATTGCCCGTTGTCAGTTTTCCGCCAGCTCGCGTTTCAGCTGGCCTTTGTTGATCTGGTTCTGATCACTCTGCACTAGGGGAAGTGACTTCCGATAGACGATACGACTCGGCACCATGTAAGAGGCCAAATGCTTCTTCAGTTCAAAGGTGATTTCTTTTTCGGAGATTTCACTGGCTGCGGAATACACCATCACGATCTCTTCTTCGATCTGCGGGTTGTCCATGCCGAAGACAGCGCACTGATTGATCAGTGGCAAATTCTTCTCGACCACGGATTCGATTTCAAACGGCGATACGCGGAAACCGCTGGTTTTGATCATGTCATCCGTGCGGTAGACGAAGTAGAAATAGCCTTCTTCGTCCTTGTAGACATAATCGCCTGTCGCCACCACGATCTCGTCGGCGAGCTGTCCTTCTAGGTCGACCGCGTTTTTTAGGATCTGAACCGACTTGAAACGCTCGCCTGTCTCTTTGGGGGAGTTCCAGAAGCCACGGTAGATGTAGCCGCCGCGATGGATCAGTTCACCGACTTGGCGCGGTTCGCATTCGTTGCCGTCTTCGTCGAGCACATAGAGTTCGACATCGGGAATTGCTTTGCCGATGGAGTCGGGCCGAATCTTGATTTGCGACGGGTCGAGGAAGGTGGACCGGAACGCTTCGGTGAGGCCGTGCATGGAATAGAAGCGTGCGTTTTTGAAGACTTTCTGGCAGTCGTCGACCATCTTCTCGTTCACGTTGCCGCCCGATGAGGTGATGATGCGCACTTGATCAAACAGCTCGGCAGTGGGACTTGAGTGCAGGTCCTCGTCGAACATCTGCGAGATATTCACCGGCATCAGTGGCAGCACGGTGACCTGGTCGTTGATCAGGTGGTTGAAAAAATCTTCCGGCAGGATGAAGCGGTGCAGGGCCAGCGTTGCTTTGTTAGCAATCGAGCAGAAGATCTGATTGAGGCCATAGTCGAGGTTGAAAATCAGCAAGCCAGAAATGACATCGTTTTCATGGAGGTCAAGATACTGGGAGACAACACGCGCTGAATCGATCAGGTTGCGGTGCGAAATCACGATGCCTTTTGGCGTGCCCGTCAATCCGAAGGAGTAGGTGATAACGGCGTTGGCATGGCCGCTGATATCGCAGCTGAAGGGTTTGTTGTAGTACTTGAAAATCTCTTCAAACGACGGCACGTCTTTGCCTGCCGTTTCAAAGGAGAGCACGTGGCCGTCAAAGTTGATGCCTTCGATGCTCTCGAGCTTGACCTTGTCAGTGATGATGCACTGAATGTCACAATCGTCGATGATGTACTGGACCTGCTCGGGCTTGAGCAGTTGGGTCAGTGGCACCAGTATGTAATCGGTCGAGAGAATCGCCAGAATGGCAATGACCTGCGAAATGCTCTTGTTGGCGTAGAGGCCAACGCGCGTGCCCTTGGCTAAATCCAGCTCTTGCAGGTAGAGCGCGACCTGGTTCACGCGGGTCAGCAACTCTGCGTAAGAGAGCTGTTGCTCGTTGTGTATCAGGGCGATCTTGTCTGGGTGCGATTGAGCGGCGTTGTCCAGCTGGAGGCGAATGCAGTTTATTGACATGATGCGTGTTCCTTGGCGCCGAGGGTCCAGATGTCGTAGTTCGTATCCACGAGGGCCACGGGCTTGTGATCTGAATTGAGGATTTTCCGGTAGAAAAAAGCAACGATGTCTTCGATGTCTTCCACGCTGAGCACTTTAGTGATGCCGCCAGTGAATACGATAGAGTTGATGGAAAGCAGTTTGAGCGTGATGTACGACGGTCGGTAGTGCGACATCTTGCTCAGCACCAGAAAAATCGACAGCTGCATCAGCACTTTCGTCGCCTTCTCGCTGTGCTCGTTGTAGATGTTCTCCGTGACTTTGAGGTGCATCAGCAGCTCATAGGCAAACTCATTGTTCTCGGCGGTGAAAATCAGCGACTGCCTGGATTTGTAGACGCCCAGCTTCTTGAAGACGATTCGGTCGTGACCTTGCTCGGTGACAATGTTGTCGTTCACGAGATCCTTGGAGTAGTGAACGTCCGTGGTGGCACCGCCAATGTCGAGCAGGATAAACGGGTCAGTGACCGAAAAAGAGGCGTGGATCATCGGTAGAGATTGGCCGACGACATAGGGGGTGGAATAAATCTGATTGCCCGTGATCTGATACAGGTGTTTGATGTCTTCTTTGCCCTCAATGTCCTGCTGGTACAGGTTGCTCAGGTAGTCTTTGAGGTGCTCTTCGACGATGTGCAAGCGGTCGTCGACGATATTGGGCAGCACGACTAACCGTTCCACGCGCGATGCTAAGGCAGTCGCATCCGGTGCGTTGCCTACGTAGACGACGTTGGAATAGTTCAACTTGCCGAGGTAACTGTCGAGGCGTTGATCGAACACGCCGCCGTTCGAATCAATGCCGCCCACGATGATGACGACGTCGATCAGGTCACTGGGGATCGAGTAGTCTTCGATGTCTTGAAAGACAATCGAGTCGATGATGTTGATGCCGGCGTTGTAGGCAATGTTGCTCGCGTACTTCAGCGAGAACGAATGCGTCACACCGATGATCAGCGTGCTCAAGCCGCCGTTGGCAGAGGAGCAGATCTGAATGTCTTTGGGCTCAAAGCGCTTCAAGGTATCGCCGCACTTGTGCGTCAGGTCGTCGAGTATCTGCTTGTTAAAGTCTCTGAAGTGCTGCTCGATAGAGTTCTTCGTGCTGACTTTAAAGTAGGTACTGCCGATATCGATCAGCAGCTTCTGATTGTTCTCGCTCACTGCATGATGCCTATGTCGTGGATGATGTCGTTGACGATGCTGGTGGTGTCTTTGTTCAGGTCACAGCTCGACTTTTCGTGCACATAACAGCGATCGGGAATCGGCACATTGCCGCGTTCGATGATGCGGATGTTCTTCTGGGCGTCGCGGATGGTGATCATCTTGTTGTGATTGATGATGTGCGGCGAGAAGGGCACATCGATGATGCCGTTCTTGATCGAGTTGAATACCTTGCGCCACAGCGTATCAGCTGGGTCGTTGAAGACGGCCTCCATGATCGCGTGCACTTCCGCCGTGAGGATCTCTTCCTCTAGCTCGTCGGTGATGCCGGGCAATCCGTTGAGGATACGCAGTGTGTATTGGGTATCAGCGACGACCTTGGCGTTGGCTTCCTTGGTGGGAATGCCGACGGCTTCTTCGCGGGTCTTGGTGATGATCTTGTCCGCACCGACCATCGCCGCGATCACGGTGGACATGTTGATCAGCTGGTCGGCCGAGTCTCGGTTGGTGGGGAAGGCCCCCATCCACTGGTGATAGACCAAGTTGATGGTGGCGTCTTCGCAGCCTATCTGTGCCGCGTAGAAGTCGGCGAGTCGGCGAATGACCTTGCCGGTGACAATGTCTTGGATCATAGAGCCTTGCTGCGAGAAAGATACCGAGAAGGATTTAACCCCTTCCTCCAAGGACAGCAGCATTTCCAACAGCTGAATCACGATCGTGATGCAGGGCGGTACGAGGGTGGCGGTCAGCGGTCCGAAGGACTCTCTATTGATAGGCTTGTTGAGCGTCGAGTAGTCAGCGCACACGCGCTCCACGTACTTCCAGTACAAGAAGGCCTTGTCCAGCGGGAAGTTCTTGGAATAGGGCAGCAGGTAGGTGATCGGCCCGCCTTCGATTTCGAAGATGCCCGAGGCGATGGCGATTTCAATCAGCAGCCGCGCGTCGGGTGTGCCGTGACGCAGGCTCACCGGGTGGTTGAAGTGCGTCATCATTTTGCGCGTGCTGCGGTAGCCGTGATTGACCAACGGGTAGCCGTTGAGCATGTCAATCTCGTTCTCCTCAGACAGGCGCAGCATCTTCTTGGCTGTGCCGTAGTCGTTGAGACGGGTATTGGAGTCGATGGTCAGGGGCAGCACATCCACCTTGGCGTCGACAAAAAACTCGTACAGCGCAAACTGCTTCTCGTAGGTGGGGAAGCCACCACGGGGCTGCACCAGCATTTTGTCTTGGGTGGCGAAGTGGTGCGAGATGAACAGGTTCTTGTCGGCGCCTTTGACAAACTCCCGCACTTCATCGAAATCGAAACCGTCGACGTTTTCGTTGCCGAGGATGATCTCGCGTTCTTCTTGTAGCTGGCTCATGACGGCAGTTGTTCCCCGATGCGGTGTTCAGCTATATAGGCTTCGAGCATGTCCAAGCCGGTGTTGAGATCCACCTGGTGGCACACCAGATCGAAGCCGTAGTTCTGGTAGCGCGGCACGATATCATCGCTGTTGCCGCTGCCAACACTGAGGTTGCCGCCGATCATCATGATGAGGTTGTCGAGGCTCTTGTACTTGGCCTTCAGCAGTTTCACCTCGCGGGCCCAGCCCTCGGCCTCGCCGTTGAGCGAGGAAATCAGCAGAATCTCCGCCCCAGTCTCCACCACCGCGTCGAAGAACTCCTCCAAGTAGGTGTTCACCCCTAAGTTGAACACCTCATAGCCTCTCGCGTTCAGCGACAGGTCCATCAATCGGTTGGCTACCACGTGGATATCGTTGCCAATCACACCCGTTACGACTTTCATGTTTCATGCGCCCTGTATCAGCCAGACATAATATCAAATGTGCCCGTGTTCTGAGGCATCGGGATGGTAGAATCCCCATTTTAAGCCCTTGACGGGCAATACAAGGCCCCGCTTGTAGCTGCAGTGGGCCGTTTTGGAGTCAACCATGACCGAATTTAGTGCTGATCTTTGCGATACCCACCCAGAAAAGGTGCAGGTACTCGGGCCTGGCTACAGCAACTACGGTGCAGCGCTGAAGATCGAGGGCGAGGTGATCACTATCCGCTTGCACCACAACAACGCGGACCTGATCACGCTACTGCGCGATGAAGACGGGCAGGGCAAAGTGGTTGTCGTTGACGTGGACCAGGCCTATTACGCCGTCGTGGGTGAGAACCTGATGAAGTTCGCTCTGGCGAGCGGCTACGCCGGCATCATCGTCAATGGCTATATCCGAGACACCCTCCAGATCAAAGATATCCCCGTGGCGTTATACGCGCTGGGCACCTGCCCGCGTAAATCCATCCCCGTGACACAAGCTGAGCGCAACATCCCGCTGTCTTTTGGCGGGGCGGAGTTCCGCCCAGGTGATTACGTCTACGCCGATACGGACGGCGTGATTGTGACAGCTGAGCGCTTGGGCTAAACCGTCAACACCTGTGGGAACGGATTTATCCGTTCATGCCGAGAAGGGAAGGCGCTGCGCGCCCTGTCAGGATGAATCCCGACCCACAGGGTTTGGTGAAACTGATTAGATAGTGTTTTTTGTGGGTCAGAATTTTATTCTGACAGAGTTGTGCCTGGGCACGGTGATAGGGTTAAACACGGGTGTAGTGCGCTTTGCGCCCTGTCAGGATAAATCCCGACCCACAGGGTTCGGTGGACGATAAGCGGTGTTTGCTGCTATTTGCAAAGATGCGTTTTCCAATTCTCCACCTAGAGCCTCGCCTTAAAAAACCGAAACGCAGACACCTTGGTGGTGCTGGATTACGAGACCACTGGCCTGTCACTCGATCAGGGCGATCGAGGCATCGAGATTGGTGCCGTGCTGCTGGAGGGCGGCAAGATCACTGATCGATTTCAGCGACTGATGAACCCAGGTTTTAGAGTGAGTGGGTTTATTGAAAACTACACCGGCATCACCAACACCATGTTGCGATCGGCGGGCAGCTGCGAGTCGGCCACGCAAGAATTCGCCGAATTCATCGGGGGTCATAACCTCGTCGCGCACAACGCATCTTTTGATCGCCGGTTTCTCGATGCTGAGATGCAATACGCGAACAGCAGCTACGACGGCACGTTTGCCTGCTCGCTACTGGCAGCCCGCAGACTCTATCCTCATGCGCCTAATCACCAGCTTGGCAC
>JAWSVD010000101.1:0-30842 GCA_033852095.1 Granulosicoccaceae bacterium | reverse complement strand
GCCGCGGCGCGAATTCAATGCTTGACACCGCATTTAGTTTCACGCAATATCATCTCATTCCAACCCTACTCAAGAACCCACTGATGCACCACAATTCACACGCAGCGCAACTCGACGTATTGGCCACAGCCAAGGCGGCGGTGTGCGCGTCTGTGCTTGTGGTAGTCAGTGTCCTAGTCGTCGTCCAGGTGACATAACGGCTCGGGTCAAAACAACACAGACCCCGCCGCGTAACAGCACGGCGGGGTTTTTTTTTATCTCGCCACAAGGTGCGATTCGCAGGGGCCACCCCAAAACCAGCAACGAGAGACTGATATACGATGAACCCGGAACAGGCATCTTCGGATACCGATAAAGAGATGAGCCCCACCTACAGTGGCGCAGAGATCATTGTGAAAATCCTGGAGCGCCAGGGCATAGAGATCGTCACCGGCATGCCCGGCGGCGCGGCCCTGCCCTTTTACGATGCGCTGCGCTGCAGTGAAAAAGTCCGCCACGTGCTGGCACGGCACGAACAGGGCGGCGGTTTCATCGCCCAAGGCATGTCCCGTGTCCTGGGCACACCGCAAGTGTGCATAGCGACCTCGGGCCCCGGCGCCACCAATTTATTGACCGCCGTTGCCGACGCACAGCTCGATTCGATCCCGCTGGTCGCCATTACGGGCCAAGTGCCGCAGCAAATGATCGGCACCGACGCCTTCCAGGAAGTTGACACCTACGGCCTCAGCCTGCCCATCACCAAGCACAATTTTTTGGTGCGCAGCGCTCGCGAGCTGCTGTTTGTGGTGCCGGAGGCCTTTCGTATTGCCGCCTCAGGACGCCCCGGTCCAGTCTGGATAGACGTGCCCAAGGATGTGCAAGTAGAGCGCATTGCCGTTGAAGAGTGGCCAGCTCTCTCTGTACCGGACACGACCCCTGTGCCACCGTTGCAGCTGCTGGAAACAGCCGCAGCGATGATCAACGCCGCGGAACGGCCCATCTTGTATCTGGGCGGCGGCGCTGTTTCCTCTGTGGGTGCAGCGGAAAAAATCCGCGCGCTCGTCGAGCGCAGCAACCTGCACGCCGTGTCCACCTTGATGGGCCTGGGCGTGCTGGACAGTGAGGACCCCCACGCCCTGGGCATGCTCGGCATGCACGGTGCACGTTATACCCACTCTATCCTCGATCGCACCGATCTGTTGATCGTGGTCGGCGCACGCTTTGACGACCGCGCCACGGGCAAAGTGGCTGAATTTTGCCCGCAAGCCAATGTCATCCACATCGATATTGACCCCAGCGAGCACCACAAGCTCAAACACGCGCACATTGCCATTGCCGGCGACGTGGCGAGCACCCTGGACGCCCTCGACCCGCTGCTGCAAAACCACCAGCGCAACGACTGGGCAGACGAGATAGCGCAGTACCGAGCGCAGATGCCGCTGCTCACGCCTAATATCGACAAGCCCACCAGCCCCTACGGCATCATCCGCGCGACCTTTGAGGCCGCCGGCCCCAACGCCATCGTCACCACCGACGTCGGCCAACACCAGATGTGGGCAGCCCAGGTCTACCCCTTTAATAGGACACGGCAATGGCTGACCTCCGGTGGCTTAGGCACCATGGGCTTTGGCCTACCAGCGGCGATCGGTGCAGCCCTCGCCGCGCCGGACAAGGCGGTGATCTGCTTCACCGGTGACGGCAGCATCCTGCTCAATATCCAAGAGCTCGCCACCCTGGTTGAAGAGAACTTGAACGTGAAGATTGTATTGCTCGACAACGCCGTGCTGGGCCTGGTACACCAGCAGCAATCCATGTTTTACGGCGCCAATCACTTTGCCTCCAGCCTGCAGCAAGCACCGGATTTCACCGCCCTAGCACGCGCCTTCGGCGTGCCCGCCTGGAGCCTGGGCAACCTCAGTGCAGAGACGGCCCACGAGCACTTGGCAGAAGCCTTCGCGGCCCCCGGACCCGCATTGATCCACTGCCCCATCGACGCGGCGGAACAGGTCATGCCCATGGTCCCGCCCGGCGGCGCCAACCGAGACGCCATTGACTACGACACCGACACCAGCGAAACCCCACCACAAGGAGCGCGCGACCATGCTGCAGCCGTATAAAGAACTGCCCGACACAGCGGAGCGCCCCAACACCGTGTTGCAGCTCACTGTGCGCAACCACTCGGGCACCTTGTCCCACATCGCCGGCCTGTTCTCGCGCCGAGCTTTCAACTTGGAAGCGGTGCTGGTGCTGCCCGACGCGCAGGCGAACACCAGCCGCATGTGGCTCAAAGTCGCCGAGCGCAACCGGCTCAGTCAGGTTGTCTCTCAGCTGCAGAAACTCGAAGACGTGCTCATGGTCGAGCACGACCCCGACGGGGATGACATTTTTGAACGCACCGCCGAGGCCATCACCGCCTGAATGCAGAGGTCGCTGAGACGACTGATACTCGGCGGCTTCAGCTGATCGCAACAAGCAAGTGTGCGGATTTCCGCACACTTTTTAGGCCATTCAGTGGCCCTGCACCGCCATGCAACTGGCAGTCAGCGGGCACTATTGGCATCAAACAAGCCTATGCTGTTGTTTTAATACACATAATAATATTTCCGCAAGCACTGGACGCCAACAGTGCAGGCACAGGTAGAATATCTCCACCCTGCCGCTGCAGGCGTCTGAATGAACAAGACAACCCAGGAGAAATACAATGAAACGACTATTAGCCGGCGTTGCGATTGCTGCCCTCAGCCTGAGTGCCACACAGGCCATGGCAAGCTGTGAAGAAGGCGAAATCAAGATCAAGTTCAGCCACGTCACCAACACCGACAAACACCCCAAGGGCGTCGCCGCGAGCCTGCTTCAGCAGCGCGTCAACGATGAAATGAACGGTGTCGCTTGTATGGAGGTTTTCCCCAACGCACAGCTCTACACCGACAACACTGAACTGCAAGCTCTGCTGAATGGCGACGTCCACATGCTTGCTCCTTCGTTGTCAAAATTCGAAAAATTCACCAAAAAATTCCGTATTTTTGATCTGCCATTTATGTTCAAAAATATAGACGCGGTGGATGAATTTCAAAACTCCGAAACAGGCATGGCGATGCTCGACTCCATGCAGCGCAGAGGCCTGCAGGGCTTGGCTTTTTGGCACAATGGCATGAAGCAAATGTCGGCTAACAAGCCGCTGACACTGCCCACTGACGCCGCAGGCCTGAAATTTCGCGTTCAGTCCTCTGACGTATTAGTCGCCCAGATGAAAGCAATGGGTGCCGCACCGCAGAAAATGGCCTTCTCGGAAGTTTACGGCGGCCTGCAAACTGGCGTGGTCGATGGCCAAGAGAACACATGGTCTAACATCTACGGCAAGAAATTTTTTGAGGTACAGGACGGTATCACAGAGACCAACCACGGCATCATCGACTACCTCGTCGTGACATCTACCAAGTTTTGGAAAGACCTGCCAACTGACGTCCGTGATCAACTGGCTACCATCATGGCCGAAGTCACAGCAACACGTAACAGTGAGTCAACCCAAGTAAACGCTGCTGCCAAGCAGTCGGTTATCGACGCGGGCTCTACAGTTCTCACGCTCGACGCCGACCAGCGCCAAATATGGGTAGATACCATGAAACCCGTGTGGGCTCAGTTTGAAGGCGACGTAGGCGTTGAAAATATCGCAGCCGCTCAAGCGATAAACGCCAAGCACTGATCACCCGTGATGTCCTATTAATCACCCGTGATCTTTTCGCAGGGCTGAGCATATTTCAGCCCTGCAATTTCGCACTCCCCTCTCTCACGTCAATACACACCCTTGGAGACTCCCCATGTCCCAAACCACGGCCAAAGGTTTTTTCGACTCCATCGAAGAAACCCTGATTGGCGCCATTTTAGGTTTAATGACATTGATCACTTTTGCCAATGTTGTTGTTCGCTACGGATTCAACAGCAACATCCTTTGGGCATTGGAAGTGACTTCCATACTCTTTGCTTGGCTTGTTCTACTGGGAGCAAGCTATTGTGTCAAAGTGAACGCCCACCTCGGGGTAGATGCGGTGCTCAACCTGTTATCGAACAGTGTGCGTAAAGCTCTGACACTTTTTGCCGCAGCGCTTTGTATTTTGTACAGCGTGTTTTTACTCAAAGGCGGCTGGGATTTTTGGGCCGGCTACGCCAACCTCCCCGGCACCACCGGACGCTGGTTTCCCACCGGCTTTGAAAGCGACTTCCTCGGCAAGGGCTGGTACGAGACTGAAGATGTAGTGATGCCAGAGAGCCTGCAATTCATGAGCGATATTTTCAACGAAGGCGAGCGATACGAAAAAATGCCCCGAATGATCCCGTACTTTATGCTGCCCTTTGGCTTCGCCTTGTTGCTGTTCCGCTTTCTACAAGCCGCAATCATGGTATACCGCGGCGAGCGCGAAACACTGATTGTCAGCCACGAAGCCGAAGACGCTGTGGAAGAAGCTGCAGCCAAATTGGCCAAGGGGGAATAGCACATGGAAATCGCAATACTCTTCGGCCTGATCATCACCCTGCTGCTGGTCGGTGTACCGATCGCGGTCGCGCTCGGCTTGAGTTCCATTTTATTTCTTTTGGTCGCTTCCGAAAGCTCTCTGGCCTCGGTGGCACAGACATTTTTTGAAGCCATGGCCGGGCACTACACCCTGTTAGCCATCCCGTTTTTCATTCTCGCTTCTAGCTTTATGTCCACCGGTGGCGTGGCCAAGCGCATCATTCGTTTCTCCATCGCACTGGTGGGCCATATGCACGGCGGTTTGGCTATCGCAGGGGTCTTTGCCTGCATGCTCTTCGCTGCATTGTCAGGCTCTTCACCCGCCACCGTGGTGGCGATTGGCGGCATCGTCATTGCCGGTATGCGCGAAGTCGGCTACAGCAAGGATTTCGCCGCGGGCGTCATCTGCAACGCTGGCACTCTGGGCATTTTGATCCCCCCTTCCATCGTCATGGTTGTCTATGCTGCCGCCACCGAGGTCTCGGTCGGTCGTATGTTCCTCGCGGGCGTCATCCCCGGTCTGCTGGCGGGTTTCATGCTGATGACAGCCATCTACATTGTGGCTCGCGTTAAAAAGCTGCCCAAGGGCGAATGGAAAGGCTGGGGCGAAGTGCTCTCAGCTGGCAAAGAGGCCGCTTGGGGACTGATGCTGATCGTGATCATCCTGGGCGGTATCTACGGCGGTATTTTCACCCCCACTGAAGCCGCCGCAGTCGCTGCTATCTACGCCTTCTTGATCGCAAACTTCATCTATAAAGACATGGGCCCACTGGCCGAGAGTGGCGGTGGCTCTATCAATTTACTGAAAAAACCCTGGGCATTGCTCACCGCATTCTTTCACAAGGACACGCGGGACACCCTGTTCGAAGCCGGCAAACTCACGATTACTTTACTGCTCATCATCGCCAACGCTCTGATCCTAAAGCACGTGCTGACGGACGAGCAGATCCCACAGCAGATCGCTGAATCCATGCTCAGTGCCGGCATGAGTGCCGTGGTGTTCTTGATCATGGTGAACGTCATCTTGCTGATCGGCGGCCAGTTCATGGAGCCCTCGGGCCTGATCGTCATTGTCGCGCCGCTGGTATTCCCCATCGCCATGGAACTGGGCATAGACCCGATCCACTTGGGCATCATCATGGTAGTGAACATGGAGATCGGCATGATCACCCCACCGGTGGGATTGAACCTCTTCGTCACCTCGGGCGTGGCGGGTATGCCCATGATGCGGGTGGTCAAGGCGGCCACACCCTGGCTTGGCATCTTGTTCGTGTTCCTGATCATGGTCACCTACATCCCCTGGCTCAGCACCTTCTTGCCGACCCACTTTATGGGGCCGGAAATTATCATCCGATAGGCATTGAGACCGGCACAGGGACGTGCCGGCACAATCGATGACCGGCCGGCAGGAAACTGCAAGCCTAAAGTGATAAGCCCACTCGGGGCTTACCTCACTCTCTTCCCCCTCTCTGCAAACTCACGCTCAGCCACATGCAGCGCTCGCACTGTGCAGTCGACATCACACAACAAGCAAGCGCCAGCTCAGGCAATCAGTCCTTGTGGACGATGTCCGCGCCACTGATGTTGGCGATGTCCCGGTGGCCGATAAAGGCCATGGTCAGCTCCGCTTCCTCGTGGAATATCTCCAGCATGCGCGTCACACCCTCGCGGCCCAAGGCGCCCAGGCTGTAGACCATGGGCCGGCCCACCATCACGCCCTTGGCGCCCAGCGCGCGGGCACGGATGATGTCTTGGCCACTGCGCACGCCGCCGTCCATCCACACCTCGATCTGATCGCCCACCGCGTCCACGATCTCGGGCAGCACACTGATTGATGAGCGCGCACCGTCCAGCTGGCGACCGCCGTGGTTGGAGACCACCACCGCGTCCGCACCCAATTTGACACACTCGCGGGCGTCATCGGCCTCCATCACCCCTTTGATGATCAGCGGGCCGTCCCACAGCTCGCGGTAGTAGCGAATGTCCTGCCAGCTCAATTTGGTGTCGAAGGACTCCGCTGTCCACTTCGCCAGATCGCTCATGTCATCCACGCCCGAAGCGCAACCCTGAATATTGCCAAAATCCCGATTTTGCGTGCCCAACATGCCGAGCGCCCAACGCGGTCGCCGCGCGATATCGAGCATATTGGCCAGGGTCAACCGCGGCGGCGCCGACAGACCATTGCGCTGATCGGCGTGACGTTTGCCGATCATTTGCAAATCCAGTGTCACCACCAGCGCCGAACACCCGGCCGCCTTGGCACGCTCCACCAGCTTCTTGCTGAACTCACGGTCTTTTTGCACGTAGAGCTGAAACCAAAAGGGTTTAGTGGTCGCTGCGGCAACCGCTTCGATGGAGCAGATGCTCATGGTCGAGAGGGTGAAAGGCACACCGAATTCTTCGGCCGCCTGCGCCGCTTTGATCTCGCCGTCCGCGTGTTGCATGCCCAGCAAGCCGACGGGGGCGATCGCCAGGGGCATTTTCACCGCCTGCCCCACCAGCTCGGTCTGCAGACTTCGTGGCTCGAGATCGCGGGCAATGCGCTGGCGGAACAAAATACGGTCGAAATCCGATGTGTTCATGCCCAGGGTTTGCTCGTGCCATGAGCCCGACTCGCAGTAACCTCTGAACATTTTGGGTACGCGGCGGTGATAAATACGCTGAAGATCAGCCAATTCACAAATCGGGGTCATTGCTCTGTGCTCAAAGTCGTGGAAAACCAGTGCACTAATTTACACCATCCCACAGCCGCGCTTCAAAAAACTGAACACCGCCGTCTCGATACATGGCTCAATTTGTTGAGTATCGGCTGCGGCACCGTGCGCGCAGACGTTGGATGCAATCGCAGAACTCCACATTCTCACCACACCTCTTGCCCATACTCTGAGCAATACAGCTCGGCCACCTGCCGCCAGAGCAGCCGCGGTTTTCTGGAGTTAACCATGAACAAAACACTCCGCACTCTGTGCCTCTGCTCCTTTGTCGCTGCACGCAACAGCCACGCTGTGACGCTGCACAAAGATCAAGACATAACAGTGCGTCTCGGCGGTGACTTTCAAGTGCAGCTGCTGCAAGCGCCGGGAAGCGAGCAAGAGCTGGGCCTAGACAACGATGATCTTGCACTGAAATTTGGCGTTAAATACAGCTTAGAATCGGGCATGTCCGCCTTCGGTCAGCTCGACATGGATTGGAAAAGACAGGGCGATGGCAGCGACGACGACGTGGTGGACAAGGCCTTTGTGGGTGTCGGCTTTGGCATGCTGAGCATTGCCTTGGGGCGCATGCCTTGGGGCAGCGACGCCCTGCACGCCGAGCAGGCAGTAGAATTCGACGCAGGCAGTGCCTTCACAGACACGGCTGGCTCGGACACAGTACAACTGAAGTTTAGTGGCGCCGACATCATCGCTGTCTTGTCCACGGAGCTCGAAGAGGGCGGCGATCAAACCGCAACGGATGTGTACATCGGCACGGCCACAGCGGGCGTAGATGTGGCAGTGGCCTACCAAAGGTATCAAGCAAGCCAGGAAGACAGCGAAGTGTCTGCAGGCGAGAAAACGGAGACGCTTGGCTTAGTTATTCGCTTTGAACTCGGCCCGACGGCTTTCGCCATTGACTACAGCAGCAACACGGCGCTCAGCGCCATCAACGCCTCGGCCAGCACCGCCCTTGGCAGCAAAACACGAGCAGCTTTGGGCCTCACCCATCTGTCGCCAAACCAAGGGGACGCTGAATTACACTGGTACGCAAACCTCCGACACAAGCTGCACAAACAAGTGAGCGCCTTCGCGGAAATAGGCGACAGCAACATCGAAGACAGCGAGCTGGGCCTTTTGTCGGGCATTCGCATCAAGTTCTGAACCCTTTGCCATTGGCCCCGATGTCGTCGTGCCCTTCGAGCCGAATGCGCTGGGGGAGTTCACCGCCCCGCCAGCCTCAGCTTAGGCCGCTAGCTTGAACGAGCCCTTGCCCGAGCGTTTCACGGCGTACAGCATCTCGTCGGAGCGCAACATCATGTGCTGTACGTCCTCACCCTCGACGTAGAGCGCACCACCCAAGGACGCGCCAATAGAGACCTGCACAGTGCCGAGCATAAAGGGCTCGCTGAGTGATTGGGCGAGGCGCTGCCCCAGGCCTTCAACAGAGCCCACCGCGTGCACACCTCTGAGCAGAATTGCGAACTCATCTCCGCCCAGCCTAAAGCACATGTCGCTGCTGCGGACATTGGCCACCAGCCGCTCGGCCACCACTTGCAATGCGCGGTCACCGGCAAGGTGACCGTGGTTGTCATTGAGCGCCTTGAAACCGTCCAAATCAATCAGGTGCAGCGCGAAGCTCTCCCCGCCAGCTTTCGCCTCTTCTAAAAGCTGTGCCGAGTGCTGCATGAACATGGCGCGATTGGGCAGACCGGTCAAGGCATCGTGGTAGGCCATGAAGCGCACCGCCTGCTCCCCCAGCACCCGCTGCGTGACGTCGATAAATGCACCGTAAATACACTGGGCTTCGCCCTGCCCATTTCGATCGCACTCACAGCGCAGTTCGAGCGTCATCGTGCCCCCGTTCGCATCGATCAATGTCACTTCGGTCGACGCAGTTGCAGCGCCTTGCAGCAACACCTCGTGGACACCCAAAATCTTTTTCGCTTCGACATCACTGAACACCGACAACAAATTTTCAAAGGTCACATATGCCTTGATGCGTGCCTGCTGCAGACGCCTGTGCAAGAAGCCGGTTGCGTAGAACTGGCCCGCCTCCATCTGCAACCGGTAACTGCCCACGCGTGCGATGGATTCAGCTCGCTTGCGCTGCGCCTGCTCAGCATCGCGCAGCGGCCGCAGTGACCGAACGCCAGACACGCAGGCAGGCGCTACCACGCGCAATTCCCTGGGCTCCGTGGCCACAGAAAGAGGCTCCACCAGCAACAGAACCATGTCCGACTCGGGAGAGAGCCGCCGACGACGAACACAGTAGGCGTGTTTGGCAGCGTGCCAGGTGGTCGATTCCCATGCATTGAAAGCATCGGTGTCATCGAGAGAGATACTCTCAAATGCACCCTGTGCCTCACGGGCCAACACGTCCACAGCGCAACCCAGCGAACTGCAACACCGACCCGCCGCCGTGTTCTGCGCTATAACGCCAGCGCCCTGTAACAACACGGCAGGCACCGATATTTCAGCAACCACCCACTCCCAATTCTGCATATATCTCTCTGAAAACGATTGTTCGTATAGTCTCAGATGCGGGATCGGCATAGGGTTGTTGTTCTTAATTCAATAATTGGACAGCTATCAAAATCGCAATAATGCCAATAAGGCAATATATGTAGACACCAAGAAAGCTTGGCGCTAGCACGGTTATCAGCACCCTCACCGGAGCCAGCCGCTCACTCTAAAGAAGGCGGCGAGGCAGTAGGCGTCAAACCTGAGCCCTGCGATAACGTTAATTCCAGACAAAACCGCATTGGCCCTATTGCTGAGCGGCGTAGTCAGCAGCGGCTTTCGCCAGCTCGGTGAAATGGTCACTGTGCGCGGTACTCACTTGAACCCACTCTTTCATAGGCCGGCCTTTTCCGGAGGGGTCCCACAGCGAGCTGCCGGCCAGGCCCATTGCCAGCGCGTGCTCGGGGCTGGGGAGTTTGAAGACGATGCAGTCCATGAATAACGCAAGCCCTGCCTTCCCCTTCACTTTGATGCACTTCTTGCCAAACATCTGACCGGGCTCTGCGCCGTGAGTCTGTGCCAAGTGATGCACAAGTTTTTGATATTCATCCAGCGCCGCCATAACTGCATTTCCTTTTTGTCAGCTTGAAACTCCAAGCAGCATACACCCATAGGCCAGCTTACGAACCCGTCGAGCGTTCTAAGCCAACAACGGGGAAGCGCTTGATCTTTCCGACACCCTACTCCCAGCCAGAATTTCCCCCGGTGCCTCATTGGCTCTATCATGGACGATGGCTTAAAAGCACTTAGTGAAACAAACAAGGAAACCGAGGCATCAGTGAATACAAAAGCACTTCGGGCACATGCCTGCCTGCTGTTACTGGCCGCGTCCTTGATTAGCGACGCCAGCGCAGAGGCCACGCCCTGGCCGCCCATGAAAACTGCGCGCACAGAGATCAGCGTCGCGGTGCTGGAAGACTCAGTGCTGGTGGCGGGCGGCATCGCCTTCTTTCGCACCACCAACAGCTGCGAGAGGCTGGTGTTCGGCGAAAAGCACTGGCGCCCCTGCCCCGACTTGCCGCGGCGCCTGCACCACGTCGCGCTGGCCGGTTACGGCGGCCGGGCCTACGCGGCCGGTGGTTACGTCAACTTGGGCTTTAAGCACGACAAAAAACCTGCTTTGTGGTCGCTGGGTGATGGCGACACCGCTTGGCGACTGGAGGCTGAGCTGCCCGAGGCCATCGGTGAGCACGCCTTGATGCCCCGAGACGGATTTCTCTACCTGCTCGGAGGCCGATCACTGCGCGGTGACAGTGCTGCGGTGCGGCGCTACGAGATAGCCACCGGCGAGTGGCAATCAATGGCCCCCATGCCGGTGGCGCTGAACTCCTTTGCCACCGTGTGGTTTGAGGGCGATCTGCTGGTCATCGGTGGGCGCAGCAATACACTGGGCTCAGGCATCGCCCAGATGTCGCGCTATAGCGTCGCCGAGGACCGCTGGATCAGCGAAGCGCCCCTGCCCGTCGGCCGAGGTGGCCACAGTGCAGCTGTGGTGGGTGGCGTGTTGCACGTATTTGGTGGCGAGCTGTTCAATCCCGAGATACTCATCGACCGCCACGACAGCTGGTCTCCCGACACCGGCTGGCGCAAACCCATCACCTTGGCCAAACCCCGTCACGGCACCGCCGCATTCGCCCACGAAGGGGACGTCATTGTATTGGGCGGTGCCACCCGACCGGCCTATGGCAGCATCTTTTCCATGACGGGTTTGCTGGAAGCCTTCTCAGTGGTGGAGTAGCTTGTATCGCAAGTTCTTCGACCAACCTAAGCGCTGACAGCACAGTTTAATCTCCGTCCAGCAGGTACACAAAATAGGCATTTGTCTGTGCCTGGAACAACGTTCAATTCGTCCATCTACCTGCCAACTACTTAGGCCGTATCCACACGGACGCCTGGGCTAGCGGAATCCAAGTCGATCAATCACCTTCTAGACGTTTCACCTCAGCCAGCTTTGATAGCAGATAATCCGCTGCCAAAGCGACATGGCAAGCGCTTGATTCGGCTTGATGGACAGAAATCACCACATCGGGCAACGCAGGCAAACCGGGCTGCCCGTCTATGATTTTAAGCGTGGGCGGAATGGTTGAAGCCTCCATGACCGTCACCCCAGTGCCCGTCAACAAGACTTGCTCAATCAGCGCGATGCTTCTCGTCGAATAGGCGATCTGCCAGCTTCTGTCGATCTTCTCCAGCGCCGCCAGCGCCAGACCCCGGCAAACACAACCTGTGGGGAACAGCACCAGTGACAGTGTTTCATGTGGGTCGTCGCAATACTCGGGCGATGCGGCCCAGTGCAAGGGCTCATAGCGGGCAATTTGGCCCGCCACGGAAGTTGGTTCATGCGTCGCCACGACGATATCAAGCTCGCCCTGATCGATCTTTGGCAGTAACTCACAGGCGTTGTCGCAGGTCACTTCAAAGCGCATCAAGGGGTGATCATGCGTGATTGCCTTCAATATCGAAGGCAATAAAAAAGTGGCGTAGTCATCCGGCGCGCCGATACGAACAAGGCCCTCGGCTTCAGGGTTTTGGATATGAGAAAGTGCAGAGTCATTCATGGCCAGAATGCGGTTGGCATAGACCAGCAGCGACTCCCCCACTGCTGTGATTCGCACAGTTTGACGGCTTCGCTCAAAGAGGCCCTTACCGACGATGCTCTCCAAGCGCTTAATTTGCAGACTGACGGCTGATTGTGTTCGTCCAATCGACCGAGCAGCGTGAGTAAAACTCCGCTGTCCAGCAACGGCAACAAAAGTTCGCAGCAGATCTATCTCGAGGTCACGTTTCATGTTTTAACATTAGCAATTATCATCAGCGCCATCAATTTAATTCGTTTCCCATATCATGAACAAGACCCTATCTTGTCTAAAAAGGAGGCGCTCACGATGATGAATCTACTGGCCAAATGCATGTTCGAAGCAACAAGGATCTCCCCCTTGGCATCGAGTCATAAAACAAACACAGCAGGCAACAAGGAACGCCCCTGTCGCTCTCATTCAGAACTGGCGCAGAAAGAAAAAACTAATGTGCACAGCACCCTCAACAAAATGCTCGAATTCTCCCGCCTGCACCACGGTGAGCAGGTGTTGCTCGTTCCAAATGCCTGGGATGCGGGATCGGCCCGGCTTCTGGAAGGGCTAGGTTTTTCAGCATTGGCGACAACAAGTGCCGGACTAGCAATATCAAAAGGTTTGCGAGACGGCAGTGGCCTGCTCTCACGCAGAGACATCATGGAAAACGCGCTAGCAATAGTCGAATCCACTTCCTTGCCCGTTTCCGCCGATTTGGAGAACGGCTTTGGGGACTCTCCAGAAGATTGCGCGAAAACAATACACGATGCGTGCAGAATTGGCCTGTGTGGCGGCTCGATAGAAGACGCAACAGGCGATGCAAACCGCCCAATATACCCCTTTGAGCAAGCGATTGAACGCATCAGTGCTGCAGCTGAAGCAAAAACAAGTGAACATTTTCTGCTCACCGCTAGAACCGAAAACTACTTGTGTGGCCGCCCCGATCTAGACGACACAATCAGGCGGCTAAAAGCATTTGAAGCCGCCGGGGCTGATGTTGTGTACGCACCAGGCCTCCCGGACATGGCATCCGTCAGAGCAGTTTGCCGGGAGCTGACTGTGCCTGTGAATGTATTGGTAGGTTTAACAGATGCAGCCTATTCAGTTGAAGATTTGAGCTCTGCAGGTGTCAGCAGGATCAGTACCGGCGGATCACTCGCGCGAGCTGCCATGGGCGAAATGCTACGCGCTGCACAGGAACTGAAATCCTACGGCACCTATGGTTTTGCAGAGTGGGCGATTTCGGACAAAGATGTTATGTCCCGCATGAGTTTCAACGGGAATACACCGGACTTCGATTAGCAGACAGCCAAGGGCGATGTGAAATTACGGCCGGCATTTCACACGAGAGCCGTGGAAATGCGCAATTTTCAAGCAACTCTACCCGACGTAGCCAAACACTCTTGGCAACCACAAGACAATGTCCGGCACAAAAGTCATCAGCAACAGAGCGCTTAATAGCGCCAGCATAAAGGGCCAGATCTCCTTGATCATGTCCTTCATCGGCGCGCCAGTGGTGGCGTTGATCACGAAAAGCAATATACCGTAAGGCGGCGTGATCAGCCCGATCATGGTGTTGACCACCACCACCACGCCAAAATGCACCAGATCAATGCCCAGCTCGCGAGCCGCCGGCAAGAACAGCGGCACGATGACCAGCAAGATGGTGGTCGCATCCAACACACAGCCGAGCAACAGCAGCAGCAAATTCACCATCAGCAGAAATTCCGCGGGCGATAAATCGATGGTGCTCAAAAAGGCGGCTGTGGCACTGGGGATGTTTTCACTGGCGACGATGTAGTTGAAGATCAGCGCAGCGCCGATCACCAGGCCAACAGACGCAGAGGCACGCGCGCTCTCGGAGAAGATGCCGTAGGTGCCGCTGAAGCTCATGGTTCGATAAAAAATAGCCGCCAGCAAAAATGCGTAGGTGGCCGCAACGGCCGCGGCCTCAGTGGGCGTGGTCGCGCCGCCATAAATACCGAACAACAAAATCACCGGCATCATCAGCGCCGGAAAGGCATTCAGCGTGATGCCGGGCATCTCGCGCAAAGGGGTGGGTGTCTCCAGCGCAAAACCCCGCTCCTTGGAGATACGCGCCACCATGACCATCAGCGCCACGGCCATCAGCAAGCCCGGCACGATACCGCCGAGAAACAAATAACCCACAGAGGTGTCAGAGACCAGGGCGTAGATCACCATTGGGATGGAAGGCGGGATAACCGGCCCTATTGTCGCCGAGGCGGCGGTGATCGCCGCGGCAAAGCCAATGGGGTAGCGCCCGTCCTTGGTCATCATCTTGATGATGATTTTGCCGATGCCCGCGGCATCCGCGATGGCCGAGCCAGACATGCCAGAGAAAATCAAACTGGCGACGACGTTAACGTGGCCCAAGCCGCCTCTGAAGCGGCCCACAGCCGCAACACAAAATGTCAGCAAGCGGTCGCTGATAGAGCCGGCGTTCATGATGTTCGCGGCGACAATAAACAGCGGCACTGCGAGCAAAATAAAGCTGCCGTAGAGGCCCTGCATAATCTGTTCGGACGCCAAGGCCAGATCCTGACCTGACATGCCCAAATATCCGATAGAGGCGATAATCATCGCCAGTGCAATGGGCGCACCACAGGCCGAAAGCCCAAACAAAATGCCCAGGCAAGCTAAAAATGCAACACTCATTCGACGCTGTCCTCGTCGCGACCGCGCGCGATTTCTACTATTCGCCACGCGTATCGCGCGACCATTGCCACCATGAAAATCACGTAAATGCTAAACACATAGTCAAAACGTATTTTCAGCAGTGAAGTTTTTTCTATTTGCATGAAACTGACATAATCGACAGTCGCCGGAAAAGACAATACAAGCGCGGCGATCAGGCAGACCGCGGTGAGCAACTTGTAAACAATCCTAAGCCTGGGGCGAGCCGCGTCATAGAGAAGGGTGAAGCGCACGTGATCCTCTTCTTTGAGGGTGAACGCAGTGGACCAAAACACCAACCACAACCACGCCAAAAGACAGGCTTCCAGGGTCCAGCCCAGCGGCTGGCGAAATACGTAGCGGCTGACGATCTGCAGAATAAACGACAGGAAAATGGCAGTGAGTAATCCCACTGCCACGTTGTCTGCACGTCTCTGAAGCCAATTCAAAAAAGAACGTGCCATGCTGGATTATTTAACCGCGTTGATGCGGTCAAGCAAACCTTCGGGCCAATCTTTGGAGAAGTCGGATTCGAGGTACATTTTCTGTGCGCGCTCGCGGAATGAAGCGACGTCAGGCGCATACACCTTCAGACCTTTTTCCTTAAAGAAATCCACCAGCTGGGCCTCGTTCTCGACAATCGATGCGGTGATCGACGCTGAAGCATCCTGCGCCGACTTCATGAGCGTGCTCTGTTGCTCTGCCGTCATGCCGTCCCAGGTCTTTTTGGAGAAAGCCAAAAAGTTCATGTCCACCAAATGCCCCGTAAGCACAATCTGCTTGGTCACTTCGTAGAACTTCTTGTCCTTGTCGGTTGGCATGGGGTTGTCTTGGCCGTCAATCGCGCCAGTCTGCAGGCCGGTATATACTTCGGTAAAAGCCATCGGGGTGGGGTTTGCGCCAAGCGCTCTGCCCAAGAACTGCCACGCGTCTGTGCCCGGCATGCGCAGATTAACGCCTTCCAAATCTGCGGGTGTGGTGATCACCTTGTCATCGCGCAAGTTCAACTGCCGCGTGCCGTAATACATCACGGACAGCAGCTTCACATTGAGCTTGTCTTCTACCAACTTGTACATCTCTGCACCGATGTCGCTCTCGAAGACCTTGCGCTGATGTTCAGGGTCACGCATCAGATAACCCGCGGTGAAGATAGACCACTCTGGGATGAGTTTCGCCAACTCCTGAGCCGAAGTCATGGACATATCGAGGTTGCCACGGGCGATGGCCACCAGCTCGGTGCCCTGCTTGAACAGCGTGTCGTTGTAGTGTGGTTCGTAGTTGGCAAATCCGCTGACGCCGTCGGCAAACACCGTTGCCAGCCCCTGAGAACGGTAGTCGGTTTCGGTGGCCGGTGTGGACAATCTCAAGGTGATTTTGTCCTCGCTGAATGCGATGTTCGGTGCGCTTGCAAGTGCGGCGGCAGCGACGGAGGTCAACAGTGTCCGGCGGGCTAGTTTCTTGATCATTTTTCTCTCTCCCAGTGATAAACCTGAGACAAATAAAACACAGAACCGTATTGACCGCAAGCACTAACATGTTAGTCTGCATTTTCAACTTGCAGCGCGTGAATTTTCGCTTGAAACGCAAAAATCACCGGCCAATAAACGGCTAAATCCCAATCCGGCCAAATCCATAGGTAGTTAACAATGTTTGGTGTATCAGCAGCACTCACAACCCCCTTCGCAGCCGATGGCAGCGTCGATTTCGACAGCCTCAATCAGCACATCACAACCGTGCTGTCCCAAGGCTGCAGCTCCGTCACCTTTTTTGGCACGACCGGCGAAGGCCCGTCCGTGGCGACAGACACACGGCTCGCGGGTGTTCAAGCAGCCATAGACGCCCAGCTTGACCCCGCTAAATTGAATTTGGCACTGCACGGTGCCTCCGCCGCTGACGTTGTATCCCAAGCCCATAAAGCACTGCAAATGGGTGTCACCACCTTCTTGCTGGCGCCCCCTTGCTTTTACGACCAGCCCACGGACGATGGCCTGTTCAACTGGTACGATCAGGTCCTATCCGCGCTAGCGAACACGCCTGCAAAGATCATTCTCTACCACATCCCTCAGGTCATCGGTGTTGGCCTGCCCATCGATCTCGTGCGGCGCATAAAGGCAGCTTATCCCGATGCGGTGATGGGAGTAAAAGATTCTTCCGGCTCCTTCGACAATACAAAACAACTGCTGAAATTGCCCGATCTGCAGATATTGGTCGGCGATGAACGGCTGCTCGCTGACGCGGTGAAACTCGGCGCATCAGGCGCAATCAGCGGCGTGGCCAATGTGTTCTCCGAACGCTTGAGCCAAGTGGTGGCCACGGGCAGCCATGACCTCGCCATCAACAAACTGGTGGACAGGCTGCTTGGGTTCCCTGTCACGCCCGGCGTCAAGGCACTTGTGGCGCACAAATACCAGGCCGAACACTGGCGCCAAACAGCCGCACCTTTAATGACCCTGTCTGATGCGGACTACCAAAGTTTGGCGAATGCGTATAATTTAGTGACCGAAGCCAGCTAAAGACACGAGTAGCGGACGCGCAATGAAACAAAGAGAACAGGCGTACAACAGCTTTACCGAGAATCTACTGTCCCGAAAGATTCTTCCGGGCCAGTTTATAACGCAACGGGAACTGAGTGCCCTGACCAGCATGCCGCTGGGTGCGATCCGTGAGCTTATCCCGCGATTAGAGGCCGATGGCCTGCTGACGACCATCCCCCAGCGCGGCATGCAGATCACCCACATCGATGTCAATCTGGTCCGCGACGCCTATCAGCTCAGGTACATTCTGGAGATGAAAGCGGTTGAGCATTTTGCGCTCAACGCCAGCGATGAGCAGCGGGCCGAGATGGAAAAAAACCACCGCGACATCCTCGACGCGGCCAAAAAAGGCATCTCTGACGACTTGGTTGAAAAGGCCCAGCGCGTCGACTGGGCTTTTCACGAGACGCTGATCGACAGCTTGAAAAACAAAATCGTCTCCGACATCTACCGCGTCAATACCATCAAGATCCGGCTAATCCGCCAGGAGCTGACGAGGATTCAGCCGCAAATTGTGCTCTCGGTCATCGGCGTGCATTTGCAGATCATCGAACACTTAAAAGCCAAAGATGCAGAGAGCGCCAAAGCCGCGTTGAGCGAGCACCTTAAAACCGCAGAGAATCGCGTTTTAATGAACTGAGCGCGTACAAGCAAGCAAAAACATCAAAGCCCAAGGTGCAATAACATGAAAGTCAATTTGTTCAAAGCGCCGCACGGTGGCCAATTGCCGTTGACAGAAATGGGCTTCGGCACCGCCCCGCTCGGCAATCTCTACAGAGAGCTGAGCGAAGCGCAAGCGCAGCAGACACTGCAAGCGGCCTGGGATGGAGGGATTCGGTATTTTGATACAGCCCCGCAATACGGGCTTGGCTTGAGCGAGGCAAGGCTGGGCGAATTCCTGGCCGGTGTCAATGCAGCCGATTACGTGCTTTCAAGCAAAGTCGGGCGCTTGCTGGAGCCAGCGGATCCCGTGGGATTCGACGCCGGGCAATGGATCAACCCGCCCTGCAATAACATCGTCTACGACTACAGTTACAGCGGGGTCATGCGTTCCTTTGAAGCCAGCCTCAATCGCCTGAACTTGGACAAGCTGGACATACTCTATATCCACGATGTGGATGCTTTTACCCACGGCAGCCGCGAGGCATCTGATTGCCGTATTCAGCAAGTCATGGATGGCGGCTACAAGGCGCTGCAGGAATTGCGAGCAGCCGGTGTTGTGCAGGCCATTGGCGCTGGCGTCAACGAATGGCAAGCTTGTGAGACGCTGATCGGTCTCGGCGATTTTGATCTTTTCCTGTTGGCGGGGCGTTACACACTGTTAGAGCAAGAGGCGCTGGACAGCTTTTTACCGCTGTGCGACAAAAAGGGTATTGCCGTTGTTCTGGGCGGCCCTTATAACAGCGGCATATTGGCCACCGGGCCCATCGTGGGCGCAAAATACAACTACGAGGACGCACCAACCGCCATCCTAGAGCGTGTCACACAGATCGAGAATATTTGCCGCGAGCACAAGATCCCCCTGGTACAGGCAGCCCTTCAATTTCCGACGGCTCACCCCGCGGTTAAGACAGTGATACCCGGCGGCCAAAGCGCCGAAGAAGTTCAGCAAAATTTGAAATTGTTATCCCTCAAAACCCCCGCGGCCCTGTGGTCAGATCTGAAAACCGCAGGGCTTATTCAAGAAGATGCCCCCATTCCCTCTGGAGACTAGAACCCCATGCTGAAGAACATAGATCCCCTGCTTGGCCCCGAGCTGCTGCACATCTTGCGCGCCATGGGTCACGGCGATGAAATCACCCTCGTCGATGCCAACTACCCCGCGGACAGTAACGCGGAGCGTTTGGTCCGCCTGGACGGACACAGTGCCACCCACGTATTGCGAGCCGTTCTGTCCGTGCTGCCGCTCGATGACTTCGTGGATTGCCCTGCCTATCGCATGGAAGTGGTCGCTGAACCGGCGGCTGTACCGGCAATCTGCGAAGAATTCCAGACCATCATTGACACGCTGGAATCTATCCCTGTGAAAATCGGGAAAATTGAACGCCACGCCTTTTACCAGCGCGCAAAACAATCCTATGCGGTGATTGCCACGGGTGAGCGACGCTTGTACGGCAACGTGATACTGACCAAAGGTGTAATACGGACGGATTAGAGAAGGGATATCAGGAAAAATATCGAACGAAGCGTAAAAAACCCAAGCACGAAGTTTCGTGCCTAGGTTTCCACAGAAAATAGTTCAGCTTGCATTACTATCTAGTCCCTCCTTTATTAGGCTGCTGCTAGGTCTGTTTCGATTTGGCTGTCGACAATTAGCTCGTCTTCAGCTGTGTTATCGGCGATTTCAATAGCAGCTGCTTCCTGCTCCACCACCTCAACAGGCTCTGAAATCACATCGGTAACAGCATACTCACTGTAAAGCACGTGCACTTGAATGTTGTCGATACCCAGGCCCACGTTGTCGTCAACGCCGACTTCCTTGAGTATCAGTTGATTCATCACCCGATAACCGCCCTCGTGATCCGCTGCCACACCCTCAGTTTCCCTGTCACGGCCCTCAGGCACGGTCATGCGGTAGGTCCAGGTACTCCAGTTATCGGGGTTGCCCCCATCGATACGGCCTAGGTATATATCGTCCCACCAAACCTCCAGGCGGCTGGATTCAACGTCTTTTCCCTCTTTCATGGCGTGATCAAAATAGTCGATAGAAATCTCAATTTGATCGCCGGAAGCCACGCCTTTGATCGACTGTTTTATCGCCATGTTGCCGGGCGTGAGGCCCGTGTCCAGGTAATAGTCACCCTCGGTTGTCTCGCTGTTAGGCGCACTCGCATCAATGGCCTCGTGGTGAATTTCAAATTGATCTTCCGCACCCCGTTCTGCTGGTCTCCAGCCGGCGATCTTGTCGAAGCTGCCGTATCCCCCTTCAGCTACCATGCCATCGAATTTCTCGAAACTGCCATTGCGCACAAGGTTGTCACCCATGTGCATTTCACTGCCACCGTATCCCAGTGCTTCAGCCTCGCCGTCAGCCAATGATCCGTACTCAGACGATTCATCATCGTTCCAGATCGGGTAGTTATAAACGGGATCGATGCTGACGTTGTCAATGGCGATACCCGCCATGTCGTGCTCGGTGCCTTTCTCGTATATCTTGAGTTCGCCCTCGCCGTTGGGACCCGCCATCACATTGATTTCAATGTGTGCCCAGCCCTCGCTGTTGTCGCCGGAAATCTCGGCGACTTGTTTGTTGTTCCAATACACCTTGAGCGTGCTGGCGCCATAAAAGCTGTCATTGCCCTCTTCGTAACCGTGGTATTTAGCCAGATCAAAATAATCAAAGCTCAGGGTCAAAGGCTGTTCGTCTTCCAGGTGTTTGACCTTTTGATACAGCGACGAGTTGTGGCCGGTTCCGCCCATATCCAAAAAGTGTTCGGCAGGCCTTTCCCAAGGCCGGCTGACCTCAACCGGCTGGTCCCGGTCAGTATCAATTTGTATGGCTCCGTAGTACGGCATGTCCCAGGAATTCTCCGGTAGCCAGTTGTAGTGACCATAGTCTTTAATGGCGTAACCGGCATCTTCCGGATAGTCAGCTGCCTGATCCCACTTCTTCAATTTGAGCAGCTTGGGGGAAATGTCCCCACGCAGGCCTCGCTCAAAATCACCGTTTCTTATTCCAATCATTTCAATTTCCTTATAAGTTGAATAACACCCTATGTCTCCCGCATCGCTCGCTTAAAGCTGTCCGCCAGAGGTTGGGTTAGGTAGTCATACAGGCTGCGCTGTTGTGTGAGTATCATCACCTCAACTGGCATGCCCACGACAAGTTCGTGTGCGCTCTCACGCTGTTCGCTCAAATCTATCTGAGCCAAATAGTATTTTTCACCCGTTTCCGAATCAGTGATCAAATCGGCCGAGACACTTCGCACCAGCGCATCGCTGGGGACCGTGTTGCGCTGGCTAAAACTGCTGAAGCGCACCTGTGTGGTTTGCCCCGGATAGATTTCCTCTATGTCCTCGGGCTTTACTCTGGCGTGCACCACAAGCGGTGAATTGATTGGCACCATGTCGAGTAAAACCTCGCCGCGCTGAACGGTGCCACCAATGGTGTGCACGCGCAAATCAATGATCACACCGTCGTCAGGTGCAAAGACATCCGTACGGGCCAGCGACTGACTCGTGGTCAGGAGTTGCTGCCTGAGCTGCACGATGTTCTCTTCGATTAGTTGCAGCTCCGACACCACCGTGGCCTGCCAATCCCGCTTGGTTATCCTCATTTTGAGCAGGGTTTCAGCTGATCGTTCCTGCAGTTGACTCTGCTGAGATTGCACCGCGCTTTGCGCCGCGTGTTTTGCCAGCATTTCACGCTGCAGCTCACGCAACCGGATTTTGGATACCAAACCCTGGCTATACAAAATCTTCAGATCCGAAATTTCATCGTCGAACAATGCGATTTGCTGCCTGTGCATATCAAGTTGCAGATTGAGTGCTGCTCTCTGTTGTGCCATCTGCTTCAGGCTCTGACGGTAGATGGCCAGGGTGTTGCTCAATTTCTTATAGCGGCTGTCAAACAACAACTGCTGTTGAGATTTCAGCCTCTGGTCCTGCACTGCAGAAAGGGTGTATCCGTCCAGGGCAGACCAATCAATACGGCTTGTATTTAGCTGCTCAGCGATGAGCCTGTCTCGAATGTAGTTTGCTGGAGCCAGCTTGCCAACAATGGCATCCACCTGTGCCCGCGCTAGAGTCGTGTCGACAGTGATCAAAGTCTGGCCTTTTATCACCTGCTCTCCTTCATGTACTTCGATGGTCTTGACGATTCCGCCTTCAAAGTGACTGATGCTTTTGCGGTGTTGATCTGCATTGATGGCCCCCCGGGCAATCACGGCGCCGTTGATCGGGGCGACGGCAGACCAGAGCAAAAGAAAAGCCAGGCCCGCCGCGATCGAAACATTGGCTTTTCGCCTGTGCACCGCTATAGGCGGAGCAGTGAGAGAATTCATTGCCGCGTCTTCAGCCTGCTGAGGCAGCTCTTGCCGGTTAAACAGCTGCTTGAGGCGACCATAATATGGCCCGAGCAATCCTACAATCCGTGCAGTTCGTTTTTTTGGATTATTCCGCTTATCAACTTTTTCAGGGCTGCAAGGCAAAAGGATATTGATCGATTTGTTGCTGACATCAGACATGTGAGCGCCCTGTGTGATTTTGTGGCGAATCTCCGGAACCTACTTTCTTTTGTGGCGACGGCGGCAACATCGGGCCGAGTTTCTCTATTCGCCCTCTCTCAAGTCTCAGTGCGAGGTCCATGTGCCGGAACAGCTGAGGTTTATGGGTAACCACGACGACAGTCACCTTCCTGTCGCGCATAGTTTTGAGCACGTTCAGCAAAGCCTGCTCACCGGGCTGATCTAAGTTGGAAGTCGGTTCGTCCAATACCAGCAACCGAATGTCCCCGTAGACGGCTCTGGCCAGCGCAATGCGCTGGCGTATACCACCGCTAAGAGCATGGGCGCCCTGCGCGACTGAGGTTTGATAGCCATTGGGCAGCTCCAGTATCAGCTCATGCACGCCGGCCAAGGTTGAGGCTTCAATGATTTTCCCCGAGTTGATCTCACCGTGGCGGCAGATGATTTCCGCCACGCTGCCCGCGAGCAGATCCACCGATTGCGGCAGGTAGCCAATGTACTGTCCCAGGTGCTCGCGTGGCCACTCGCAGACCGAGGCGCCGTCGAGCCGGACTTCTCCACCAGAGGGCGCATTCAGGCCCATCATCAGCTCGATCAAGCTGGACTTGCCGGCACCGCAAGATCCAAAGACGGCCATCGATTGCCCCGGCTGCAGAGCGCAGTTGATAGCCTGCAACACGGGCCGCTTTGCCGAGGGCACCCGCAAGCTCACGTTATTGAGCACTAACGCCCCTCCGGGTGCCGGCAGTGTCACCTTTTGTTGATCAACATTTTTCGCCTGCAAGGTGCTCTCAATTCTCGCCCACGCGGCGTGCGCTTTCACGGCCGAACGCCAACCGGTGATGGATTGCTCGACTGGGGCCAGCGCCCTGCCGAGCATGACGGAAGCCGCGATCATGGCCCCGCTAGCAACATCGCCGTTGATCGCCAGAACCGCACCAGTCGCCATGATGAGGGTTTGCAAAGACAGGCGAATAAAACGGCTCAGGGAGGAGATCCGGCTGTTCACCTGCTCTGATTTTTCTCTGCACGCCTGCGCTTTTTCAGTGGCAGACACGAGTTTTTCGCACAGGGCTGTCGACATGCCCATCGCAACGACTGTATTCGCGTTGTCTATGGATGTTTTTATTACACTGTCTTGCTGTGACTTTGCAGCAGCGTCTCGTTGAATCAGCTTTTTTGTCAGTGAATTGTTGATCAAAGCCAACAAAAACAGCGTGCTCGCACCGAGCAGCGCAATGATGCCAAATGCAGGGTGCAATATCCAAAGTGTGATCAAAAACAACAACACCCACGGTGCGTCCAGCAAGGCAATGATCGAAGGGCTACCGACAAAATCCCGCACCGTCCTGACATCGTCGAGTGAGCTGCTGTTTATCGAATTTTGCCGCTTGCTCGCGTTATCAATGGCATGCCTCAGCACCGGTGGGCCCAGACGCGCTGTGCACCATGCACCGATGGTTTGCAGTGTTCTGAGACGGCAGCCGTCCAGGTAGGAGAAAAGCAAGTGCGCGGCAATCACGACCAAGGTGAGAACCGCGAGCGTTTCCATCGAGCGGCTGCTCAGGACGCGGTCAAAAAGCTGAATCATATAGAGCGGTGATGCGAGCACCAAGACGTTCATGACCGCACTGTGGAAAAGTACCGGATGAATACTTTTTATAATTGAATCTTTCGTTTCTTTAAAACTAAAAACGTTGCACTCTTTAGCTACAGACTGGCTCAATATTGTCATAATATTATAACTGCTGATTAACTATAAATAACTATCTGCTCATTTCGACTGACTGTTTTGGCAAGGCAATTTATATGCCTCTCTCTGCACGTTTTCTGCACATCTGGCCTGCATTATCCCTGCGCGAGTAGACATGATAGGCATTAAGCTTCTGATTATATTTAATATATCTTTATTGATAATTCATGAACCACAAACTAGAAACGATACCGATCTAAAAATCATTTCAAGCCCAAAGATAATAAATACTACTCGCAGCAGAAAACTCACCCAACTTTTGAAACGGTAGCGCCAGATTAAAGATGCCAGACAGTCCCTTGCCCGGTGTAGACAGCGGTAAATTGAATTCAAAGACGCAATTATTAGGGCTGCCTACGACTAAAGTACTATGTCGCTCAATGAGAGCCTTGGAAGACTGGGGGAGAAATAGAAAGCCGACTCAGAGCTGGATACATGGTACAAGAACCTCCACCATCGCCGCCCCGTAGCCCGTCATGAAGGGATGCACATTGCGGGAAGCGCCGCGGAGCAATCTCAAAATTCCAGAGCCCTGCGCATCGACGCTGCAGCTGCCATATTAAAATCAGAAGAAAGCTATGGGGGCGGGGGCGGCTTAAGCTGACTATCCCTGATGCTAGTTCCTGCACTTAAACACAAGAGGTATCGCACCCTCGGTTAATAGGCCTTAGCAGGTGCATGTATTTTGAACGTAGAATACATGCACCCTCCTTGCTGGGAGGCTTCAAACAATACCAAGACTCAGATAATACTGATCAAATGTTTTACAAGCACGACACACACCACCACCCGTCGACGTGGTGGAATCGTCGTCCTTTGTGGTCAGTCTGTCCCTGATGCTAAAACGCCAGTCGATAGGTTTTGTGGCAAAGACTGTTGCTGAGCATTTCGAGCAGCAGGGCCTGATCGGCATCGTGCCGATCGAACTGCCCCCAGTGGGCATCATGACCATGCAGAACCGCATCAGCACGCCCAGCACCAAAGAGCTGATTGCCTGCCTCAAAAAGGTCAGCGCTTCGATTGCCACGTCAGCCACACTTTTCTGAAAGGAGGACGTGCCTTGATTACTTGCTCAGCCCAATCTAATGCCTGAGCATTCTCGAGCACATTGGCGCCAGAATGAACAGGCGAAATCGTTAATACCGTCTTACCCGCAGCTGCAATTCCAATGAAACAACAGGGTGATGTAAGCCATCACCCCGCACGCTGAATGGATTAGGCGTTGAGCTCGTCGCGCAGCAATCGACGCAAAATTTTACCGGAAGCGGATTTGGGGATCTCGGCGACAAAATAGACCCGGTGGATTTGTTTGTAGTGCGCGAGATTTTCGGCGATGTAGTCTTTTATCTCAGATTCGCTGGGCGCCTGTTCTCCGGCCACCACAAACGCGACGGGCAACTCCCCGGCCTCTTGATCGGCCAGACCAATGACCGCCGCGTCCGCTATAGCCGCATGAGCCACAAGCAAGGCTTCCAACTCCGCGGGCGCCACTTGAAAACCCTTGTATTTGATCAGCTCTTTCAGGCGATCCACGACCGTCATATAGCCCTCGTCATCAATGACCGCTATGTCGCCCGTGCGTAACCAGCCATCAGACGATAGGGTCTCGGCTGTGGCTTCTGGGTTGTTCAGGTAGCCCTGCATCACCTGCGGCCCCTTTATCCAGAGCTCACCCGCCTCTCCCGCCGCTAGATCCGCCCCTGTTTCTGTGTCCACAATGCGACACTGCGTGCTGGGCAATGCAAGCCCTGAGGCGCCAGCTTTTGCCGATTCGTTCGACGAAGCATGTGACACGGGGCTCAGCTCCGTCATGCCATAACCCTGAACCGACTGACAATTCAAACGCACAGCGACTTCGTCGGACAGCTCTGCGCCCAAGGGCGCTGCACCGGAGAACACTTGCTCAACGCTGCTCAAATCATAGTTATCAATGAGGGGGTACTTGGCCAGCGCCAAGGCCACCGGCGGCACTATCCACAGTCGACGCGAACGGTGGTCTTGGCACAGTTGTAAATACAAGGGCAAATCAAATCGCGGCAGCGTGACCAAAGCCCCGGCCCTTGCAAGGTGCATGTTCATCAAAACACTCATGCCGTAGATATGGAAAAACGGCAAAAACGCGACCGCAACCTCTCCCTCGCAGAAACCGCTCGCAGCGATGGTCTGATCGACGTTCACCACGAGATTCTGGTGCGACAGCTTGACCCCCTTTGGCAGGCCTGTGGTACCCGAAGAATACGGCAACACCACGGTGTGCGTACTGACATCAACTGCAACCTGCTCATCCAGCGGCTCAGCCATTAGATCGGCCATGGATGTTGTATTGTCCGCGCTGCCGATTATCACCGTTTCTTCAACCGCTGTGCCTTCTATGGCAGATTCCGCTACTTCAAGCAGGCTTGGCAGCGTGAACAAAACTTCGGCTTTGGCGTCATTCAGCTGATGGCGCACTTCAGCGGCCGTGTAAGTCGGATTCAAGGTCGTGACCGTGCCCCCCGCCCACGCCACCGCGTGAAATATGACACAATACTCAGGGCAGTTAGGCGCCAGTATCGCCACCACGTGACCGGCGCCAAATCCCCGAGCGGTCAGCCCACCAGCCAGCTGTTTTACCTGCAACATAAACTGCGCTGCGGTGAGCTGCGCACCTGAGACACCGTCGCACAGCACCATTTTGTCGGGACTGGATTCTAGCCCTGCAAACACACGTTCGGTGATGGTTTGCGTGCTGACTTCTATCTCGGGATAAGTACTCTCAAATACCGCCATATCGTCTCTCCAAATAGGGATGAACCAGAGTGCATGAACACTATGCATCAAAGCACTCTGAATTTCCTCTTCTGAAGCACCGACCTCAGCCGGCTCCAACACCTTAGGGCCTAAAGTTATCGCCAAGCTGGGAGCAAGTGCGCAATCTTTGCCGACGGGTGAGATATACACGTCGCTAGAAACAGGCCGCCTAGATGCAACGGAGTTATCATTCCCCGAAATCGACGCTTTACTGGGTTTTGACAAACTATTACTTCCAGGGCGGCACCAGCCAGCAGGTTTGCTCGAGCTAACCATCAACAAGGATTTGTGGGAAAGCTGGAGCGACGATCAACGCATGATTGTCGATATGGCTTGTAAAGCGACGACAGAAGAGTTCCTTCAGCGACATGCAGCAAAACAACACGAGACGCTGGCAAAATTTAAAGCGTCTGGTGTGGAGATACTGACATTCCCCGCGCCTGTTTTGGCGGCGTTGAGAGCGGCAACGGATGAAGTACTGGCTGAAGAATTTGCTAAAGACCCTGTTTTCAAGCAGGTGGTTGGCAGTTATCAGGTACTCTCTACAAGCTATGATGCCTACCAATCGTTGAATTCTCTGTACTAATATTTCTCTTGATAATGCGGCTGGCCCCTCTACAGCCCGCTCAAACAGATGCCGTTGCGAGAGAGTGCTGGGTTGAGTTAGATTTTCGCGCTGATTGAGGTGAATAACTGGCCTATTCAATCAAATCAGGGCCAGAATCTGACCAATACCAGCGCGCTCGCAGTAAGTAGTCGTTTTTTGAACGGGCTGTCAAGAGGGCTGGTTGCATTGCAACTTGCAGATGGTGTAGCCAAAGTCACCGCCCAGCAGCCCTCTCTTCGCAGACGGTACTAAAGATGTTCGACGTTAAGCGCTCTAAACGCCTATAACAAAGCGTTTCCTCGCCAGTCTGCAGCAACTCTCCGCCGGCCCTCTAGCTGATGACCTCAACGTTTGGCAGCATACAATCTAGCGAAAGAGGAAGAGGAAGAGGAAGAACAAAGCGGCTATAAATAACCAAAGTCAGCGCGAATATTTCTAATCTTCTTATTCAAGGTTTTTATTACCTGCTCAGGGCTACGATCAGGATTTTTCAAAAACCTGATCAATTCCTCGCGCAGCTGGGATTCAAATTCCTGATACCACTGTAGATTGTACACAACCGATGGATAGGGAGCGCTTTCGTAAACATCGATCAATGTTTTCGCATCGGCTGCACGGGGTAACTTTCGACCGAGGGTCTGCCACACCTCAAGAGAGTTCATGTATTCGGGAAACGCAGGCAGTATGCCAACCTTTTCCAGGTAATTTCTTGCAACTGAAAACCGATTATTGCCTTCCCCTTTACCAAAATGGTAGAGAAATTCACTTGCGATTTTTGCCTTTGCATCATCAGCGGTCGAGGCAATGCTGTAGGTTCCGACCTGCAAAGAGCCCCAGCTTTGCTCTGCCTTTGGCAGTGGAACAAGTAATCTGCCAGCAGCCAGTGGATGTTGTTTAAAATTCAGTAAAAAATCACTGCAGAAGTTACTGAAAGTATAGCGATTTTCTAAAAAATCTTGAAAAAACTGAGGCCGATTCAGTTCGAGAATATGTGATGGAATGGCACCTGATTGCCATGCTCGGCGCCAATCGAGCAGAGTCTCATAGGCAGCACTGCCAGTCTTGGCCGACATAGCACTCTGCTTGCTTTCAGGCTCAATCACCTGACCCCCTCGATTGAGCACCTCCGAGATAAAGCTCACGGGCATTCCGCCGGCACTTGCATGCCAGAAAGGTAAATAGAATGCGTTTTCTGTTTTAGCCAGCTCTACGATTTGGTCGTAGAAAGAATCCCAATCACTGGGCAAGCCACTGTCACGCTGGGCCGTTGTACCGTAGAGACCCAGATCAACGACGGGGAAATTACAAAGCACCGCACCCACAGACACACCCATCAATTGATTCTTGTAATACAGCGCACCAGACAGCTGCTCGTAATAGCTATCAGCAAGCGCAACAAGCTGCTTGCTGCCCTGCAAAGGTTCAATCCAACCTGCTTCGAAGAAACGCACAGTGGATGCAGCGGTTAAACCCATTACATCCACGTCTTCTCCGTAGATCAGCATCTCCTCCAGATTAGCAGAGTAATCCTTGACAGGAACCCCCGTGTACTTGAACTCAACCCCCAGTGCTTGCTCGACGGGCTCCACAAGGGCATCGAACGAAGCTTCCCCGGGGGCCCAACCGTACACATTCAGCGTTTCGGCGTGAGCTGTGCTTAGAAGTGCGGCAAGCGTGATGGTGGCATTGACAGCTAACGGCTTTTTCATATTCTGTCACTCAATCAGATTGAATTTTGGGGCTTTGATCTTGCCCTTTGATCGCTTATTCACCGTTGTCCGATGTTCCATCTCCCCTGCCGCACAGACAAATAATGGCACTCTAAACACAGTATTCGTCATATACACTGAGCGGATTTTGGGCTGCTGTCTGAGATATTTAGCTCAGAAAAACAGGCACTTCAGTAGGCAACAGTGCGTAATGGCACGCACAGGAAAGGCTTTTTTTTTCGCGCCCAAGCCTTGTTAGCGGCAAGCACCGAAAGCACTGCATACGAATAAAACGCGCACTGTTAGGGCCTTTGAATAAGCTATGTTGCAATACACGAAATTGTGTAGTCGGAAACACGGTATATCGAATACTCAATCGTAGCCACCCATCATCTGACTTAGACTGTGTGCCACACTACTATGAAACTTCGATTTTCAACAGCAGTGAACACCGAGTCCACGCAGTGCTAACAGCTTCTATCACTGCTGGAAACGCGCTGGTGCCACCGTGTTTATCACTGCATGCGCCGGGCTTGGCTTTGTAGAAATTTCGGACGCCCATGTAACAATTTAGGATGTAACAATTTCGGACACCCACCATCTTAGCCACAATCGTTAATGACTGATTCCAACTTCCCGCTGGATGGATCATTTTTCGAACGCGCATTCACTTACCCGAGAGAGAGAAACAGTAAACTTGGCTGCTGAAGGTTTGACGTATTCCTCCCTGTTGAATAGGGTGAATCTACATTCCTCAACAGAATGCACGCCATGCCCACATCGCGCAAACAACTGATCTCGCTCGCCGACACCCCCAACTACCACATCGTCTCCCGCTGCGTGCGCCGCTCCTGGCTCTGCGGCAAAGACCCCTACAACGGCAAGGACTACAGCTACCGACGAGACTGGATCATCGAGCGCTTAGAGCTGCTGGTCACCGCCTTCGCCATCGATATTTCAGCCTACGCCATCATGTCAAACCACACGCACCTGGTGCTCCACATCAATGCAGACCAAGCCAAAAGTTGGACGCGAGAGGAAGTCATCAAACAGTTCTCAAATGAGGACACCCATCATTTTCGATGGGTGTCCTCATTTATTCTGCCAAAAAGAAATTGATTTGCAACACCCCAGCGCACCAAAAGCTGCACCAGACATAACGAACAAGGATAGATCGCGCGCAGCCGCGATCTTATCCCGTTGTTGGACAAGCCCGGTGCGTCGGGCTTGCTCTTTAGTAAATTGATACACGTGGGTGATGGGCGTTTTCTTGGGTTTCTGCTCTATAGACCGA
>JAWSVD010000572.1:0-810 GCA_033852095.1 Granulosicoccaceae bacterium | reverse complement strand
ATTTAACAAAAAAATCAAGGTGACAGCGGTTTTCTGCACGTGTGTGTTGGGTGTGGTTAATGTGGGGCGTGTGTTTCGTGACGCGCAGGAGCACAAGTCAGCGGGCCGCTGTTTGCTCGGGGTCGTCAAAGTGTTTTTTCAGGGCGGCCCCACGGCGGTCTCAGGGCAAAGGTGTGCTCTCTGCAGGAGCGTGGATGCAAGGGGGCTGGATCGCAGGCTGCGTATTTGTTGGGGGAGGACAGGCTTTGAGGAAAGCCCTTGGCGGGGTGCGAATGCACCGTGGCTTAGGGAGTGAGGTCTATTTAAATTGATGTTGAAACAGTGCTTTAGATCGTCTCAGCGGTGCGGCGGACAGCTGCGGTTGTGCCTAGAAATAATCCGGGTGGCGGGCGCGGATCTGCTCGACTTTTGCCAGTGTGCCCGAGAGGTGTTCACGCACCGCGTGCTCGGTGGCGGCCGTGTCGCCGGCTTTGATCGCCTCGAAAATACGCTTGTGCCAGTCGAGAATAGAGCGTGATTTGCCTGGATCTGGCAGGTTGAGGTTGCGCAGCCGATCGATGTGGCCCGAGCGGGCATCGATAACACCGTGCAGGTTCTGCACGCCGGCGGCGATGTAGAAGGCGAGGTGGAACTCATGATCCAGCCGCGCAAAGGTGTCCAGATCGCCGCTCTGGAAGGCCGTCTCTTGCGCTTTGAGGATGTGGCTCACCTTATCTATCACGCTGTTGTCGGCGGACTGCGCCAGGCGGCGGGTGATCTCCAGTTCGAGGGACAAGCGCAGCAGCTGGGTCTCCAGCGCGTGCTCGATGT
>JAWSVD010000571.1:0-661 GCA_033852095.1 Granulosicoccaceae bacterium | reverse complement strand
GCGTGGAAAAAGTGCTGCGCCACGACCTGATCTTGTCCGCGCAGGACATGCCGGCACTGATGTACAGGCCCGGGAAAATCATGACGATCTACGATCAGCACGCCTATTTGGTGGACGTCAGTGAGAGTGATACGCCTGTGATCACCGAGACTCAGGCGCTCATCGATCAGCGCCACGATTCCGATGCAACATTGCTGTTCGACGGCAGTGTACTGCTCAGCGGCGGCTCTCGAGAGGATCAAGTNNTTGGAGCAGGCCGTGTATCCGGTGGATATTTGGTCTCCAGCCACAGGCTTATGGGCGCGCGGCGCGAGTGCGGCGATGGAGCGCTTTTACCACAGCAGTGCGCTACTGCTGACTAATGGCGCGGTGCTCACCGCTGGGGGAGGCCCGCCGGGCCCGGTCGCCAATATCAACGCCGAGATCTATTACCCGCCCTATTTGTTTAAAAAAGACGGTTCGGGCGAGTTGGCTGACAGGCCTGTGGTGAGTCGCATGGGCGCGCCCGTCTACGGCGAGNNTAATTTCGCAGGTGGCCGCTGTTCGCACCGGCTCTGTGACGCACAGCTTTGATCAGGCACAGCGCTATATACCGCTCAGCTTTGAGCAGTTGGGTAATCAACTGACGATCGCTTCACCTGCGAACAACAACATCGCCCCC
>JAWSVD010000570.1:0-752 GCA_033852095.1 Granulosicoccaceae bacterium | reverse complement strand
CCAGAATTTTGGGCGCATGATACGTTAACACCGCATCGGCACCGGCCCGTTTAAAGCAGTGCATCGCCTCCATCACCACGGCCCGCTCGTCCAGCCAGCCATTCGCAGCCGCTGCCGCGTGCATCGCGTATTCACCGCTGACCATATAAGCAAAGGTCGGCACTGAAAACTCACTTTTCACTCTGCGCACAATGTCCAGATAGGGCATGCCGGGCTTGACCATGATCATGTCGGCGCCTTCCTCTATGTCCATCGCAACTTCACGCAGCGCTTCATCTCCGTTGGCCGGATCCATCTGGTAGTTGCGTTTATCGGCCTTGCCCAAATTAGCAGCCGAGCCCACAGCGTCTCTAAAGGGACCGTAATAGCTGGAGGCGTACTTGGCTGCGTAACTGAGTATGCGCGTATTGCGGTGGCCCGCAGCCTCCAATGCCCGACGAATAGCGGCGACACGCCCGTCCATCATGTCCGAGGGCGCAACCACGTCCGCACCCGCATCCGCGTGCGACAGCGCCTGCCTGACCAGCACCTCTACTGTCTCATCATTGAGAATATAGCCAGCGGCATCCAGGAGCCCGTCTTGGCCGTGTGAGGTGTAGGGATCCAGCGCCACATCCGTCAACACCCCGAGCTCAGGGAAAGCCGCTTTCACCGCACGAATAGCGCGGCAGGCCAAACCTTCGGGATCATGAGCATCCGTGGCGGTGTCATCTTTCAAGCCGGGATCCCCCACAGGGAAAGGAGCTATCGCC
>JAWSVD010000569.1:0-2194 GCA_033852095.1 Granulosicoccaceae bacterium | reverse complement strand
TGAGGGATCTGACTCTAAAAATACAAGCCCACGACAACGCATCGACATATTTTGGCTGACGCCTGAGACAATTCCCTCATAAGCCGAAATTTGACCCGCTCTGTTGTATCAGCCGTGTTGCTCAATCAAGGGCCCTCATCCGGGCCTTCGATCTGTGTACAGAGCCAACACCGGACAGCTGCTGTTATTCCTCACCGCGACAGTTTGTCAGCCAAGGCTCTCCCGTGAGCGAAACACTCAAGTACCAAACCGGCTTAACCCACCGGAAAGAGCATCGGCACCATTGAAGTGAGCAGCAGCAACGCCATGCCCCAGTTGAACAACTTCATCTTCTTCGGGCTGGTCAGCCAGCGCCGCACTTGCAGGCCAATAAACATCCAGATACTGCAGGATGGCAAGTTGATCACACCGAAGATCAGCGCCGTCGTGATGATGGCCGTGGCGCCCTGCGACGGTGAATACACCGTGATTGCCGTCAGCGCCATTGCCCATGCTTTTGGGTTCACCCACTGAAAAGCCGCGGCTTGGATAAAGGTTATCGGTTTAGCCGTCGCATCGACTTCACCCATCGGCGCAGCCGTGGCAATTTTCCATGCGAGGTACAGCAGAAAGACAATGCTGATAGCTTTCAACACGGTGTAAATTTGCGGGTAGGCATCAAACAGGTTGATCAAGCCCAGCCCCACCAGTACGACCATGGTGGTGAAGCCAAAGCCTATGCCCAACCAATGCGGAAGGGTGCGCGTTATCCCAAAATTGGCCCCCGACGCCATGAGCATCAAGTTGTTGGGCCCCGGCGTGGCCGAAGAAACAAAACAAAATATGGCGAAAGCAATCAGTACATCTAAGGTCATGGTCGTGTCTTTTTCATCCAAGCTGACAATTGCAATTTTATGCCACAATCAATGAATTGTTCTTTCAGTTACACCGCTCATTCACATAGGCGTACAACACTATGGTCAATATCGACCGTCAAAATGACAGAATATTGCACGAGCTAGAGCGGGATGGCAGGATCAGCAATGCAGATCTCGCCGAGCGCCTGGGCATGTCGCCGTCCACCTGTCTGCGCCGGGTGCAGGAGCTGGAGCGCAGCGGCGTTATCAAGGGTTACCGCGCCATCCTCAACCGTGAAGCCATGGGCGCGGGCTTCGTCGTCTACGTCACCATTGGCCTGTCGGATCACTCCAAGAAGTCACAAAAGTCCTTCGAAGACTGCATGTCCCTCGCCGCTCAGGTGCGCGAATGCCACAACATCACCGGCACCGTCGAGTACCTGCTGCGCGTAGAAGTCGCGGACCTCGCCGCCTACAAGCACTTCCACTCTGAGGTGCTGGGCACACAGCCACAAGTGACGGCGATTACCTCGTACATGGTGATGGACTCATCGAAGGATGAGCGGGCGTGAATAAATAGCCTAACTTAACCGCGACGAGAGCCAATGCCGCTCAGCCCGAATATCAGCTCAACACCTCTAAGGTGTGCTCAAAGGCAAGTTTCGCCCTTTGCAACGCCGTAAGGCCCTGCGTCTTAAGCGCCTCGGACGGCACTTCAATGCTCAGCGGAGTCGAGTCCGGCAGGGCAACCAGTAGCGCCGACAGATCAATGTCACCCTGTCCGGGGAAGAGCCGCTCGGCGCGGGCCTCCCGCAGTATCTCTGCCATGTCCGCTGGTGGCGCGCCAGCGATATCGCACAGCTGCACGTAGCGGAATCGGCTCGTGGGCTGGGCTGCTAGCTCAGAGAGCGCACTGCCCGAGCGGTTGAGGTGGAATGCGTCCACCAGCAGTCCGGCGTTGCCCTGCTCCACTCGATCCAACACGGCGCTCGCCTGTGCCAAATCTGGGATGTCGGTCCAAGGCATAAACTCCAGATTGATGCCCAACCCCATTGGCTGGCCCAGCTCACACAGGGCAGAGAAATTGTCGATCAGCCGCTGTCTGTTCGGATCATTGCCGGCAACTAATACCTCTGTCGCCCCCAGCTCGGCGCCCATTTCAAGCACGGCACGGAAGTCACTGACGCGGGTCTCTGGCTGCAGGCGCAGTATTTCTATGTCCAGCACACCTATCCCCGTCTCGCGCAAAGCCGATTTGATGCGTTGCAGCTTTGCCGGGCTGGCGACAACCGGCGCGCCTTCCTGTTCAGGCGTGGCAGCTATCAAGCGCAGTCCCACCTTGTCATAACCCGCTTGCT
>JAWSVD010000568.1:0-534 GCA_033852095.1 Granulosicoccaceae bacterium | reverse complement strand
TCGAATACCTCTACACCCTCAATGGCCCCGAACCGCTCGGCCACCTCACCGCTCCGCTCGACTACGACCGCTACAGCGAGCGGCAGCTCGCCCCCATTGCCGACGCGATCCTGCACTTTGAAGGCGTGCAGTTTGCCGAGTTGGTGGGTGATCAGATGGACTTGTTCTAAATCCGCAAACAGCGTCCCAATGGGAGCTCATCCCCGAAGAGCGAATGTCGAAGCCACATTATTCAGAAGGCACCACATTCACTCACAAGAAAACGAATACCGGCCGTACCGGCACCAACGAAGCCCTTGGACAATAAACATGATCGCTTCACGATCCTTGTCGAATCCGAAAATATGACAAGTACCTAAGCATCCGGCCAACGTCATCACGCTGACTAGTACATTTTGTTAGAGTGTCGACAAAGCCGGTAAGCCACTGACATTTCGTCAGTTACATCAGTTCCGTGGCATTCACCCCTGATGTGCTCAACGCCGTTCTGATTATTAATGTACTCAACGGTTTTTCCGTTGAGTCAAACTGTTA
>JAWSVD010000567.1:3469-4644 GCA_033852095.1 Granulosicoccaceae bacterium | reverse complement strand
TGTACAGCAGCGAGGGCATCCTGGCTGCGCGCGCGGCACTGCGCCCGGGCGGCGTACTTGCCTACTGGTCAGCAGGTGGGGACAAGCCCTTCAGACTGCGCTTGCGCCAAGCGGGGATGCAAGTGGAAGAGATCGGTGTGTTTGCTCATGGCAACAAGGGCACGCGCCACACTATCTGGCTGGCCAGCGCTCAGTGAGCGTTTATAAGCCGCGGTAAACGGGCTAGAAGTGGCGCTTTGGCGGCAAACACGGAAAATGCCCCGCAGTTCGGTATAATCGATGGTTTAAGGCGGCTGTTGCACCCCGATGCCGCGTTCTTACACCAACCATCGAGTGGGAAGCAGGAATGGGCAGAGCCTATCAAAACCGTAAAGAATCCATGGCCAAGACGTCGGACGCCAAAGCCAAGGTGTACAGCAAGTACGGCCGCGAGATCTACGTGGTGGCCAAACAAGGTGGCGTAGACCCCACCGGCAACCTGAGCCTGCGCGGTTTAATCGAGCGCGCCAAGAAAGACCAGGTCCCCACTCACGTGATCGACAAGGCCATCGAAAAAGCCAAAGGCGGCGCAGGCGAGGATTTCGCCCCTGCGCGCTACGAGGGCTACGGCCCCGGCGGCTGCATGGTGATCGTGGACTGCCTCACCGACAACCCCAACCGCACCATCTCCGAGGTGCGCAACTGCTTCACCAAGAGCAAGTGCAAACTAGGTACACCCGGCGCCGTTACCCACATGTTCGATCACTGCGCGATATTTGTCTTCAAGGGCGAGGAAGACCCGGTGCTGGAGGCCTTGATGGAGGCGGACGTGGACGCCACCGACATCGAGGAAGAAGACGGCAAGGTCTCAGTGTTTACGCCGAACAACGAATACGCCAAGGCCAAGACAGCACTGCTTGCCGCCTTCGGCGAGATCGAATTCGACGTGGATGAGATCCAGTTCCTGGCCCAGACCCAGAGCCCCGTCAGCGGCGAAGACGATCTGGAGATGTTCGAACGACTGATGAGCATGCTCAACGATTGTGATGATGTGCAAAACGTCTGGCACAACGGCGAGCTGGCCTAAAACTACTTGAGGCTGAGCGGCACTCTGCCGCTTTTGTCTATGCTTGCTGTGTTCCGCCTGCTCCCTGATCAGGCGCAGCATGCGGCATTGTTGTCCAGCTAAAGCAGAA
>JAWSVD010000567.1:0-3420 GCA_033852095.1 Granulosicoccaceae bacterium | reverse complement strand
TTTCCTTGGGCCCCTTGGCATTACTGTTCAGCTGAAGCAGAACCTACAGTTTGCGGCCTAGTGAGGGCTTCGTCACAGCTGCCGCCACCCCGCGTATCGGATTCCAATACTTCGCTCGTTTCCCTAGGCCATGTCGCCGTATGAGGCTACTTTGAGCTCGCCAACACGGCAGATCAAAGGAAACGAGATGAACATTTTTAAGAAGTTGCTGCTGGTAGCAAGCACCGTTATCGGGCTTCAGGCCGCGCCTCTGCACGCCAGCGGCCTACTCAGCCCAGCGGGCAGCGCCGAATCCCTAGAACTCAAAAGCCACCATGTTCAGGTCACGGTAGAGGACAGCTTTGCCACCACCGCCATCGAACAGGAATTCTACAACCCACACGGCATGCCACTGGAAGCGCTGTACAGTTTCCCCGTGCCCAAGGGAGCTGTGGTCGGCGAGTTCATCTACTGGATAGACGGCCAACCCGTCATCGCGGAGGCCGTCGAGAAGCAACAAGCGCGCGAAATCTACCAACAGCAGAAACAAGCGGGCCAAGCCACTGCGCTGGTGGAGCAAGACAGCTACCGCCGCTTTGAGATGCGCGTCTTTCCGGTGCCCGCCAAGGACCTGGTGAAGGTGCGCCTGGTCTACCTGCAAGACACCCTGCTCGACCACGGTGTGGGCCGCTACGTCTACCCCATGGAAGAAGGCGGTGTCGACAAGCAACAGCAGTCCTTCTGGTCACGCAATGATCAGGTGGAAGAAGACTTCAGCTTCAACATCGATTTTCGCTCGGGCTACCCCATCGATTCACTGCGCCTGCCCGCCCACAGCCATGCGCTGCAGCTGCAAGACAGCAGCGGCAACTGGAGCGCCAGCTTTGGCAACAGCACAACAGAAGATGAAACAACAGCGAACAGCCCCTTCCGCCTGGACACAGACGTGGTGGTCTACTGGCGCCTGAGCGAGGGCTTGCCGGGCCGACTGGACCTGGCGAGCTATCGCCACCCCGAGAACAGCAGCACCGGCACCTTCAAATTGACCTACACACCTGGTGAAGACTTGGCGTTGATCAGCGGTCGCCGCAACTGGGTGTTTGTGCTGGACAACTCGGGCTCCATGGAAGGCAAATACAACAGCTTGATCGAAGGCCTGCGCCAGGGCCTGAACAAACTGCCCCAACAAGATTTCTTCAGAGTGATCACCTTCAACAGCCGGTCGCAGGATTTATCGGGCGGCTACCGACAGGCCAACGCTGAGAACGTCAACGTGGTCATGGACAAGATAATCGCTGCAGGCACAACCGGCGGCACCAATTTATACGACGGTCTCAGCCGCGGCCTCAACCAGCTCGACGCTGATATTCCCACGGGTGTGTTCCTCGTCACCGACGGCGTGGCGAACGTAGGACCGACCGAACGCGCTGACTTCTACAATCTATTGAAGCAACACGACGTGCGCCTTTTCACCTTCATCATGGGCAACAGCGCCAACGAGCCCTTGCTCGCCGGCATGGCGTCGATCTCCAACGGCTTCAGCGCCAATATATCCAACAGCGACGACATGCTCGGCCAAGTGATGAACGCAGCGTCTAAGTTAAAATACCAAGCGCTGAACAATGTCCGCATCAGCTTTGAAGGGGCACGTGTGCACGACATGATCCCTGACGCACCCGCCACCCTGTACCGCGGTGAGCAGCTGACCCTGATGGGCCACTACAACACCGGCGGAAAAAGCAAAGTTACCGTGTCAGCCGATATCGGTGCTCGCCGTGTCGAGCTACAAACGGTGATCACCCTGCCCGAGCTTGACACCGCAAACCCCGAGCTAGAGCGCCTGTGGGCCTTCTCGAAAATCAAGAGCATCGAGGCAAGCCACGATTATTTGGGCGAACAAGCGACCGAGAGCCGCGCCGCCATCACCGACTTGGCACTGCAATACGGTCTGTTGACTGACTACACGTCCCTGCTGGTGGTCAAAGAACAGGTGTTCGAGCAGCTGGGCGTAGAGCGAAGCAACAAAAGACGGGTTGAGGCCGAACAACAAGCCCGGCAGCAGCGCAGCAGCCAAGCGGCGGTCAGCCCACGCGCCGACACAGCTCAACCCATCAGCCAGCGCCGCGCTGCAACACACAGCGGCGGCGGCAGCGGAGGCGGCAGCACAAGCATCGCCATGTTGCTGGTACTGATTCTGTTCGCCGCGGTTCGCAGACGCGGGTTTGCTCATCAATAAGAACAAAGGGGCTGTGCTGACGCAATCGCCCTAACCGACACAGCAGGCCCCGCTATCCGCGGGGCCGTTTTTGTTTGATCGCGAAGTTTTACACTTTGCTACAAATCACAACCCTCCGCATTAGCTGCGGTAGATTGTCTCGATCAAATGAAAACCAAACTTGGTTTTGATCGGGCCGTGCACCTTCAGCAATGGCATTTTAAACACCACGCGATCAAAGGCCGGCACCATTTTCCCCGGTGCAAATTCACCGAGGTCCCCGCCTTTTTTAGCGGAGCTGCACGTTGAGTGCTTTTTGGCCAGCTGCGAGAAATCGGCCCCGCCCGCCAGTTTTTTCTTCAGGGCCTCGGCTTCGTCTTTGCTCTTCACCAGAATATGCCGTGCGCAGGCAGTGGCCATCGTTGGAACCTCAGGGATTTAAAAGCCGAATTATTGCAGCTGCCCCGCCCCTGTCAAGCGGTGAGCACTGCGGGGCTGAGCGACACCATGTCCCGAAGGCCCAACTGCGCCAACGTTATACTGGTCTCAGCGCTGAATACGTCGATCATCTGCGACAGCCCGCGCTCCCCGCCCGCTGCTATAGCGAACAGCAGTGGCCTGCCCAAGAACACGAAGTCGGCCCCCACCGCGTAGGCCTTCACAATGTCCTCGCCACTGCGAATACCGCTGTCATAGAACAAGGGGTAGTCCGGTCCGAGCGCCGCGCGTATCTCGGCCAGCGCAGTGATGGGCGCAGGTGCACTGTCCAGCTGACGCCCACCGTGACTGGAGACTTGAATCGCGTCCACGCCCGCCTCGCGCAGCTTGATGGCATCGACGGGGGACAAGACCCCCTTCACCACCAGCTTGCCCTGCCAGCGCTCTCTGATTTTATTCAATAATGTCCAATCGGCACCGGCTCGGCTGGTTGTGCGGTCAAACTCGCCAAAAGCACCGCCGAAATTGGCCAGCTGCGGCGCGCCTGCAAACAAGGTCGACAACGACCACTGCGGGTGCAGTGCAAAGTCGATGAACTGCGAGGGGCCAATTTTGAAGGGCATTTTGAATCCGCGGCGCAGCTCCCGCGGTCTGCGCCCCACCTCGGGCACGTCCACCGTGAGCACCAGCGTCTGGTAGCCCGCCGCCTCAGCCCGCTCAATCAGCGCGAGTGATGCGGGCCAGTCACCGCTGAAATAGAGCTGAAACCAAGCGTGGCCCTGAGCGGC
>JAWSVD010000566.1:0-1569 GCA_033852095.1 Granulosicoccaceae bacterium | reverse complement strand
TGCCATGGTCAACATAGCTGTCGCCGTCACTGTCGACGCAGCTGACATTTGGCATGATGGGCGCGCAGGCGTCCAGCGCTGAGCTGTCTGTGCCGTCATTGATGCCATCACCGTCTGTGTCGGCGTTGTTGGGGTTGGTGCCGTTGTTCGCCTCGTCGCCGTTGCTGACGCCGTCGCCGTCGATGTCGCAAGCTGCACCGCTGTTATTAGGCACACAGGCATCGCTGTCTGCTGCGATGCTGGGCTCTATATTAACGCTGCTCGTGGCTGTGCCGTGATCAACATAGCCGTCGCCGTCGCTGTCGACACAGCTGACATTAGGCATGTTGGGCGCACAGGCATCCAGCGCCGAGCTGTCGCTGCCGTCACCGATGCCGTCACCGTCCGTGTCGGCGTTGCTGGGGTCAGTGCCGTTCAATACTTCCGCGGCGTTGCTGACGCCATCACCGTCGATGTCACAGGCTGGACCGGTGTTGATCGGCGCGCAAGCGTTGCTGTTTGCAGCGGCGTTCGGTTCGATGTTTTGGGTGCTGGTCATTGTGTCAAAGTTGACGTAGCCGTCGCCGTCACTGTCGACGCAGCTGGCATTTGGCATGCTGGGCGCGCAGGCGTCCAGCGCTGAGATGTCAGTGCCGTCATCTATACCGTCACCGTCAGTGTCGGCGTTGCTGGGGTCAGTACCGTTCAATACTTCGTCGCCGTTGCTGACGCCGTCGCCGTCGATGTCACACGCTGCACCGGTGTTGATTGGCGCGCACGCGTTGGTGTTTGCTGCCGCGTTCGGCTCGATATTAAGGGGGTTGGTCATTGTGCCAAAGTTGACGTAGCCGTCACCGTCGCTGTCGACACAGCTGGCACTCGGCATACTGGGCGCGCAGGCGTCTAAGGGGGCTGTGTCGACACTGTCCGCCACGCCGTCACCGTCTGAATCCGCACTTAAGATGCCGGAGTCGTTTCTGTCCGCCGAATTGCCGGCGCTGTCCAGTTGGTCGGTGTAAGTTGCGGTCGCCGTGTCGGCCATGCTGGCATTGAGGGTGCCGTCGTTATTGGCAACCGTAGTGCTGTCCGCGGTGGGCAGGCTGGCGCTGAATACGCCTGTGTCGGGGCCCGTCTCGATGAGCATAATCTGCTCGAACTCACCGGTGTTGTCATTTGTTACCACGGCGTCCAGTGATTCAACCACGGCGCTGTTGGTATTGATATCACTGTCTGTCACCGTGATGATCAGGCTGTCACCGAGCAAGGCTACGTCGGATAAATCAATCGAACCGTCCACACCAGTGATGACAGTGTCGTCACCAATTATATGCGCGATAGTGGTGGCGGTTGTCGAGTGGCCGTAGACGTAGGTATCAATGTAGCGTTCGTTGCCAAAGCCTGCGGAAGAGAAGTTCCCCCAGGTGTGGCGGCCGGCGGCAGTCCCAGAGGACTCGCCGTTTGGCAGTGTCGATACCCCACCTGCGGCAGCGCCGAGCAATGTCACGTCATCCCAGTAGACGAGCGTGTCGCTGAGCACACCCGATTGATCAGACTGGAAAATTGTCAACCCCTGTTCTGAAGGGCCGCCGC
>JAWSVD010000565.1:0-1310 GCA_033852095.1 Granulosicoccaceae bacterium | reverse complement strand
GTCTGGTGGGCGCAGGGCGCAGTGAAGTGATGCAGGCATTGTTCGGTGTGACATCCGGTGTCAGCGGTGAGGTCCGTCTCAACGGCAAACTCATGGACATTCGATCCCCGGCGCAGGCCATTCAAGCGGGCATAGTGTATGTGCCTGAAGAGCGGCAAAGCCAGGGCGCGATCACCGCCTTGCCCATCTACCAAAACATCGGGCTGCCACAGTTGCAAAAAATCAACAGCAGCGGCTTTTTGAACAACGAGGCCGAATACGCCTTGGCCGACGTCTACGCCCGGCGGCTGCAGGTGAAGGCGCCGCACTGGGGGGAGAAGGTTGAAAACCTCTCGGGCGGCAACCAGCAAAAGGTGGTGATCGGCAAGTGGCTGGCCAGTCAGCCGGCGGTGATTATCTTAGATGAGCCCACCAAGGGCATCGACATTGGTTCTAAGGCGGCGGTGCACGCCTTTATGTCCGAGCTGGTCGAGCAGGGCTTGGCCGTGATCATGGTGTCCTCGGAGTTGCCAGAGGTGATGGGCATGTCGGACCGCATCATGGTGATGCACGAAGGCTTGATCGAGCGGGAGTGGGCGCGCGAAGATTTTAACGCCGAGCAGATAGTCAGGGCCGCGACAGGGGCAGAACACGCATGATGGCAGTGATGAAAAACAGAGAGTTCTTGTTGGCGCTGTCGATTGCGCTGATGGTGCTGTGCATTGGCTACGTCGCACCCAAATTCGTAGAACCCTCGAATCTACTCAATGTCTACACTGACACCTCGATCCTGATCATCCTGGCACTCGGGCAGATGATGGTGATTTTGACCCGTTGCATCGATCTGTCCGTGGCGGCGAATTTGGCGCTGACGGGCATGGTGATGGCCATGGCGAACCACAGCTACCCCGACTTGCCGGTGCTGGTGTTGGTCTTGGGCGGCAGTTTGCTGGGGTTGGTACTGGGCATGATCAACGGCTTGCTGGTGTGGAAACTCGAAATCCCCTCCATTGTGGTGACCTTGGGCACCATGAGCATCTACCGGGGTTTGGTATTTTTGCTCAGCGGCGGTGCTTGGGTGAATGCCCATGAGATGTCCGAGAGCTTTGTTGCCATACCGCGTCATGTGGTGGCGGGTCTGCCGGTGTTGGGCTGGGTGTCCGTGATCGTCGTTGTGTTGATGATCTACCTGATGCGCCACCGCCGCTTGGGGCGCGAGATATACGCGGCAGGGGACAACCCCACGGCGGCCTTCTACACCGGTATATCGGTTGGTCGGGTGCAGTTCATCGCCTTCAGCTTGTCGGGTTTGTTCGCCGGCCTCTGTGGTT
>JAWSVD010000564.1:0-2088 GCA_033852095.1 Granulosicoccaceae bacterium | reverse complement strand
GCCTTTTCTTCACGCTGAGGCCAATCACCACCAGAACAACTACACCCCCGACCTTGCCATCGACGGCTCGCGCAGCGGAACAAGCCGCTGGCAAGGCCAAAGCGGCAGTCACCTCACCCTCGATGTCGGCACCACCGTCGACATGGCAGGCGTCTATGTCTGGCTGCTCGGCTCCAGCAACCGAAACTACTGGCTACGGGTAGAATCCAGCCAGGACGGCGAGCATTGGGTAAGCCACTGGCACGGCATCGCCACGCCTAGAAATGCCAACTCCAAACCCGTGTTCTTACCCTTGGTCACGGAGCAAAAGTCCGCCCGCTACATCCGAGTGACCGGCTTCGGCAATACCATCCGCAACAAGAACTACGTCACCGAAGTTCGCTGGCTGCCCGAGGGCACGGCTGTCTCCAGCAATCGCCACGTTAAGCAAGCGCATTGGTTCAATACGGGGACCTCAGATGATCAAAAACACTACGCTCCCAACTTAAGCTCTTGGTCCACTGACGCAACTAACTTGTTGTCAGCAACAACACGAAGCAATTCGCACAGCGGGGCCGGCTGCCCGCTGAATTGGCTCTCTATATTTAACCCTCAGTATGTGGTTTCAGATATGACGGGGCAGATGACCCAGTTCATGACCACCAAGAACTTGCCGGATGGATCCAGTATCTGGGCAATTGACTGGGACCATATCGATCTAAGTCGCCCTGAGGATTGGAATGGCGAGCAAGATGAACTGGACTACCCCATGGAGCTCAACGCTGTCTACAAGCAATGGGCTCAACGCGTGAACGAGCTTGGATCAACAATACCCCTCCGCAACGTAGGAACCACCTGCTTTATTGATATTCATGGCTGGGGAAACCATGCACCCAATCAGTTGGCATTTTTCAAATACTTGGCGAATTCCAGCACCGGAGAATACCAAGATGAAATACTCGAGCATTGGGACCAGGATGTCGCAATAAACTCAGATTTTCCCAACAACTTCGAACAAGTGGTCACGCTGGGCGAGGCATTCACCACCCAGACTGTAGATAGTGAAGGTGAAGGCATTAGCAAGGCGACGGATGGATTTATTGACCCGGGCAGCCGATGGAGCAGCAGCCCCGATCAGCCCAGCTGGACGCGGTTCGCGCACTTAAGTGTGGGCCCGGCTGTCACGGGCAAGCCAAAAGCCAAGGGGCTGTATATTTGGATGCATCGCTCCAGTGAACGTTGGTCGAAGCTAAAGATTTCAGCAAGAACAGACGGTGGGGAATGGACCGCACTTGCGCAGGAAATCACACTGCCACAAGTACCCGACTCTACCCCTGTTTACATCGCCTTGCCCGCACCTGAGACGCACGATTTCAAACACTTTTTGATCGAAGGGCTAGGAAGTCAGGGCTCGGATTGGACCAGTGTTGCTGAAATTCGATACAGCGCCACTGCAGAGCCAGACCCCAGTGCCGTGGTTGTGGATCCCTCACCGACTACACCCCACCCCGTAATGGGATATATATTCGATCATGCTGGTACAGGACACATATCAGGTGAGCAGACAAACACGCCGTCTTTCACCATCGATGGATCCGTTGAACCGTTAAACTACTGGGCCTTTGAAGGCACGGGAGCACTCAACTTAAGCCTTGATGCGCCCAAACTTATCAGCGCTATAAATCTCTGGATGCACCGCAGCAGTGAGCGAAGTTCAATCGTTGATATTTCAGTCTCTGACAGCTCTGGACTACTACAGTACAACATCGATAACGCCGACATCCCCATCACGCCAGACGATCAAGCGACGCGGATTGAGTTTGATCAACCGGTCCTCAGCTCACAGATACAGCTGTCCTTTCACGGCAATTCAGTCAACGACTGGAACAGCATCAGCGAAGTGAGCTGGCAGTAACACAGACAGACCCTGGCAGGCGCTCGGCCTGCCAAGGTCAAAAACCGATTAATCTCAAGCCCATATGGAAATCCGCGACATGCACAAAGGACTTAAATTCACCGCGCTGCTGGGCACTGCCGCCCTCGCCAGTGTTTTCAGCCAAACCACATTCGCTTTCACGCAAAATGCAGAGCTCGGCCAGCCTTTTCTCC
>JAWSVD010000100.1:0-11750 GCA_033852095.1 Granulosicoccaceae bacterium | reverse complement strand
GTGCCATGAGCGACATCACATATGACACTTTTATCCACAGGCGTGCTGGTCTGAAACACCCCGCTAGCCCCTGGGTGAGCCTCGCCGTCAATGCGATTCAATATACCCGTCTCTTTAAATCGAGCGAGATAGCCGCCGAGTTTTTGAATGTTCTGCTCAAGCTGGGACATGCTTATTTCTCCAGGTGGTCGCGGATGCTGCCGGTTTTGGGGGATAACTCAGGGTCGATGTCACGCATCTCCAGTGACAAAGCAATGGAGTGCTGCGCCATGGTCGGTGCAAGGAACTGCTTGGCCGCATCAAAAATGCCCTCGCAGGCGGCGGCCTTGACCGCTTGTGGCCGCCCGCCGCGCAGACGAATGGAGATGTCCACAAAGCCGTGCTTGGCATTTCCGTCGGCGATGGCGCAGTGATCCACTCGGGTGGCGCGCACCCGAATCCCCGCCAGCGGAAAGGTGTCGATGCCAGCGGCGGTCGCGCGAATCAGCTCACAAAACGCGCCCATATCGACGACAGGCTCCAGATTGGCCGAGTATTCGACGTGAAAGTGCGGCATGGCATTTCCTTCTCTCTATTTAGTTAACATGTTAACTGTATTTCAGAATTGATGTAAAGATAATTCATGCTGTCGCGCTGCTAGGGCCGCGCTAGAGCCGCTGCGGCGAAGCGCCGCCTCGACAGAGCATGCCTCTATCGGGTGCGATTTGCAGGCTGAAAGCACCGCTGAAGAAGCGCGGACGATCTACAGCCGTGTGGTAATAGAAGCTGAAGCAGCTTAAAGTGGCGACACAGAAAGCTCCGCGGCAGCCAGTCTGAAGACGCCGCGTATTGCCTTCCCCGCTCGATCAAGCGCTTTAAAACCTATGCCGACCCCTGACAAAAAGACACTGCCCTCAACGGCCCGCTCCCTGCCTATCGCGCTGATCCGCGCCCGCGAAAACGTCATGGCGCCGATTCGACACATGCTGGCCGAGAGCGGCATCACAGAGCAACAGTGGCGTGTGCTGCGGGTGCTGTCGGAGCTGGGGCCCATGGATGCCTCCTCCCTGGCGGAGAAGTCGGCACTGCTGCTGCCCAGCCTCACGCGCATCGCTCAGGCGATGAAAGCGCGGGGCCTGATCACTCAACGGGTCAACCCCGAAGACCGCAGGCGACAGACCGTGGCGATCACCGACGCCGGGCAGCAGATCATCGACACGCACACAGAACAGGCGCTGATCATCGGGCAGAGCTACCGCGAGCGCCTGGGCGATGAGAACTTCGATACGCTCATCGCGCTCTTGCAGCAGTTAGAGGGCAAATAGACCCTCTGCAAAGTCTTGACCCTTTCGCCGAACAGGCTGAGCTGTCACCCCGCGCCAACGGGCACCAGGCCCTCGCTGACCCACGCGTCGAATTTCGCCAGCACCGTCTCTACAAAGGCCGCATCATTGATATGGCATTCAAGCGTCTCATGGGCAACGCTCTGCTGTTTCAGCTGCTGCTCGGCCTCGGACACGAACGCTGCCAAACCTTCAGGATTATGCGCCGCCTGCCCTGCTCTGTCCCACTCTTCAACGCCACCTGCGGGCAAGAAAAAATGCGTGGGACCGGTGGCACCCGCCAATCGATCCGCCATTTCTGCGGCTATTGCCCGCCGCTCAGCGGCATTAAAGGCCACGCTTTTAATGAGACGGTTGTGCTGATGAAAGGGCCGATCGCGGAACCGCGCGGGGATCTCTTGCCAACCCGCCAGATCGAGGATATCGGACGCACCCGGTGCCACCAGTTGCGGTGTACCGCTGCGCCCGGCGCCTCTCAGGCGGTCTTCCCCCGCGCTGACCACCGAGCCGTGCAGCATGTTCACCAACTCTTGCTGCGAGAAGTCCATCACGCAGGCAAAGGCCCCCTCCGCGGCCAGTCGTTCAAAGGCCATGCCGCCCATGCCCGTGCTGTGGAATACGGCGACGTCATATCCGCGTTGGCTCAGCGCGGCGTGCAGCGGCTTCATGTATTGAAGGCAAGACGAGCCCAGGGAAGTCATGCCCACCATGGGGCGCTCGAAGGCGGGTTTTTCTACCGCCTGGGCAGCGCCCAATACAGCTCCGGCCGCTTGGCTTAGCGATGACTTGCACAGGGGGTTGAGCCCGTACAGGCCGCCTGCCCAGAGGATGAACTGCACATCCGCCGCCATGCGATCCGCCGCTATCAGCGGCGATCCCGCCACGGTAGAGACAATGTATTTCGGCACGCCAATCGGCAGTGCGGTGGCACAATCCAGTGCGAGGTCAGTGCCCATGGTGCCACCCAGCGCAATCATGCCGTCGAACTTACCCTCATCAAACAGGCGGCGGGTCATCAGCGCCGCGCCTGCGCTCATTTTCTCGAAGGCCTCGCCCTCATCGCCCAGCGCTATCAGGCCGTCGATGGTTTCACCCACCGCAGCAATCACGTCGTGCTTTGAGATATCGCTCGGCGTCACAGGATCACCCAGCACCGAGACGTCCATGCTCAACACGGAGCCGCCCTGGGACCTGATGCGTGCCATCAGGTATTCCAGCTCGTCATCCTTGGTGTCGAAGGTGCCGATGACCAGAATGGTCTTGCTCATGATTGTCTCCCCTTAAGATTGTTCTTTTGTTTTCAAATAATTGCCGCACAATGCGCGCGTCTGCGATGAATCGCTCAATGCGCTTGGCCGAACCCGGCTCGGCCATGCGCTCGTTGATCCAGCCCACGTAAGTCGCCGCGCGCAGCGCCAGGAACTGCGGCAGCTGAGATTTATCAAAGGCCCGCATCTCGCGGTATCCTACTTTCACCGCAGCCTACAATTTGTAGTATCTCGCTTCAGCTCTGTTTTGTATAAGCGCAGTGGCCACATCAAAGGCACGAAAACCCCAGCCACTGTCGTCGATATCGATCATCGCAGCCCATCGGTGGCAAAGACAAGAACACTATCACGGTGATGTCCAGCAGCAATCAGCAGATGCAGAGTGCCATGATGGAATCCAAGGAACCGGCACAGCGTTGTTCGCCGCCTCCGAGGCGACTATCCTTTCCGGGTTGCCGTTTCCAAAGAGCTCGGGCGCGTTGAATCCGCGCTGGGCCTAACTGCAGGACATAAACTGCGACATGCACTTCCCGGCGCCTGGGATCATGCCGCAGAAAACACCAAAGCCGAGCCCATCGCGGCGATGTGCTGTCACAGCCAGGGCTCTTGCATCAAAAAAAAGCCGCGTTCCCCCCGCATTGACAATTTCAAATCGGTTTATTATTATCACCGTCGATTCTTTAATAAAACCAACTTGCCTTCGGCATTTTGACTGTCAAGTGAAGCAATACAATTCACCCGAGCACACCCCCATGTCATCAACCGTCGCCAAAGCACTCGCCCTACTCGAACACTTCTCCGAGCAATCGCCGGAGATTGGCCTCTCCGACTTGGCGCGTCGCGCCGGGCTGGACAAGGCAACCGTGCACCGCATGATGGGCGCTATGGTGGACTCCGGTCTGCTCGAACAGGCGAGCGACAGCAAGCTCTACCGACTCGGGCCGGGCGTGCTGCGCCTCGCCCGCATCCGTGAAACCGCCTTCCCAGTCACCTCTGTCATTCAAGCGGCACTGGATCGGCTCTCCGCCGCAACCGGCGAGACGGCCCATGCGTCCCTTATATCCGGGCGCGCTCTGGCCACCATCGGCATCAGCGAGAGCCAGCGCAGTAATCGGGTTTCCTTGGTCGCGGGTGAGATCCTGCCCTTCCACAGCACGGCCTCTGGCCTGGCCGTGTTGGCCTATTCCTCCGATAGCCAGCTGAAAAAGATGCTTGCCGCCCCGCTTAAGGCCAAAACCCCTAAAACCCTGACGGATCGCAAAACACTGGAAAGCAGCTTGGTCACGATTCGTCAGAATGGCTTCTCGGAGGCGGACCAGACAAACGAAGACGAGGTATACGGCATTGCGGTGCCCATATTCGGCGGCGACAAATTTGCCACGGGGTCGCTGGCCGTCGCCACCCCCATCCACCGCATGACCGACGAGCTGCGCGAGACAATCGTCAGCTGCCTGCTTGAAGAGAGCCACAAGACAAGCTTGGAGATAGGTGGACGTGTACCAGCAGACTTTCAAAAGCACTGAGGCGATGCAGCCCTTCTTTGCACCACACAACTTCAAGGTGCACTGAAAATCACCTTCGAGCAGGCAAGTGATTGACAAGCACAGGCGTGCAGCCAATACTATTTGATCCGTCGTTTCAACATGTGAACCACTATGGATCAGGCACGCCTCTCAGAACTTCGCTCCGCCCCCGTCCCGCCCGCGCAGCACATCATCGACGGCGAGCGCCGCCCCGCATCCGACGGCGCGGTGATGGAAGTGATCTCACCGATCGACGGCAGTGTCCTGACCACCATGGCCCGCGGCACGCAAGCCGATGCACAGGCGGCCATCGCCGCCGCACGCCGCGCCTTCGACGACGGTCGCTGGTCTGATCTCGCGCCAGCGGCACGCAAAAAGATCCTGCTCAAGTGGGCCGATCTGATCGAGGCCAATGCGGAGTCCCTCGCGGTGTTGGGGGTGAAGAACAACGGCACAGAGATCAGCATGGCGCTCAAGGCAGAACCCCTCTCCGCTGCCGCCACCCTGCGCTATTACGCCGAAGCGGTGGACAAGATATTCGGCGAAATCGCGCCCACAGGTTCTGGCAATTTAGGCCTGGTGCTCAAACAACCGGTCGGGGTTGTTGGCGCCGTCGTGCCCTGGAACTTCCCGCTGATGATCGGCAGCTGGAAGCTCGGCCCCGCCCTCGCAGCCGGCTGCACCGTTGTATTAAAACCCGCTGAGACAGCCTCCCTGAGCCTAATCAAAATCGCAGAGCTGGCACTGGACGCCGGCCTGCCCGCGGGCGTACTGAATGTGGTCACCGGCGAAGGCGCCACCGTCGGCGCCGCCATCGCCGAGAGCCACGACGTGGACGCGCTGGTGTTCACCGGCTCCGGCGCCACCGGCCGCCGACTGATGGAAGCATCCGCCCGCAGCAACCTCAAACGCGTCTACCTAGAGCTTGGCGGAAAATCCCCCAACATCGTTTTCGCCGATGCGCCCGATCTGGACGAAGCCGCCAAGACCAGCGCCCAAGGCATCTTCCGCAACTCCGGCCAGGTCTGCATCGCGGGCTCGCGCCTGTTGGTGGAGCGCTGCATCCACGACACCTTTGTGGACAAGCTCAAAACCGTCGCCGAAGCCATGAAGGTCGGAGACCCGCTGGACCCAAACACCACAGCAGGTGCGATCAACTCGTTGCAACAGCTGGAGCAGAACCTCAGTGCTGTGAACAAAGCCATCGAAGCAGGTGCCACCCTTGTGACCGGTGGAAAACGCCTGCTGCAAGACACAGGCGGCTTCTACATGGCACCGACCATGCTCACGGACGTCAAAGCAACCGATGCCATCGCCCAAGAAGAAGTCTTCGGCCCAGTGCTGGTCGTCATCCCCTTCGACAACGAAGAAGAAGCGCTGAGCATCGCCAACAACAGCAAATACGGCCTCGCCGCCGCCGTGTGGACAAACACCCTCTCCCGCGCCCACCGCATGGTGCGCAAACTCCACGCAGGCGTGGTGCACGTCAACACCTACGGCGGCTCAGACATCACCGTGCCCTTGGGCGGGGTAAAACAATCGGGCAATGGGCATGACAAGTCGTTGCATGCTTTTGATAAGTATCTGGAGCTGAAGACGGCTTGGTTTAAGGTTTGATTGGGAGCAAAATGATTAGAAATCAAAGACGGCGGTAACGTGCGAGGCACACCCCACTCTTCCATACACCCTCCCTCACCATCAGAAGCTACGCTCTCTATCCTTGTCGTCGCAATAGTTTTCCTCACACCGATCACCGCGAGAGGCCGCATCACACAGGCCACCTGGAAACCGAAATTTCGACGGTCAAACCACAGTGGCGAACCAGCACAAATGTAAGAGTAGTGGAGATTATTCCGATTTCTTTCAATACGCACACGGAATGTCCAAAATTCATATCGAAGCCGCACTAGGTGAATAAGGCTGGTAAATATTTGTGGATAAGAGATATATAGCTCTAACACCAAATGTCTTACTTCGACTCAGCAGCGCCACAAAGACAGATTTAACTGACACACTTCAGCTGAACACAGCCTTTTTCGTTGCAAAGACCTACATACATCCCTTCTAGGGCAGAGTCGGTACCGACAATGACCATCAACATACCGCCCAGCTGATGCACCGACTGAGTGAATATATTCTTTATATTTTCAATATCTATTAAAGACGGCTGTGCTAGCGGCTCAGGATGAGTGTGCCAATCGCCTATGAAATGCAACCCTTTGGCATACATCTGATTTATTGTACGACGCTCCATCCCACGGTTTGGCTTGAAACCAAATCTTGTTCTTATATCAAATCTCGATGGTTGTGTCGCGACAACGATATGGAGGTTACCGTTTTTAATACACGCAAATAACTGTCCACCGGCCTCTTTGTGTCGACCATCCAGCTGGCGATATCTCATGAACTGTTTTCTAGGCTTTGCTTCAATCACCAGCAATTGAGAGTTCCCCGGGACTCGGTAGCAAATATCCACGAGTTAGTTCTCACCACAGAAGGCGCATTGCTCCTTCTCAGAATGCGGAATTCGTATTGTCAACCCCTCAGTAGCGTGCTCGGATTCCTGACTGGCCCATTCCGATCTCCAAGTCGCATTCGCGCTTTCAATTTGCTGATCGGAACCAATCTGAATCGAATGGCCTACGTATAAACTGTCAGTCAATGCATCAATTACCTTCTCGGCTACAAACGCAGCGGACTTGGCCAACGAAACAGCACCATACGGGGAAAATTGCCCTCCACATGCCGGGATACTGAGTAACGAACTATCAGGGTAGTCAAAAACCTGCTTTGAATGACGCCCCTTGCCATTGAAACCGCAAAGCATGCACCTCGAAGTAGTTTCTTGGGACAGAGAAACACAATGCGTCACTAGTGCACAGGGCTCCATCCAAGCTAGAACTATTGGCATTGGCCTTCCTCGTTTCAGCCAAAGTTCATTGATTGCTACATTCGTAACCCAATCACCAGTTGCCATAATAAGTAAATCAGATTCAAAAGCTTCCGCGAGCAGCTTATGCGAGTCTCTCGTGACAGTCTCTGAGTACCCCACCACGTTCAAATGGGGCAGGTTCTGGGAAAGTGATTTAGCGACTGCATCCGCTTTGTTTTTGTTGATGCTATTCGAACCGAGAAAATGCCGACTAATATTAGGCCAGTCAAGGACTCCACCATCCGCTATGCCAAGCCTCCCAACACCAGAGCGAGTGAGCAGGGATGATACTTCCGCTCCTAGCGAGCCTGCTCCAACTAGAAAGACGTATTGCTCTCTCAATACTTGTGACTTTTCATCTTGGTCACGCCCGTGAACCCATGAATGGTCAGCCCGCTCTACTTGAATTTTCTCGACTTTTGCTCCCTCTCCAACAGCTCGCTGGATGGCAACATCACGGTTCATTTTTCCCGGACGAAACCCATTTTTCACAGGATCTGCACTTCTCCCTTTCGGACCTCGTTGTTTGCGGTATCTAGGCGGGACATGTTGAACCGCTGCAAAGAAGTAACCACCAGCAACAGCACCTCCCACTAGCAACGCGTATCCGTCAGTGGTCATACCAACCACCTCTTCTGGCGTCGCATCAATAGCAAATTTCTTAAGAATCCCCAAAAGTTCCCTTGAGGTCTTTGGATACTCCGAAGGCAGCCATGGCTCATCCAACCAACAAAGCCATGTCGTTTGCACTTTGCCACTAAATTTCCGATCATATTTTCTTTCGTACCATGCATCCAGCTCAGCAGGGTTTTCTCCAAAGTAGATTCTGCCGCAATCATGGAAGACCGCAATTTTTCTGGTAGAAGGCCGGGGCTCTACTAGGCTTACAGCCTTTCGATTCCCGGTACAGGCACGCGCCCAGTACGACAGGAACTCTTGCTTGAAATCATGATCTAGGGCGCCCTTAACATTGTTTTCGATCAACATACAAGCCAGTGACAACACGTGTTTAACAACACTTACTGGCTCTGCCCAATCAACCGTTGACTCGCTAGGAAGTAAGCACAGCACACCATGCTCTTCCAAGTGCGGCCACTCAAGCAAAGAGGGGCCGCCCTCCAAGGCAACTTTAGGTTGCGAATACGGGAAGTTGGAATCCAGCAGTAGTAGCAAGTTGTAACAACCTGTCTCAAGCTGCAAGGGTATTCGCCAGCTGTGTGCAAACCTAGATTCAAAGGGCTCTGGCAACCGTAGTAGCTTTTCAGCCCCGAACAAACTGCTGGCGACAAAGTCATTCACATCATCGACGATAGTCATAAAATTCAGTGTTCAGCCTAACTATGCGTAGCCATCACCGCCTCGCTTATCTACAACATCACTATTGTTACCCGCAATTAGGATTCCAAAATTAGATGCTGCTCTATGACTTCCTTCGCTCTCTTCATCAGCAGGAAGCTCATCAAAATAACTGGTACTAAAAACTTTGCCCCATGCCTTGCGCGCTTCCTTTTGGGTACAGTCCGGATCGAACAATGGATTTAACGTATCGAGGGCTTCCGTGAGTTTCTCCTTTAAAAACCTAGTCTTCGCATCATCTGAGTCCGATGTCAGGTACTCATCCAAGACAGGATGTCTTACCTCTAAGTTATACTCAAGTCTGTTTCGGATACGAAGCATCGTTTGATACAGCGATTCATCTTCTCTATCTTCGTCAGCGAGGTACTCCTCGGTGACTAACTTTGAAATAGCAAACCCGGACGCGATTCTACTCTTCCAGCTACTGCGGCTTTTGGAATACTTCTTCAGTAACCTAGTCACCCTGCGCATCTGACGTCCATTTTCTTCATCAGGGCTCAGTTCAATATTGGTGTCGCTGAACCAGCTAGTTACCTTCTGTGGGTCCGATTGCTTCCATCGTGTGCTCGCCAGCTCATAGACCGTTTCGTCGCCCTCTTCGAAGCTTCGATAAACAGGCAAGTCCACGTGATATCCTTGTTCATAATAGACTCGCACACAGTTTGTTCTTACATCGGGTGCCCGTTTAAAAGATTCTCTGTGCACAGCTTTGCGAACCATCTCCTTCGCATCAGCAGGTGTGCGATCCCCACCCCTCGGTCCGACTAGATCAGATTTCGAGAAGTAAACTCCATCGTCAATATCGTAATCACTATCCACATCCTGGACCATGGTACGCATAGCATATGAGCCCTGAGAGGTTTGATTTTCGGGTTCGGGTTCATCATCTCTCTTCAATCCAGATTTCAGCTGGGTACGGTTCGAATCACGACGTTCCCTCATTTCCGTTTGACCGCTTTGTCTCAACGTCACTTCATCGTTGTGAAAAGATACAATGTCCTTGTGACAGTTTTTCATATGTTTATCTCAGAATTACCCATCTAGTAGTGGAATACTTTCAAAAAGCTGCTTTATCCGGCGTCCCGATTCATTCGTTTCGTCCGCGCACAGGCTAAGTGTTTCATTGACGTCTGCATCCGCTTGAGACTCCATCATTTCGAGCGAGCCAAGTCTAGTTTCGTCAAGACCCAGATGCTTATCTAGATTCGCTATGGTTACTTGCCTAGGGAACTCAACAAATGACACGTCTTTTTTTAGATATGGCCGAATCAAACGCGCTATATCTGAAGACATTTGTTCTTGAGCATCTACTGCAACCTCAGCAGCTACACCGCCGAATTTCCAATCTTTCAATCCCCAGTGAATTTTATCCACCGGAATGACAGTGCCGCTGGGCGGTTTGCAAGTACCTAAGTGAAATATCTCGATCTCTTGAGTATCTTTGGCCATAGCCAAGGCGTCCAAGAGCCCAACCATTACAGGTGAGTTTGCACACAAACCACCATCAGCAAATACACGATGGCCTGAGCTCCCAACATTTTTTATCGCCGCAAGAGACCGGTACAGCGGCGCAGCAGATGTCGCCTTACATACATCGACAAGACGATAGCCGTCGTCTCTCCCACGTGAGTTAGGCAGATGGTTACTTTTAAACACCCAGGCCCTGCGAGACTGCATATCCACAGCTGGCACGGCTACCGCAATCCCTCGACTGCAAAAAAGATCTCCAATTGTCTTAGACTCAAAGATGTCACTCAACGCATCAGTAAGTGCTTTGTCTCCGCTTTCTAACGAACTTGGCCGACTAAAATACTGACGTACCGCAGCACCAAGAGTACTTGGTAGTTTTGCCCTGAATATCTCTGGACCAACGCGCTTGTAAAGATCCAGCATCTTTGCGGGGCTCACACCATATGCCAGTCCAAGCCCAATTATTCCACCCGTGCTGGTACCCACGATCAGGTCGAATCCCTTCCCAATGTCCAGCCCCCCCGCGGATTCATTCCGGTCGGTTAAGAACTGTTTCTGTAACTCATCAAGGTAGCGAGCAGTGTACACGCCTCTCATTCCTCCACCATCAATGCACAGGACGCGGAGTTTATTTTCCATCCAAAACAACCCTCCTAGGGCAGAATACTCGAGAGCAAAAACAAACAGACTCTGCGCGAACCAACGGCACCAGAGACAGAACATGACCACAAAGTAATGTGCCACTAGGGTAAGACTAGATAAATACAAGCAAAGTACGTCGATCTCAACCAAAGTAACTGGGGTCTCCTTCGCATGTTTTCAAGTAGTCCGATGGGTATGTGCATGCGCGGATTGTGAACGGCCCGCCCACTCGCGTTCAGCCTCCACTTCGAGTCCATTCACACGCCCAATTTGCCTAATTGATCGACACACGCCGATAACCGCGAGAAGTGATTAAGGAACGGCTTTCTATTGCCAAGGCGCTATCATCCCTGTCAAATTTGAGACTAGTTTTTGTACGACTCACGCCTTACCTATATGATCTATGTAATGATATTTCTATGGAAATTGCATCGCTGACCAGCAAGGGTCAAATCACCATTCCCTCAGAAAATCAGGCGGCAAATGAACCTAGAACCGAAGGATAAAGTGGTTTTCACCGTTTTACCCAACGGTACAACGGTCATGCACACCACAAAGCGAGACATCAAAGATCTCGCGGGCTCTGTTAAGCCGGCAAGTAAAAAAGGTGACAATTGACGACCACAAGACAATGGGAGCCTGCACTCTACCTGGATACGGAAGAGGCGCAGTTGGCCTACCTAGAAGAAGCACTGTCTGACGCCAACGGCGATGCAAAAGAGGTTCTGCGCGCCTTGGGGACAGTTGCCAGAGCACAGGGGCTACCTCAGATCGCTGAGGAAATCGGCATCAGTAAACAAGGGCTATACAAGTCCTTGGGCGAGTCTGGCAACCCAAGCTGGGAGACCGTCTGCAAAGTGGCGGAATCACTGGGCTTGCGTCTTAGCTTCGCGCCAAAGGCTGTTGGGGAGTAGGAAGTTTGGCTTGCCTGTGGGAGCCGCCCGTGGGACGTCGACTCCGTTCGACCGAATTTTGGATGTGCGCAGTCGCACTAGAAGCAGCGCCATTCGCTCAACATCGTGCAGCGGCTTTCGGCCTGTGGGGAGCCCGGGCCGCGTAGGTCGGGCCGCGTAGGTCGGGCCGCGCAGGTCGGGCCGCGCAGGTTCCCACGAACTGCGTGCGCGGTCTCACCGAGGGAGCCTGCACGATCATTCAAAGTGATTTTGACGAGACTCTGCATCGCCTAGCGACCTATCGGCTTTTAGGTCTTTAAGCAGTAAGCGTCCAACTCAAGGCG
>JAWSVD010000099.1:25559-53444 GCA_033852095.1 Granulosicoccaceae bacterium | reverse complement strand
GTGGAGGCCTTTGGCCGGGCTTCTCAGCGACTCGATGGCCCACTGGATGACTACTGGCATGGGCACGGGCTGAGCAAGGCGGGCGCGAAGCGTCTGAATTGCTTGGTGGTGGGTCAGGCGCCTGAGCGCTACGCAGAGCGATTCCCCGGTTTGAGCGAATCACCCGAGAAGGTGGCGGCTTGCGTCGCGGATTGGGCGTCGTTGCAGCGGTCCACGGAGACGCCGCGCGCTCAGGAATGAGTTGGAGAGGCGTATTTTCCGTTAGCGTCGTCCCGCGGCTTTGTCAGAATCAATTCTGACCCACATTAGGGCGGCGGCTTTGTGACGCGGCTCGCATAAGCGTGCCGCTAATAGGGATAGGCTCAGGAGTCACTTTGTGCGCTGGAGTCGGACCCGTTATGCCGCTTATTCCCTTGCCCTTCTTGCACCTGTTTATCGCGGCTGTTGTCGCTATATGCTGCGCTGCCACCTTACACTCCCGTTTTTCGGTGATGGTGTGGTCTTTTGTCTGCGCCTTTTCCAGCACGATCATTGGCATGGAGCTGTTGCAAATCATCTATCCGGTGGGGCTGAACCCCTACTACATCTCTGTGTATACACTGCAGGGGATGGTATTTGCGCTCACGGCACCTTTGTTTGCACTGGTTGCACACATTGGGTTTTTTCGGCGACGGCAGCGAGAGAACTTGCCGGCCTAGCGCTCAAGAGCTAGAGCTCGAAACCCACGAAAAAAACCGGCAAACGCCGGTTTTTTTGTGCTCGTGAATCTCCCTTAACGCGAGAACATGCGCCCCAGCAGATTATCCAGAGACACTTTACCCGCGCCGTGGCACAGCAGCACCAGCAGCGACAATACCCAATACAGACGCTGATCAGCGATCAAGCCCTGCGGGTCGCCGTCAAACCAAGCTCCGGTTGCCACGCCGTGCCCGGTGATGTCGACGATTGTCATCACCGCCAAGAACGCCAACATGCCCAGTGACGCCAAACGGGTGAACAGGCCCAGCACGATCAGCACCGGCAGCGCGATCTCGCCCCAAGTGCCCGCGACCACGATCAACTGATGCACAGCGCTCATCGCGGAGACGTCGTAGCCCGCCGCCTCAAAACCCTTGGGAAAAACCTGCACGTAGGCATCGAGTGAGGGCGTCCAAAAACCGCTCAGGCCCTCACCGAATTTTGTCTGTGCGGAGCGCCAAAAATACACCAGCAAAGTGGCGGCAAAAGTAAAGCGGGCAACAGCGGGCAACAACTCGGGCGCAATGCGGTTTTTCAGGGTCTCGGTGATCATGTCGATGCCTCCTTGGGCAAGGTGAATTCTGCGATGGCGCCACGTTGAATCATCAACACCATCTGTTGTATAAAATCTGACTGCGGGTATTGCTCCAATACCCGTGCAGCGATAGCAGCCAAGCTCTGAACGCCATCAGTTGCTGTTGCAAATAAATAGGCGTCTTCACTCAGCACATACTGCTGTACTTCCAGCGCCGGTCGCATCAGCATCACGCACTGGGGTCCGAGCTGTATATCCGCTTGGCGCGTATTTAAAGCATCACTGTTTGCGTGCCAGATGTCGTCGATGGGCCAGTCAGAGCGCAGCAGCCGCAAGGACGGGTGTGGCTGCGGCACCACGCTCATCAATAAATTCTGATCGATAACGGCTAACTGCTCCGCCGCTCTTGGCTGCATGTCAGCAGCGTTACAACTGTCTCGTCGCGACAGCTCCAGCCTTGCAACATCCGGCATATAAACGTATTTGGCCAGTGGCGGAAATTCAGCTACAAAAAGGGGAAACGCCTCTCCGTAGTGTGCAAGTATGGGCGATGTGGGAGGATTTGCACGCACGAACTCCGCCGCCAGCGCCCGGAAATAGTCCTCTCCAAGCAAGGCCTGCACCGCCGGAAAGCCCGTGGCCATCGCATCGATCAAACTGACGATGACGTTATTGCGGTACACACCGAAACGCTTGTCAGCTAGGGCCCCGCCGGGTTGGCGCAAGGGCGCGGGCACGGCGCCGCCGGGGTCGAGCAGCGCAGCGCTGAAGGTAGATTGCGAGCTCACCTCAAGCCACCTCTTGCGTGCTGTGCCGCAAACACTGCGAAGCGCGCTGCACTTCCGCCAGCAACACTGACCAGTCCGGCAACTCGCTGTCCCACTCAATCAAGGTGGGCAGCGGCCCCAGTTGCCGCATCACCCGCTCATACAGAGTCCACACATCATCTATGATGGGACGATTGTGGCTGTCGATGAGCAGCACACCGCCCTGCTCATCGCTGTCTTGCTCGTGCCCGGCGAGGTGGATTTCACCCACCTTGTGCACAGGGAAGTCATCGAGGTACCTCTCGGCGCTATAGCCAATATTGGTGGCCGAGACAAACACGTTATTCACGTCCAACAACAAGCCGCAACCACTGCGTTCGCTCACGGCTGCTAAAAAATCAGTTTCACTCATGCTCGAGTTTTCAATACACAAATAGCTGCTGGGGTTTTCCAGCAGAATGCTCCGCCCCAGCGCGTCTTGCATTTGCTGTACGTGATCGACCACACTCTGCAAGGTATCAGCGGTATAGGGCAAGGGCAGCAAATCGTTAAAATAGGCGCCGCCGTGCGAGCTCCACGCCAAATGCTCAGAGAACAGCGCCGGTTGCAGCCGGTCTTGTAAATCACGCAGTCGCTTCAGGTGCGCGATATCCAGTGCGCCCTCTCCCCCGATTGACAGGCCCACACCGTGACAGCTGATGGGATAGCGACTGGCGATTTCCTCGAGCATGGCCATTTGCGGGCCACCGTCGAGCATGTAGTTCTCGGCGTGTATCTCTAACCACCCCAGCGGCCGCCGATCGGCCATCAGGGGATCGAGGTAGTCAGCTTTAAAGCCAATGCCGAGCCACTCGTTTTCGTGCGGGCCCTGGCCATCACTGTTCGCGGGAATGCTGTTCACGGCCAACCCTCTGCTTCAAGAAGATACTGCCCCCGGCCACACGGCCGGGGGTACAATGCCTGTGCACTTAAGCAGGCAGATCACGGTCCACTGCTTCCAGCGATCCCATGCGCGCTGCGCCATCTGCCTGAGCGGGCAGTTCTATGTCAGCGCAAGTGCCAGCAGGAACCAGTGACCAGGCGTTGCCTTGGTAATCCATCGTTGAGGTGCCGGCGCAACTTGTGCCAGGGCCCGCGGCGCAGGCGTTTTTGCCCGCCATGGAAACGCCGTAACATTTTTCGTTGCCGGCAGCGTGGGCCGCTGGCACTGAAACAGCTGTCAAAGCAACTGCCGCTACACCGGCACTGAGAAGGGCTTTAAGTTTAAGGTCTGTCATGGTTTTATTTCCTAACTTTAAATTGATAGATGAGTGGCTGTGGCCAAAACTCGGTTGAATTAAGCGGGAAGATCGCGATCCAATGCTTCAAGTGAACCCATGCGCGCAGCACCGTCAGCCTGGGCAGGCAGCTCGATGTCCGCACAGGTGCCCGCGGGAACCAGCGACCAAGCGTTGCCTTGGTAATCCATCGTCGAGGTGCCGGCGCAACTTGTGCCAGGGCCTGCGGCACAGGCGTTTTTGCCGGCCATGGAAACGCCGTAACATTTCTCGTTGCCTGCCGCGTGTGCTGCGGGAACCGAGAATGCTGTCAATGCTACGGCTGCCGCGCCGGCGCTGAGAAGGGCTTTAAGTTTGAGGTCTGTCATGTCTAGCTCCTACAATGGGTAGATAAATGTGTTGTTCAATCAGGCCGCTACCGGCCGTCACAAGCCAGTTCGGTGTTTTGATCAAAGTTGTTACACGGAAAGATAAAAAAATGCGATGTAACGTTTTACACACTTCTCACGAAGGGACTCACTGATGGCTTCTCTTGTAGAAGAGCAAGTCGCTGAGGAATTCAGGCTCGCCCTAGCGGGCGATACCGTGGTGTATCGGCAGTTGTTGCAAAAGATCACACCGGTTATCCGCGGATTGGTCAGTAGCAAGATACCGAGCTTTGACGCGGCGAGTGTCGAGGACGTGGTGCAGGAAGCCCTGCTAGCAGTGCACAGCAAACGTCACACGTGGCAACAAGATAAGCCGCTGCTGCCCTGGATCTACGCGATCGCGCGCTACAAAAGTATCGATGCGTTGCGGGCCCAGCGCTCCGGCGGCGCGGGGGCTGATCTGGACATCGATGATTTCGAAGACATCGAGGCGCCGCCGAGCGACACCGAGCAGTCCTTGGACGTGGACACAGCAGTGAGCCATTTGGACGGCAAGTTGGCTTCTGTGGTGCGCGCCATAGGCGTAGAGGGAGCAAGCGTACAAGAGACGGGCGAGCGCCTGTCCATGAGCGAAAACGCGGTGCGGGTGGCTTTTCACCGCGGCCTGAAACAATTGGTGAGCCTGAGATCAACGCTCTTGGGCGATGCCGACTAAACCAGAAAGACTGGACGAAACGATGAAAACGAACGATTTGATCGACATGATGGCGCAGGATAATCCGGCGCACACGGCTACCGGCCGCTCACTGCCAGGCATCGCCCTTGCCGGAGTTGCGGCCAGCGGGGCCTTGCTGGCAGCCTTCTGGGGCATGCGCCCGGACTTCAGCGACGTCATCAATCAGCCCTTGGTCCTGAGCAAGCAGCTGCTGCCCTTGCTCACTGCCCTGCCCTGCCTGCTGTGGGTGATACGCTCGCAGCGGCCGGACTACGCCTTCGGCAAACGGCTGCGCTGGCTCGCCGCCCCTGTGCTGGTCGTTATCGCCCTTTGGCTATACAGCCTCAGCGCACTGCCCGCGGCACAGTGGCTAAGCGCCATCAAAGGCGAGACTTTGTTCGCCTGTGTGCTCTCTATCCCCCTGTTGGCTGCACCCATCTTGGCGGGCTTGCTCTGGGCCACGCGGCACGGCGCCCCCAGCAGCCCTCGTCTGGCAGGTGCTCTGTGCGGTATCGCCGCCGGCTGCTTGGCCACCAGCATCTACGCCTTCCACTGTTTTGAGGACAACCCCGCCTTCTACGCGCTCTGGTACAGCGTGGCCATTTCTGTGGTCGGCATGGTCGGCCAGCAATTGGGGGCCCGCGTGCTCAAGTGGTAGGCGGCACAGCCTGAGAAACAGCCCGAACGTATTTGATCCTGCTGCCACTGCTGTACCCTTCAGTTTCCCCAGAGGAGCTTTCAACACCATGGAAATCAAGCTGGACAAGCTGGACGGCCCCGAAGTAGCACGGCTGCTGCAAGAGCACTTGGACGACATGGCGCTGCACAGCCCCGCCGAGAGCGTGCACGCGCTGGATTTGCATGCGCTGCGCCAGCCAGAGCTCAGCTTTTGGTGTGCCTGGGACGGCGCAGAGCTGGCGGGCTGCGGTGCGCTGAAAGCACTCGACGGCAAACACGGCGAGATCAAATCCATGCGCACCGCCAGCAGCCACCTGCGACGCGGCGTGGCGGCCAAGCTGTTGGAACACATCCTCGCGGAAGCGCAGTCCCGCGGCTACCAACGCTTGAGCCTGGAGACAGGCTCCCCGGCCGCCTTTGTGCCCGCTCAACGGCTGTACCAGAAGTACGGTTTCGACGTCTGCGAGCCCTTCGCTCACTACGGCCCGGACCCCTACAGCATCTTCATGACGCGAACACTCTGAAGTCAAAGAGTCACCGCACTGGTGCGAAACGACTAGATGCCGGACAATCAAAGCCTGATTCCCCGGATCACCACCATGCTCGACATATTGTTTCAAGACGAATACTTGGTCGCCATCAACAAACCCAGCGGCCTGCTGGTACACCGCAGCATGATCGACACCCGCGAGCATCAATTCGCCCTGCAGCTGACCCGCGACCAGATAGGTCAGCGCGTGTACCCCGTGCACCGGCTAGATCGCCCGACCTCCGGTGTGCTGCTGTTCGCCCTCAGCAGTGACATGGCAAGGGTGGTCTCTGAGGGCTTTGCCCAGCGTCAGGTGCGAAAGAAATATCTGGCGATGGTGCGTGGTTACAGCGATGAAAAAGGCACCGTAGACTATGCACTCAAGGAGCAACTCGACAAAATAGCCGACGCCCAAGCCGACAGCGACAAAGAAGCTCAAGATGCGGTAACGGATTATCAGACGCTTGAGCAGGTAGAGCTACAGCAAGCCGTGGGGCGCTATGCGACCGCGCGCTTTAGCTGGGTAGCGCTGCGGCCGCACACCGGCCGCAAGCACCAACTTCGCCGCCACATGAAACACATATTTCACCCCATCGTGGGCGACACCACGCACGGCGATGGCAAGCAAAATATCTTTGTACGCGAACACTACGGATGCCAACGCCTGATGCTGCACGCCGCCGAGCTCGCCCTGCAGCACCCGGTGAGTGGCGCTGCGCTGACGCTCACTGCAGCGCTTCCAGCAGACTTAATACAACCCTTGCAAAACATGGGGTTCGCACTGAACTGACGGCAGACAAACAATATTGTTGTTGCATGTGAACGCTGCTCTAATGAAGCATTCAGCACGGCTGAAAACGGTCGATAGCTGCCCCGCAGATATCGACCCATGGAGGGGTAATGGACATCGAAACGCTATTCGAGAACAAACAGAATATTCCCAGCGTTCCTCAATTGGTGCGGGAGCTACTCGAATCATTCAGCGAACAGAACGCCACACTCGCGGACATCGGGAAAAAAGTCAGCAAAGACAAGAAAGCCGCAGCGCGTGTGTTACAAATGGTCAACTCGCCGTTGAGCGGGCTGAGCCAAAAGTGCAAGACTATCGAGGAGTCCGTCGTGCTGCTGGGCACGGCAAAAATCAAAACGCTGGTCATCACCTCCGGTCTCATCGATGCCCTGGCTGAAACAGAAGGCATGGACCTGAAAGAATTTTGGGCCGAGAATTTCAGGGTGGCGGCTTTTGCAAGGTACATTGCTTGCAAAATCGACGCGAATCCCGACATCGCTTTTTCCGCGGGCCTGCTGCACGACTTCGGCAATGCATTGGTGGTGCTCTCTCACCCCGAAATAGCAGCAAAGATCGCAAAAAAACCTCGAGAAGACGACGACAGAATCGCTGTTGAAATCAACCTGCTGGGCTTCAGCTACGCTCAGGCAAGCACTGCCTTGGCGCGGCACTGGGAGCTGACGGATGGCATCTGCAGCGCCATCGAATACTACCCCGCTCCACTCGATTCTGATGTTATTAACCGTGAAGCGGCAGCCATACATTTGGCTACGATTCTGTCCAGCGGCATGCGACAACAATTGGCGGACGCCGAACAGCTCAAAGCACTGCCGCAAGATCTTCTCAAGAAGCTCGATCTGACGCTGGACGAGACCGTATTGGACGAAGCCATGTCAGTCGACACCGGGCTCAATGGCATGTGCTGACGGGCCACTTCAATCCGATCACAGCTTATACCGATCTGCTGCTTGCGCGCGACAATTGCAACAGCGTACCACTTGTACACATGCCTTTATTCCTACCGCTTCGCCATTAGAATTCACAATAATAGAACCGAAGAACAGCTACTCCGTCAGAGTGAGCTAAAACAATGCTTTGCTGCATCTCTGGACCATTCAGCAAAGCTCTAAAACGTCGATAGCAGCCGCAAACCTTGCCTATGCCGACGGAGTGCCCATGGATATAAACACGCTTTTTGACAACATAAAAAACTTGCCTAGCGTGCCTGAAGTTGTACGAGAATTAATAGTTACCCTGAACGATGAAAATGCAAGCCTCACTGATCTGGGCAAGAAAGTGAGTCAAGACCAAGCCATATCACTGAAAGTGCTGCGCATGGTGAATTCGCCGCTGCACGGCCTTGCGCAGCCCTGCAATTCCATCGAGGACTCAGTGGTTTTGTTGGGCAGCGCGAAAATAAAGACTTTGGTCATTGCATCGGGCCTGGTCAATTCAGTGGAAGATACCAACGGCGTGGACATGAAGGCGTTCTGGACAGAGAGTTTTAGAGTTGCCGCCTACGCAAAACACATCGCCACTAAAATCAATGCTAACCCTGATGTGGCTTTCACCGCTGGATTGATCCACAACATTGGCTCACTGTTGATTGCCATGTCAGAGCCTAAAATCGCTGCGGAAATCGAAGAATACGTCAAGTCAGACAAAGCGCGCGACGTAGTCGAAACCAACCTCTTGGGCTTTACCCACGCTGACGTGAGCGCTGAGCTAGCGCGCCGCTGGAAATTCCCCGAAGATTTGGTCGCCACCGTCGAGCATCAACTGACGCCTCTGAACTCAGACCCACTCAACCTAGAGTCTTCTGCCTTGCACCTGGCCACACACGTGTCTGCCGGCGCAGCTAAACAGACAGCGGTCCCTGTGTTGTCTTCCATGATGCCTTACAAGCTTTTGGAAAAGCTCGAACTGGAACTGGACGAAGACGCGCTCGAAGAAATCTTGGCCATTGACATGGGCCTGAGCGAAATGCTCTGATCCCAGCGCCAGAGCAACGCAGTGCTCTGGCTGTCAAGACGCTGGCCGCCTGTTGCGGGCCAGCCGGTTGTTGGTGTCGCGGCTAGCGCGCACAAGCTCATCATCCGCAGCGACCCCACCCCGCTTAAGCATGCGATCATAGAGCAGCACATTCACCGACGCCGCCAAGTTCATGCACAGGTGCGTCGGCACAAACACCACGTCATCCGCACGGTCAACGATGGCCTGATCCAAGGAGCCGTCTTCAGGCCCAAAGACATACAGGGCCTGCGCCGGGTGCTCGTAAGCGGGCAGCGGGGTTGCGCCCTCGACCAGCTCCACACAGACAATGCGCACAGCAGCACCGACCGCAGTGCCGAGATCAACCACCCGCTCGAGCGGGATTGTCGAGGCAGAGGCATGGGTATCGGTGTAAAACGCCGCGGCGCGATCGTAGCGCGTGCCGGTGTAGAAGACCGCATCTGCCCGATAACACCCCGCCGCACGCATGACGCTGCCGACGTTGCTGGGGCTCTTGGGGTTTAGCAGCCCAATGGCTGCGTAGTCTTCGTGCTCTGGCATGTGTTGCTCTGATATACCTTGATGTTGTCCGTCGCTATTTTACACGCATTGACGTCGATAGCTTGAGGGTGACACAACTCATGCACCGTGAAAACGCCCTGTGCTAGTGAGAAACATTCGCGACGATTTTATGCGGATTATCATGGTTCCGTCAGCGAGACATACGAATGAATTCGAACCCACATTCAGTGAATTCGAGGAAACTAACAGGCGTTCGTCATGCATTTTGATCCCACAAAAAAGGGCGCGACCGGTGGCCGCGCCCTTCATTTCATCTACAGCCAGAACTGACCGGGTGTCAGCTTATCTGCTTCAACAAGGCATCCAATGAGGCCTTTGCGTCACCGTAGAACATGCGGGTGTTGTCCTTGAAGAACAAGGGGTTTTGCGCACCCGAATATCCCGCGCCTGATCCACGCTTGCAAACAAACACCTGCTTTGCCTTCCAGACTTCCAGTACCGGCATGCCGGCGATGGGGCTGTTGGGATCATCTTGCGCACCGGGGTTAACGGTGTCGTTAGAACCCACCACCATCACCACGTCGGTCTCGGGCAGATCGTCGTTGATCTCGTCCATTTCCAATACGATGTCATAGGGGACTTTGGCTTCGGCCAGCAATACGTTCATGTGCCCTGGTAAACGACCCGCCACCGGGTGGATGGCAAAGCGCACGTTCTTGCCCTTGGCCCGCAGACGCCGTGTCAGCTCAGAGACAGACTGCTGCGCCTGCGCCACGGCCATGCCATAACCCGGCACAATGACCACACTGTCCGCATCTTCAAGCGCCGCAGACACACCGCCCGCGTCTATGGCTATCTGATCGCCGTCGATTTCCATGGCGGGGCCTGAAGCTCCACCAAAACCACCGAGGATGACCGAGACAAAGTTGCGGTTCATCGCCTTGCACATGATGTAGGAGAGGATCGCACCCGAGGACCCCACCAGCGCGCCAGTGACGATCAGCAGATCGTTGCCAAGCATAAAACCGGTGGCCGCCGCGGCCCAACCGGAGTAGCTGTTGAGCATGGAAACCACTACCGGCATGTCCGCGCCACCAATGGCCATGACCAGATGCGCACCGATCACAAAAGCGATCAACATCATCACGATCAAGGTCCACAGACCGGCGTGATTGAAGAACATCATGCCGAGGATCAACGAGGCGACCAGCATACCAAGGTTGATCATGTGACGGCCCGGCAGGGTGAGTGCCTTACCGTCTATGCTGCCGGCCAACTTGCCGTAGGCGATGATGGAACCGGTGAAGGTAATAGCCCCGATGAACACACCGAGGAAGACTTCAACGGAGTGGATACTCATTTCCACATCGCTGAGGCCTTCGGGCGGTGCCAGCTCTGAATTGATGCCGATGAAGACAGCCGCCAGACCGACGAAACAATGCAGGGCTGCCACAAGCTGCGGCATGCCCGTCATCTCAACGCGCTGGGCGACGATGGTGCCGATCACAGCGCCAATGGCCACCATGGGGATAATCCACCCCAGACCCGAGACCTTGTCAGAGGCCACTGTCGCTATCACAGCGATCGCCATGCCGATGATGCCAAACCATACGGCGCGCTTGGCTTTTTCCTGATTGCTCAAGCCACCGAGGCTGAGGATAAAAAGAACACTCGCAGCAATGTACGAGGCGGTTACTAATCCTGTACTCATTATTTAACTCAGCTCTTCTGGAACATGGCCAACATACGGCGTGTGACCATGAAGCCACCGACGATGTTGATGCTGGCGATCAGTACGGCGATCGCGGCGAGAACGGTGACCAGGCCAGACGGTGAACCGACTTGCAAAAGTGCACCGAGAATCACGATGCCGGAGATGGCATTGGTGACAGCCATCAGCGGCGTGTGCAGGGAGTGACTGACTTTCCAGATCACCTGGAAGCCAATAAAACACGACAGTACAAAGACAATGAAGTGCTGCATGAAGCTAGCCGGCGCGTAGGCCCCGATCAACAACATCAACAGCCCACCACCCACAAGCAATGCAGTCTGCTGCGTGGCGGCCTTCTGCGTGGCTGCCTCCTCCTCAGCTTTGATCTCTTCGGGGGTTTTTTCCACAGTCTTTGCGGCAGGTTTAGCCTGCGCTGCCACTTTCAATGGCGGTGGCGGGAAGGTGATCTCGCCTTCGTGTGTCACAGTGGACGTGCGGATCACATCGTCTTCCATGTTCCACACTGGCTGACCGTCTTTCTCAGGGGTCAAGTCCGTCATCATATGGCGGATGTTGGTGGAATAAAGGTTGGACGCCTGGGTGGCCATGCGACTGGGGAAATCGGTGTATCCGATCACGCGCACACCGTTGCTGGATTCAATGATCTCGTCCATCACCGTCAGATCACAGTTGCCACCGCGCTCGGCAGCAAGGTCGACCACCACTGATCCGGGCTTCATGGACAGCACCATGTCTTCCAGCCACAGTTTCGGCGCATCACGGCCAGGGATCAACGCAGTGGTGATGACGATGTCGACTTCTTTGGCTTGCTCACGAAAACACTCGAGCTGCTTCTCGCGAAACTCTGGGCTCGAAGGCGCGGCGTAGCCGCCATCACCGGCGCCGTCTTCGCTGAAGTCCAGATAGACAAACTCGGCCCCCATGGATTCAATCTGCTCGGCCACTTCGGGGCGCACATCAAAGGCACGCACAATCGCACCCAGCGACTGAGCCGTGCCGATGGCCGCCAGACCGGCGACACCTGCACCGATGACCAATACTTTGGCCGGCGGCACCTTGCCCGCCGCGGTGATCTGGCCGGTGAAGAAGCGACCGAAGTTGTTGCCTGCTTCGATGACAGCGCGGTAACCCGCGATATTGGCCATGGATGAAAGCGCATCCATTTTCTGCGCACGACTGATGCGCGGCACCATTTCCATGCCCATGGCTGAGATGTTTTTGGTTTTGAGCGCCTCGAGCAACTCGGGGCTACCGGCCGGGTTGAGAAAGCTGATCAGCTTTTTCCCGTCGGGCATGGCGGCGACTTCATCGAGCGATGGCGCGCGCACGCGGGCAATAATATCCGCAGTTGCATAAAGCGCAGCAGCATCAGCCACCACTTCCACACCCGCTTCCTTGTAAACATCATCAGAAAAACGGGCGGCTGCACCGGCCCCGCTTTCAATCACACAGTCGTAACCCAGTTTCATTAACTGAGCTGCACTGTCCGGCGTCAGTGCCACACGGCACTCACCCTCAAACAGCTCTCTGGGCGCACCAATCTTCATGAATAACCTCGAGCAGCTAAAACAATAAACCAAACCCCAACACATGACGGCAACCGAACGACTGTTCAGTTTTCGGCACGAGTGAGGGAGCTTTAATCGGTTGTAGACAGATCGGCTGGCACCTGTAAGCTTCACAGCTGTGGCGAGATCTTTCGAAACATTGCTACAACGTTGCTGCTATTTTGCCTGATTACGACGCTTTGGTCATTGTCTCTGCGGGAATATGAATAGACCCGTGCCCGCATATCCCATTAGGGCTAGTGACTTGGCCTTCTTTATGCGAATTGGTCTTAGGCTTGCCAATAAAAGACAACAAATCGCCATCTCATGACATTCACCCAATAACTGCAATAATGCAGTGTGGTATAGATATTGAGACCTGCTCCTGTATCGCGTGAAATGCACCATACGCGGTACACTCTGCTCTATTAGCAATAGCGCACCACACAACCAATACACACTTGCATATGACAACAGCTTCTCAGGCAGACACAGCAACCCGCAAAATCCTTCTGATCAAACACAGCAAAGGGTGGGACGTTGACCGCGTCAACCGATGGGCGGAACGCCGTGGCCACACCATAGAGCGCTGCTTCCCCGCCGACGGTGATGCCTTCCCTGACCCGAACAACTACGACGGGGTTGTGATTTTTGGCGGCGCCATGAGCGCCAATGACTGTGGCATCAAGGATTGGATCAGGCCGGAGATGAGCTTTATTGATGACTGCTTGCACAGCAGTGCCAAGTTTTTCGGTATTTGCCTAGGGGCACAGCTGCTGGCCCGCACCTTGGGATCCAAGGTATCAGAGCACCCTGAGGGCGAAAGCGAAGTGGGCTTTTACCCACTGTCCCCGGTGGGCGATATGGGTTTTGTAGAAGAAGACGTCTGCATGTTTCAGTGGCACCGCGAAGGATTCGAGCTACCAGCTGGCGCGACGCACTTAGCGTGCAGTGAAGCCTTTCCGCAACAGGCTTTTAGCCTGCCGGGCGGGCATTTTGGTGTGCAATTCCACCCCGAGGTCAACCCGGACACACTGGCTATTTGGCAAGGCAGAATCCCCAAGGGCAAATACGCTTGGCTGACCGACGAGCTGCAGGCGACACACCGGCAGCAATGCGAGAAGTGCGATACCCGCGTCACGGCATGGATAGATCAGTTCCTCGACAAATGGGTTGAGGGCAGGGCGGTCTGATAGAGAGCTGCCGACGATGAGCTGATGGTGAGGGGCGCTGAGATTTGGGCGCCCGCCTGAGTATTTTGTCCGAATGAATTCGAACTTACATGGTTTCTGCCAAGAGTACCTCGCGCACCCGCTCGGCGGTGCGCTGGGTTTCTTCCAACATAAAGTTATGGCCGCCCGCTATCTCGCGGTGCTCTAGACAGCTGTGCGCCGCGCTGTATTTGGGCAGGGCGCTGACCACGAATCCGTAACTCCTGTCGCCGCTGAAAGCCACGCAGGGTGTGCGCAATTGGCCCAGCGCCCGCGGCAGGCCAAAGGGCAGACTGCCAAAGATATCCGCCTCGAGCTCACGCAGGCAGCGCAGGCGCACCCCCACTCCGTCATCGCAGTCGCGCAGACCGTGCTGGATAAAAGCATCCAGGCAGTCGCTCTCCCACTCTCTGTAGACACGCCGCGCCCCCAAATGCTCGCGCGCCGCCTCCCGGCTGGGCCAGCGGTCGCGGCGTTTGCAGGTGGTGCGCGACTGCTTGGTGAATCGCAACAGACCGAACAGCGACAGCGCGCGGCCCAACAACAACATGCCCGGCGGAAAATACACCGGGTCCAGCAACACCGCAGAGCGGAACGTGGCGGGGTTCTCGGCCATCATCAGCGTGGCGAGCACACCGCCGTAGCTATGAGCCAGCAGGTGACGCCCAGCCTCGGGGTAGTCAGCGGCAATGGACAACCAGGCCGCGTGGCAACGCGCAGCGTCCTGCGGCCAGCCCTGAAACGCCGCCAGTGCGTCGCTGAGCCCGTGCCCAGGCGCATCCAGCAGCACTAGGTCAAAAGCGTCTCGCAGGTGTCGCAACATGGGCCAATAGGTCATGCCACAGAGGCCGTTGCCGTGCAAAAAGAAAAGCACCGGCAGGCCCCGTGGTGTGGTGCGCCAGCCGCGCAGCGTGATGCCATCCGCCGCCCGGTGCTGCCAGTTGATCAAATCGTGCAAAGCCCTCTCCTCAGCAGTTGCAAAGTGAGCAACCATCGTCCAAGGTGAAACGCTATCATAGAACACCTCGCGCAGCGCAAAACGGCACAGCAATCCGCGCCGCCGCTGCCCCTACCGCTTCATGGAGTTCACACAATGGATACGTCTTACCAACCACCCGCTGTCTGGACATGGGACACCGAGAACGGCGGCACCTGGGCCAGCATCAACCGCCCCATCGCCGGTGCGACGCATGAGCAGACCTTGCCGGTGGGCAAGCACCCGCTGCAGCTCTACTCACTGGCAACCCCCAACGGGGTAAAGATCACGGTCATGCTGGAGGAACTGTTGGCCCTGGGCCACAGCGGTGCCGAGTACGACGCACACCTGATCAAGATCGGTGACGGCGAGCAGTTCGGCAGTGATTTTGTCGCCATCAACCCCAACTCCAAGATCCCCGCCTTGCTGGACCGCAGCGAAGACGAGCCCCAGCCCGTGTTCGAATCCGGTGCCATCTTGCTCTATCTGGCGGAGAAATTTGGCGAGCTGATCCCCCACTCGCACCGCGAGCGCAGCCAATGTATGTCCTGGTTGTTCTGGCAGATGGGCAGTGCACCCTACCTCGGCGGCGGCTTCGGCCATTTTTACAGCTACGCCCCTGTCAAAATCGAATACTGCATCGACCGCTTTGCCATGGAAGTGAAACGCCAACTGGACGTGCTCGATCGTCACCTAGCCGATAACACCTATCTGGCGGGCGAGGGGTACAGCATCGCCGACATCGCCACCTGGCCCTGGTACGGCAACCTGGCACTTGGCAAGGCCTACGACGCCGGAGAGTTTCTCAGTGTGCACGAATACACAAACGTGCTGCGCTGGGCCAATCTGATTGCCGCGCGCCCCGCCGTGATACGCGGTCGCAAAGTCAACCGCCTCTCAGGGGAGCCCAGCGAGCAACTGCGCGAGCGCCACGACGCCAGCGATTTCGAGCTTCGCACCCAAGACAAGCTCAACCCCCCAACATAAACCACCCAGCACCCAACATCTGGCGAGGATCAACTGATCTATCCCACACAGGCTGCGTTGAACACCCAACAACTGATATCCAAGACACCATGACCACAATCAGCAACCTGCGAAAACAATTCGACGACTTCAAGGACATGTCCCTTAAGCTCGACATGGAGCGCGGGCAGCCCGCCGATGAAAATTTCGATTTAAGCCTGCCACTGCTCGCAGCCATCGGACCTGAGGACTACATCACCGACAGTGGTGTGGACATACGCAACTACCCCGGGGGCATTGCTGGCCTGCGCGAGGCGAGAGAGATCTTTTGCGAACAGATCCGCGTATCGCCGAGCGAAATCCTGATCGGCAATAATTCAAGCTTGGAACTGATGAGTCACTTCCTCAGCTGGGCACTGCTCAATGGGGTGAAAGACAGCGAATCGGGCTGGGTAATGCAGCGGCCCAAGCTCATCGTGACCGTGCCGGGCTACGACCGCCATTTCAGCCTCGCCGAAGCACTGGGCTACGAACTAGTCGCCGTCGACATGTCCGAGACAGGACCAGACATGGCAGCCGTGGAGGCATTGGTCGCTGACGACGCCTCGATCAAAGGCATTTACTTTGTGCCCACCTACAGCAACCCCACCGGTGACAGCTTGTCCCTGGAAACAGCGGAACGCTTGGTGACAGTCAAAGCGGCGGCTCCTGACTTCACCCTGTTTGCCGACGACGCCTACGCCGTGCACCACCTGGTGGACAAACCCGAACCTGCGCCGAACTTGCTCGACATCGCCAAACAATTTGAACTCGCTGATCGAGTCATCATCTTTGGCTCCTCCTCCAAGGTGACACTGGCCAGCGCCGGAATTTGTTTTGTCGGCATGAGCGAAGCCAATATTGCGCACTGGAGCCGGGTGCTGTCGGTTCAATCCATCGGCCCTAACAAGGCGGAGCAATGGCGTCACGTTCGCTTTTTGCGCCAGTACCCCGGCGGTATTGCAGGCCTGATGCGCGATCACGCGGCTATTCTCAACCCAAAATTCGACATTGTGCAGAAGGTACTCGACGAGCGTCTGGGCAACAGAGATTTGGCGCGCTGGAGCCAGCCCGAAGGCGGCTACTTTGTCAGTGTCCAGACCAATCTCCCCGTGGCGGACCGAGTGATAGCACTGGCCAGTGAACTCGGTGTGACGCTCACCCCTGCCGGGGCCACCTACCCCAAAGGCATTGACCCCGACAACAGCAACATCCGGCTCTCCCCCACGCGCCCGCCGCAAGAGGAAGTTCGCCAGGCCATGGAAGTCTTTGTCTGCTGCGTGGAGCTGGCCACAGCCGAGTACATCCAAGAAATAGAGGGCTGAACCAGCCCCAGAGCAACAGGTGCGCAGTAACACATGCGCAGCAACACATGCAGAGCACCATGCACAACACAGAAACAACAGTAGACGCCCTCGTGATAGGCGCCGGCCCTGCCGGATTGATGGCTGCCCAAGCGCTGAGCGAGGCCGGTCGCAAGGTCTTGATCGTAGAGGCCATGCCCGCCCCCGCGCGCAAGTTCTTGATGGCGGGAAAATCTGGCTTAAACCTCAGCAAGGAAGAGGGTTTCGATCAATTTGTCAGCCAATATGCCGAGGCCATCGACTTCCTGCGCCCCATGCTCTCAGCCTTCGGTCCGCAGCAGATACAAGACTGGGCAACATCCCTGGACCAGCCTGTCTTCACTGGCAGCAGCGGTCGCATATTCCCCGTTACCATGAAGGCATCTCCACTGCTCCGCGCCTGGCTTGCAAAATTGCAGAGCAACGGTGTAGAGCTGCGCAAGAAATGGCGCTGGCAGGGCTTCGCGGACAACAGCATGTTGTTTGACACACCCGATGGCCCGCATACCCTGCGCCCCGCTGTCACGGTGCTGGCACTTGGCGGCGCCAGCTGGTCACGGCTGGGATCAGACGGCCACTGGGCCCAGCACCTGGCGCAACAAGGCGTGGCACTCAGCCCTTTCGCCGCCGCCAATGCTGGCTTGCGGGTGGCATGGAGCGAGCACATGCGCACCCATTTCGGCACGCCCATCAAAAACACCCGCCTCAGCGCGGGCAGCTCCAGCGGACGCGGGGAATTCGTGATCACCGCAGGTGGCCTAGAGGGTAGCGGCATCTACAGCATGAGCAAAGCCGTGCGCGAGGGCCACGCGCTGCACGTGGATCTTTACCCAGATCACACACACCAGGCTCTGCAGCAAAAATTCAAGCGCCCGCAGGGAAAGAACTCACTCAGCAACCACCTGCGCAAAACCATCGGCCTCAAGGGCGCAAAGCTGGCTATGCTCCGGGAGTTCAGCCAACCGCTGCCCGAAGGTGATGCGCTTATTGAGCGACTTAAAGACCTGCCAATCGCTCATCGCGGCCCCGGTGATATAGACAAAGCCATCTCAACATCTGGCGGCGTGCGCCTGGGTGCTGTGGACGAGAATCTGATGCTTAAAGACAAGCCAGGCGTCTACTGCGTCGGGGAAATGCTGGATTGGGAAGCACCTACCGGGGGCTACTTGCTGACGGCTTGCTTGGCCACTGGTTACTGGGCCGGCAAAGCGGCGGCCGGGTACAAGCAGCCGAGTGACATCTAAGGCTGATCGGATGGACCCGGGCTTGCACTGTTCCCTTGCAGCAGTGTAATCGCAGCACTGCTGCAGAAGGGGCTGGCGAACCTGCTGAATCAGAGAATGTTAGTCTGCTGTCCTTCCTGACCCAGCGCAATACGCTCATACTGGCACCGACCATGCCCGCGCTTAAACACACTCACGCCGACCAGCCACACGGATGTCACTTTCGTGGCCTCTCCCCCCACCATGCGCTTGTAATCCACGTAGATATCGGCGCTCTCATCTAACATTTCCCCAAGCAACTCATCGCCCTGTCGTTGTACCACGTGCGATTCCACTTTATCCCAGCCCGGTATAGGGCATCGGAATGAGGTGCCTATCGGCAGTGTCTTGCTCCAGGGATAGGTGATGTCCTGTCCGTCATCAAAGCCCACCCCAATCGCCAGATAGTCGTGAAACAGCAGCTCATTTTCAGCAGCCAGTGAAGGCAATTCATCAACCTGCCAGCGCCACTCCAGTTTCAATCCAGGCTTCAACTCCACGCCCGATACGCCTTTTGTCATGATCGCGACGTTCTTGTGGGTATCGCAAGCGATCCCTCCGCTGGGTGTTTCGCTGAAGACACCGCACTCACCAAACTGAAAGAGGTTGTGCCAGCCCTTGGGCGACAGCTCCGCCATGCGTAATCGCTGGATCTCCGCCGTGATCGCCCCGCCAACATCGCCGACGGCAGACAGCTTGTGCAGACCGGCGCGCGGGTCTTCGTCCCAAACAATTGCAACACCACGAATCTCCCCCTCGCCACTGTGGTAGTACTCAGGCGGGACAGCCATGTCCCCTGCGGCGCTGGCAAGCTCCCCCACACTACGCGCTATCTCCACCTTGCCGTCCGCGGTTGCAGTGAGGGTGCTGGTATTGGCCATGGCATTGTGCACGGGGCTGGTTTCGCTGGCCCCCGCCACCCGCGCGTAAAAGACAAAACCTGGGTCGAGCCAGCTGCCCGCCTCTTTGACAAACCACCAGTAGCCGCTGAGAAATATACTCACGGATTGGCCCGCCTTGATGCCACCTAGGCTTTGTGCCCACGGCAGGTCCTGAGGTGTCAGTCTAAAGCTCTCGATGCGCGCAATCGCAGCTGAGCTGCGGGCCGCCAATGCACTGAATTCCGCACTCAAGTCTTCCACTGCCGCGGGTCCGGTATCCGCATCAGCGGCGAGCACTGCCGACGCGGCTGCCATCGCGCCGGTGGGCGCGACCGCCGCCCATTTCAGAAACTGTCGGCGTTTTCCTGCTAGGGCCAGTGCGCTATCTTGTTGCTCCATTGGGTGTACTCCATTCAGCTGATCAAGGTGCGTTCAGCATACGAAGAAGGCGACTGGGGTTTGTCAGGAATACGTCAGATTTGGCCGTTTGCTTTACGGCTTGTCTTACTCAGCGCGTATCCAACGCCCCGCACGCTGCTGATGCGCATCCCCGTCGACATCGCCTGCCGCAGCTTCTGGCGCAAGCCCACGATCATCTGATCGAGCGCCCGCGAATTGGGCAGATGCTGATGGCCCCAACCCGCGTTATAGAGATCGTGGCGATCCGCGACATTGCCTTTGCGCAAAAATAAAAGGCGCAGCACACGGTACTCACGCGGACTGAGCGGCACAGCCTGATCATCGGGGCCGCCTAGGCTCATGCGACCGGGGTCGAGCACTATTTCATGGCAGCAGAGAGGTCTGTCTGCCCCTGGATCAGCGTGCGCCAGACGTCGCCGCATAGACGCAAGCCTGGCGACGAGTTCATCACTGCAAAAAGGCTTGCAGAGGTAATCATCAGCACCGGCTCGAAGGCCAGCCACCCGCTCACGGGGCGCACTGCGCGCCGACAGCATCAAGATGGGCAGCAGCGGGTGAAGATGCCGTAGCCGTTGACACAATTCATCACCTGAGCTGCCGGGCAAATTGCGATCCAGGATGCACAGGTCAGCCACACCGGAGGTGCTCTTGCCCCTGCCCAGCGCTCGCTCTGCTTCTTCCACCGATGAGAAGGCTAGACAGGCATAAGCTTCACTCTCGAGCAGCATCACCAATCCAGCACGTAGCTGCGCATCGTCTTCAACAATCAGGACTTGCAACATGCCATCGACCCCACGTTGAGATCAGATCCTGAGCGACGACCAGGCGGCAGCGCGAGGCTGACCACAAATCGCTGATGATCCGATTGCACCGATATTCGCCAGCCCTGAGACCTGGCTAGCCGCCGACAAGACCTCAGACCCACAGCACCACAATGACTTGAGCGCAATTCGCGAGCGGGGTGCGCCGACCTTTCAACCCGACTGGCAACTGCTTGCACCGCTCCGACAGCGCCATGGCAGACGACATCCACAGACAACCAGTCGCTGGCAGCACGGGGCAGCTGACACACAACGGACACTGCAGAACCGGGCGAGTGACGCGCGCAGTTGTCCAATACGTTACTGACAATGCGCTGCAAGGCATCGACAGCAATCATCCGAACAGGGCAATTGCCCAAGTCGACAGTCAGCGAACAATTGGCGGCAATCAATGCACTGCGCCGCTGTAGCGCCAGAGCACTCAGGACATCACGAAGATCGCCGAGTTCGGGTTTCCGGCAAGCCGCAAAACAACTGCGGACGCTGTGCCAACGAGCCAGCTTTTGCAGGGTGCAGTCGAGACGGCTCGTCTCGGCGTACAGAACAGCACGGCATTCGCCAGCACGGTCAGGGACACGATTCAGCAAATCTAGGTGTAGACGAATATTGCACAAGGGTTGACGTGCATCGTGCACCCATTCCAGCAAGCACCTTCTCAGAAACAACAAAAGACCCAACAACAAGGTGACTGAGAACAACAGCCCTGGCCCTGCCACAGACCACATGCTTTGCTCGGCTCCACCGACCGAACCCAAGAGTGTATCGCTGTCCTGCAACATGCAGATGCCCAGGGCAACACCTGACGGACCGGCCCGCCAACAGCGAGCCTCGGCCGGCTGCCCTGCGAAGTACAGTGCCGCAAACCGAGGCTCTCGCTCCGTCTGTGCAAGCTCCAGCAAGTGCTCAAACCTGCCACCCACTTGCTGCAAACCCTTGGACTCCATCAGCGACATCAACGCCCCCTGCTCGGGGTACACACGCAACCCGTCGCGCCAGACCGCAGCAAAACGTAGGCGGGGGTTCGTCACGGTCAGAAAGCGAATCTCCTGTGCCAAATCAGGCGAAGCGGAAAGCGCTATTGAACTCAGTCGCGCCCCCAAACTATTCTCAACGTCGCGCGGCGAGGAAGTGGGTGTCGCAGAAGAGTGGAAACTGGCAGCTGCAGCAATCACAGCGCAACAAAGTACCGCTGTAGCCAACAGCCTGCCAAAATATCGAAGAGACAGCGCAACACGCTGTGAACAGAATACCGCAGTCGTGACAGCAATAGGCATGGGCCGACTCGCAAGCGAATGATAGCTTCAATGTAACCGCCGCCTATTCAAAAACGCAAGACATACAGTCCGTGGATTTGACACAGCTCGATACTGAAAAAAACACCGTACCAAAACGAAACAAATCGATGTTGAACGGTACAAAATGCAACAGACATATTGAACAATATCGCTAAGATAGCGAGTGACGCCAACACCGATGAATTCTGCGGTGCAACGGAATGTGGCTGCGCGATCTCGACTTCAGGCAACGCGTCCCTCGACACGGTGGGCAGCAACCTCACGCTAAAAGCACCGCTCGGCGTATTTACCGCAGGGGAGATGCGGGACTGGCAGGTGCTCACTTCTGGCTATTTGCAGACGTCTCAACTGGCGACAAGGCATGGGGCTTGCGCCCATGCTGCTGACTAGAACAAAACGTGGAATACGCATTAATCCGTCTGGTTCAAAAATGGGATGAACAGCGTGATCGACATCCCGTTTGCTCCCGCGCTGGTGCAGACCAAAAGCCTCTGAGCATTCTCCGCATTTAGGTTAGAAAACAATGCGCCCGAACAATTATGGGCTCACTCGGCACAAGGTTTGGATAATCAGACTTCAAACTAACATCGAGCCCATCATGTCATATGGCAATCTCATTCGAGCAGCCACAGTCGTACCACTCTTGCTATTCCTTCAGTCCTGCAATGATGGTCTGACGATCTCACTGCAGCCACTAACGTCAGGACTGGGAAAAAAACTGAGCCTGCAACTCGAAGAGAACAGCAGCAACCTGAACTACAGCTACGCTTCAGTTTCAGACACCTCGGAACTGTGGCTCGAGGGTCCAGATGCACAACACTTTGTCATCGATACGCACAGCGGCGCCTTAAACCCAATAACAGCTCTAGATTTCGAGGTGCCGCAAGACAGCAATTTGGACAATTACTATGAAATGGTAATCGCGCGAAGATCCAGTGTTGACGGCCTGATCACCTACCCTGTAAAAATTGATGTGAGGATCGTCGACAGACCGTTTTTTGAATCGCTGGAGCTAGACACCAACGTAACTGCCCGGTCACTGTCTCTCTCTTGGACCATCGAAGACGACGACCCGCGTGTCGCCGCATACAGCTTGGGCCTTGATAACACGGGCACATCAAATTACGCAATCCTGGACCTCGACCGCAATGGCCTCATAGATGACAACGACCATCTACCAGCCAGCGCGTCAACGATACGGTTAGCCCCCGCCCTGCTACAACACCCGTTGCAATACCGGCGCTATCAGCTGAAAGCACTGGACACCGCGGGAAACGTGATTGCGGTCAGTCCAATAGCCAGTGGCCACGCCCTCGCGCAGGACGACCTAATTCAGTACATCAAATCATCACACGTTGACGACAGGGATTGGTTCGGCTTCAACGTCAGCTTAAGCGGCGATGGCCGTGTTCTCGCCGTGGGTGCGCCCAATGAAGACGGGGGCGGCGCCAATAACAATCCAGCCCACAACAACGCCGCCTCGAACGCGGGCGCTGTCTACATCTACCGTTACGATGATGACGGCTGGGTCTTCAGCGACTACTTGAAATCCAGCAACCCAGATTCCAATGACAAGTTCGGATTCAATGTCTCCCTCAGCAAGGATGGAAATACCCTGGCGGTGGGCTCACCAGGAGAGGCGGGGTCCGGTCAGGGCGCGAATCCGGCTGTGGACAATCTCGCCCCAACCTCTGGCGCCACTTATATCTACGAATACGAGAGTGGCAGTTGGCAAGAGCCAACCTATATAAAAGCTCATAACCCCGATTGGTTTAATCGTTTTGGTCAGAGCGTTACACTTAATGCCACGGGCGATGTACTTGCCGTAGGCGCCAACGAGGAAGATCGGGACGGAGTTGGCATAAACTCCAGCAGCGTGGGCACTTTGATCAACTCTGGAGCTGTCTATATCTTCCGCCTCACTGGCGCAACCTGGGGTCAAGAGGCTTATATCAAGGCCAGTAACAGCGGTGAGACAGATGAATTTGGTAGTACAGTCGAGCTAAATGATACCGGTGATGTGTTAATCATCGCAGCGCCCTTCGAGGACAGTGACGGGGCAGGCGTGAATCCGACAAAAAACGATCTTGCAACTGATTCCGGCGCGGCCTACCTGTATAGATACGATGGGAGCGACTGGTATGAGGCAGATTATTTAAAGGCAAACAACGCCCAAGCTGGCGATCAATTTGGCTACGCGGCAGCGCTGGGCGCAATTGGGAACACCATCGTAATAACAGCAATGACGGAGGACGGGTCTGGAGCGGGCGCTCAACCCCTAAGCGACGAATTGGCCACGGATTCTGGCGCCGCCTATGTATTTGAATACAACGGCATCAATTGGCTTGCACCGAGCTACCTCAAGGCGCGCTCGCCCACAGCGGGGGACAGTTTTGGGCGCTCCGTAGCCATCAGTGCCGACGGTCTTCTGATCGCAGTGGGGGCGCGCTACGAGCAGGGGTCTGGCACCGGTTTGAATGCTATTGAAGATGAAAATGCTGCAACCGCCGGAGCCGCCTACGTGTTTAGAAAGGCATCTGGCAGCTGGCAAGACCCCAGTTATGTAAAAGCAAGCAACACCGTGGCTGTGGAGAGATTTGGTGTGTCGATCGACATCAGCGGTGACGGCGCAACGTTGGCAGTCGGGGCCAACTTCGAAAACGGCGCGGGCGCAGGGGTTAATCCAACAACGGATAAAAGTGCCGATCGCGCAGGGGCCGTGTATGTTTACTGATGAAATCGAAACGGACACGCATTGGGTTTTAAAGCCGCATTGTCGCAGCATGGCTCAGCAATTTCAGCGTCAATCATCGGCAACAACCGCTGATACCGGGCTGCTCAAAATTGGCGCGACTCTAATCATTCCGCTTTTGAGCAATAAACACCATCAAGTCGCTATTTTTCTTGTACTCGCCGTCACGCCAATCGCCGAGCAAACGCTCTAGAGAAAATCCTGCTAGCTCAAGTGAAAGGCAAATCTCAGCACAGCTTCGGAATCGAAGTGTGCTCGAAACGACTCGTGTTTCTCCAGTACTGGAGAACAGGTAGTGACTTTCAAACTGGACGCACCCAGAAGAGGCAACCGCCTGTTCAAAATGCTGATGCACCAGGCCTTCGGGTGTTTCTATTACACGCGCGGAATCCCTTGGATTCCAATTCAACCAGGCCTTTGCCAGTGGGTTACGACTCTCAAATGCCAGATATGCACCCGGCTTCAGCGCCTGATAGATGCAGCTAAGCGCATCGGCCCAATCGCTGTCATCGATAAACACCTGAGCCACATTACCTGTCATCAACAACAAATCCGCCTCTGGCTCGCCCAATTGCTGCGCCCCACCCAAGCGCCACTCCACGAACTCAGACCCGACGCTGCCCTTCGCAAACGCCAACATAGCTTCCGATGGATCCACCGCAATCACCTTGCGGTCATCTCGATTCAAAGCGCACGCCAGCACCCCTGTGCCACAGCCTAGATCCACCACCCTCTTCACGCCGAGGCGATCCGCAAGGCGCAGGTAGAAGCTGTGGTCTTCCCGGCGCGAGTTCTCGGTGTCGTACACCGCGACAAGCATTTTGTCTTCATAGTGCAAATCCAGCGTCATCAACAACCAACTCCGATTTGAGTAAAAAACGCGTTTAAACTTCTGGCCGAATCTGTTTGCTCAGTCAGATTAAAACTGCCGAATTGTTTACTAATCCCCAATTGGGGCAAGCTAAGCTTCGAAGGAGCACATTGACAATGCTTGAGCATGCGCAGCTCTAGGCTGGAGCGCGGGATGCGCGGGATGCGCGGGATGCGCGGGCCTACGACGCCGCCCTAGGCAGCACCTCCGGGGCGCGCAGCTCTAGGCAGCCCTTCCCAGGCAGCCCCACCTAGGCGGCCCCTCCCGTCTGCACCTGCCATTGGCTGTGATAATGGCCTTTCGCTTCTAACAGTGAGGCGTGTGTGCCCTGCTCGATGATCTTGCCGTCCGCAACCACCACGATGCGATCAGCGTGCACTACCGTGGAGAGGCGGTGGGCGATCATGATCACTGTGCGCCCCTTGGCGATGCTGCGCAGAGAGCGCTGGATGGCGGCCTCGGTCTCGTTGTCCACCGCGCTGGTGGCTTCGTCCAAAACCAGCACTTCGGGATTTTTTAGCAACGCTCTGGCGAGTGCCAGGCGCTGACGCTGCCCGCCCGAGAGCTTGATGCCGCGCTCACCGACTGCGGTGTCCAGGCCGTCTGGCAGCTTCTCAATGAACTCCCAAGCTTCGGCTTGTTTAGCGGCGCGCACAACAGCCTCAGCATCCGCACCTGGATCACCGTAGGCGATATTCTCGCGAATCGTCCCCTCGAAGAGAAAAGGCTCTTGGCTGACGAAGCCGATGCTGCCGCGCAGCGTAGTCAGCGGCAGCTGATCGATGGGCACGCCGTCCAAACAGATGCGACCGGACTGCGGCTTGTAAAAGCGCAGCAGCAATTTGATCAGCGTCGACTTGCCGGAGCCAGTCGCCCCCACCAACGCCAAGGTAGTGCCGCCGGGCACCTGCACAGAGAAATCATCCACACCTGCGCCGTCGCCACCGTAGCGAAAACCCACACCCTCAAAGCTGACGGTGCCGTTCGCGTCTTTGGCTCTGGCCAAAGTACCGTCATCACGGATATCGACAGGGGTGTCAAGCAGCCCCAGTATGCGACGGGTGCTGGCCATGGCGCGCTCAAACAGGTCGATGGTGTGGGCGAGATTGGTCAGGGGCCAGAGCAGGCGCTGGGTGAGGAACACCAGCACCCCGTAGGCGCCCACACCCAGCTCGCCGTCGATGGTTTTGAGACCACCGATAACGAAAGTGCAGAGAAAGCCACCCAGCACCGCCATGCGGATCACAGGGATAAAGGCCGAGCTCACGGCGATGGCACGGCGGTTGGCGTCGGCGTAGGCGCTGCTGTCCTCGTGCAGGCGCCGCGCTTCGATGCCCTCGGCGGTGAAGCTCTTGATGGTGGCGATGCCGCCGATGTTGTTTTGCAGACGGCTGCTCAACACACCCACGCGGCGGCGCACCTCAGCGTAGAGCGGGCTGGCGCGACGCATGAAGTAGAAGGCGCCCCAGACAATGACGGGGATGGGGCTAAAAGCAAACAGTGCAATGATGGGCGAGAGGTAGAAAAACACCGCCCCCACCGCGATGACCGAAACAAACACCTGAATGATGTCGTTGGCTCCGCCGTCCAAAAAGCGCTCCAGCTGGTTGACGTCATCGTTCAGAACCGCCACCAGATCACCCGAGCTGCGCGCCTCAAAGAAGCCCATGGACTGCTTCTGCATGTGCTCGTAGGTGTTCTGCCGCAGGTCGGCTTGTAAATCCTGCGCAAGGTTACGCCACAACACCATGTAGAAATACTGAAACAGCGACTCCCCAGCCCAAATAAAGAAGGTCAGCACCGCCAGCGCCATAATCTGCTGCTGCGCAGTTTCAAAACCAAAGCTGGCGACAAAACTGGTGTCCTGGTTCACCACCACGTCGATGGCGATGCCGATCAGTATCTCCGGCGCGATGTCGAAAAGCTTGTTGATCACTGAAGATGCCGTCGCCAACAGGACGCGACGGCGGTAGCCACGTGCGTAGCGCAACAACCGGAGCAAGGAGGCAAAACTGGACTGGGATTCCATGTATCAAACCTGTGTGAGCCAGCAGAGCGCTGGCGTAAAGATCAGTTCAGTATAAACCGCGGATCTAGCGCACCCAAGTTGCAAGTGATGTTTTCCCCGCGGAACCCGCAACATCCGAGCACTAGGCTCAGCCCAGAGTCACCTCGAGATTTTGCAAGCCGTGAAAGTGGAAGCTGTCCGCGTAATTGGGCTGCCCCTGCAAAGCCAACTTGGGAAAGCGCTGAAACAACACCGGCAGGCTGAGCTGCATTTCCAGCTTGGCCAGCGGTGCCCCCAAACAAAAGTGAATACCAGCCCCAAAAGACACATGGCCCGCGTCCGCGCGTCCGGGCAGAAAGCTGTCCGGCGCAGCAAAACGCTGCGGATCGCGATTGGCGGCGGCCAGCAGCAGGGCGATTTCCTCACCCGCTTCGATCACCAGGCCCTCACCCAGATCGACGCGCTCCAGAGCGAAGCGCATGAACACGTGCAGCGGGGCGTCAAAACGCAGCGCCTCCTCCACGGCGGCTGCGCTGCTCTCGGCGCTGGCAAACAGCGCCGGCGCGTCCAGCTCGAGCTGCAAAACAGATTTGATGGCGTTGCCGCTCTGGTGCACGGTGGCCTCGTGCCCAGCGTTCAGCAACAGCACGGCCGTGGAGATAATCTCCGCATCACTGAGCTTCTGCCCCTCCATCTCCACTTCGATCAAATGGCTGAGCAGATCCTCGGCGGGATGACGGCGCTTGTGCGCGACAATATCCAACAGCAGCGCGTTGAACTGCTGCGAGGCGGTGTTGGCCGCCTGCTCATCGTCAACGCTCTGGGTCAGGGTGTAGACCTTGACCATGGC
>JAWSVD010000099.1:0-25549 GCA_033852095.1 Granulosicoccaceae bacterium | reverse complement strand
CCCAACAATCGGGCGATGACGGTGGCCGGCAAGGGCATCAGGTAGTCTCGCAGTAGCTCACTCTCGCCCTGCCCCTCCACCTTGTCCAAGAGCTGATGCGCCAGTGCAGTGATATCGCTCCGCAATCATTCTACCTTAGAAGAGACAAAGGCGCGATTGATCAGCCTGCGCAGCGCCGTGTGCCGCGGCGGCTCCAAGTTGAGCAGGGAGTGCTGTTCCAGCGCGTCAAAAGCGCCCAAGTGCGAGCGAGCCATAGGGCAGGCGGGCTGCGCCAGGGCATCCGGCAGCGCGCGGCCAAATCGCTTGTCGCGCAGTAATTTGCTGACATCCTCGAAACTGCTAAAACACCAGCGCTCATAGGCAGCCCAGTAAAAGCGCGGGTGCTGCGCGTGCCAGCGGCGATAAGCCGCGTAAGGATCTTGATAAAAAACTGGATCTCGTGGATCCACATCAACATTCGCCCTGCCCATCTTAAGCCCTCCCACAGACCATTAGCTGCAATCATTGTGCAGCTACAATTCGCACGATAAAAGCTCTAATTATTTTGTGCTTGCTGTGGGGTTTAGACCGGAGGGATTAAGACGCTTAAACGGCAAGTAATGCAGCGGTGGTGACGCCGTGGAATAGTCCTTAGAAACTCAGAACCACAGCACCCAGTGCCTGGGAAAGCAGAGCCAAATACAAAACAAAGCTGCAGGGAGCAGGCTCAGTTCACCGTCCAGTAACCCGATCCGCAAGCGTGTGGGCTCTTGGGACTGGACGCTGCCCGCGGCAGGCAGAGCTCGCGCGCGCCGCTGAGCGGGCGCAAGGTGAAACACATGTCCACATCCTCGGCCGCCAATCGGTGCGGCAACTGCACATCGTCGCGGGCTTTGAAGCGCCGTTCACCGTGCTGGTAGTAGCTGTTGCGCTGCGCTGACCCAGCGCCGTCGAATGCACCTACCGCCGGGCCACTTTGGCTGATGATATTGCAACTCAGGGAAGTATTCTTTGATTTGAGAGACAGCCAATTATTCGCTTCGACCACGCGGTTACGCGCGATCTCAACGCCGTCCACACCGTCATAACTGACAATCGCTATGCCGTTGCCTGGGCCCGCCTTGGGCACATTGTAGAACAAATTATCCACCACCGCTACGTCGCTCGCCTCATGGGTCAAAGACACCCCACTGACAACGTTCCAAAACAGGTTCTTCTCAATGAGTAAGTGTTTTGCTGCTTCATAGTGGACAGAGATAGCCGTGCCCCAGCTGTCGGCGTCAGGGTTGCAACTCGAATCCGTCTTGCGCCAGCCGTAAAAGCGGTTGTGGCGGATCACCACGGGATCAGATGCACGCTCGGCCCCCGCTTTGATGTCGATGGCATTCTCGGTGCAGGCGCAATCACCCGCTGGGTCCAGCTTGCCTTTGCAGTTGCTGAGACGGTTTTGATCGATATAAATGTCGTTGCCGGCGATCAGCGTGCCGGAGAAATCCGGCTTGTACTGGTGGCCCTTGTTCCAGATCAGCTGCACGCCGTCGTTGCAGTTGTATATTTCATTGGCGAGCACATGTATATCCCGAATCACCGGCGCCTCTGCATCCAGCCCCCTATCGGTACGGCGCCCTTCAAAGGCCACGCACACAGCGTCGTTGCCGCGTCGCTTGTCCATGTCCATGTCGCCGATCAAGCTGTGCTGCAGGGTGATGTGGTGGCTGCCGTGGTGGAATTCGATGCCGTGCCGGTTGCCCTGCACGCGCAGGCTATCCATCAGCACATGGTTGCTGTTAAAGAAGCGCAAAGGGAAGGTGCCTGCACGCGTATCGATGTTCACAAAGGCCAGCTGACTGAGCACCCAGTGCTGACTGTCTCGGAAATAGAGCGGCGGCAGCAAGGCGAGCTCAGCTGCCGGTGCCTGGGCAAAAGCACTGGGGGACGCCAGCTCGTCGCCCAGCAGACGCAATACGCGCGGGCGGCCATCACTGCCGCTGATGGCGGTGAGCCGCTGCGCTCCCGCAGAACGGTAATCACCGGGTGCAAAACAAAACACCCGGTACCGCTGGCTGTGCAGCCAACGCAGCTGACGCGGGTGGCGGATGATCAAAGCGTCAGCCGCCTCGCAACTCGGCAGCTCCACAGCGACGGTAGGGAGCAGCGGCTGCCAATCCATACGCGGCTGTGCCTGCGCAGATTGCAGCACGCCAGACAGCATGAATAGCAATAGAGAGGCGAGGCGCAAGGCACTGCGGACACTGCCTGTGCCGTCCAATACGCGCCCAGCAGGGGCGACTTTCGGCATTGCTCGGCCAATACGCATCATTTATCTCACGGTAGCTGGTAACTAAACCCAAAAACGAACATGACTACAGCAGATGAACAATGGCCAAGCCAATTTCAGCCCGGCACGCGCAGCACTAGGCCCTCGAGCTCGTCGGTCATGAAAATCTGACAACAGAGGCGGCTATTCGGTTCCGCAGGGGCTTCAGTGCACTCCAACATGGATGTCTCCACCCCGTCGGCAGGCCCTACCTTGGCGAGCCATTTGTCATCGACAACCACGTGACAGGTGGCGCAGGACAAACAGCCGCCGCAATCACCGCTGATCCGCGGCACGTCATTGTCTTGAGCAGCTTCCATCAATGATTGGCCGACAGCGACCTCTGCAACGATGGGATCACTTCCTTCAACTAACCAAGTAACAGTGGGCATGAACGCTCCTTTAAATTGAGTTATAACGCGCGACGTGTCGAACAGCGCACAAACAAAAGCCCTTCTCTGTGAAAACCAGAAAAGGGCCAGCGTTGGACATTGTAGGTGTGTTCGCTATCGAACGATAGCGCTCTACCGCAAAGCTCTAGTCGTAGATCGACTCTTTGCCCAGGTGCTTGACTATAATGTAGTAAAAAACAGGGCGCAATTTCTGCCGATTGGAAGAGCCGATTTTATCGATCGCGTGCGCAACAGCGGCATCAGCTTGCTCGCCGCTGACACTGAGTTTTTTATCCAAAAAGCGCTCTTTGATGGTTTTCACTTCAGCCGCATCACCTGCAGCGACCAGCAGCGCATCTTTGTTATAGATCGACGGACCCAAGCTCTTGGTGATCGAACGCAACAATTTCTCGTCACAATCGATACCGCATTTGCTCATCTGGTCCTTGCAAGTATTCACAACATCATCAAATTTTGACACGTCTCACTCCTTGTTCAATCAACAGACAGACCCAGCGGTTCAAGCATATGAACCGGCTACCGTTCGAGACTAGCATCGAATCCCCGCGCTCACCACCCAGTCGCTAAGCCACTGCCCACAATGAGCGGCACCGAAAGTGGTGGCAAAGCGGAATCCGCAGCGCATCCACTGAACTCACAGCGTTTCTGCGAGGCCATCCGCCGATGCGCCTGCGGCTTATCGATCCCACGTGACGACTGCGAGTGAAAAACCCGATGGCTGGGCAGGCTAGGCAAGGGTGAGAACTAAAAACTCCATGCGGAACGCTATTTTGGCCGTATTTCCGCGTCGATTTGATTAAATGCTGGGGCCGCCTAGGCAGTTATTCGCCTCAATCGCCAAAAAATCCACAGCTACGCCCCCCACACCTAACACTCTCTTTCTCGCTACGGGCCCAACCCTCTCCCAAGCGCCGAGCGGCTTCACTGTGCGGGCAAACACGAGCAACAGCTCAATGTAATACCTTTCCAGCCGTTAACAAAAGAGCTGATCAGGAGGATCGGTCGTTGCCCGCGCGCTGCTCATGCCGCATTCGCGTGGCAGGCTCATCGAAGAGGCGGAGTGCGATGATAAAACTAGGGATAGTCACGGTTGCCACAGTGCTGGTCAGCCAGATCTGCCACGGCGCAGGCTTGGGTTTCAAACACCGCAGCGACAAAACTGCCGCGGCGCCCACCAGCGCAGCGCTCTCGGTTCAGGTTGCTGCGCCCAGCCGCAGCAAAAAACCCTACACCACCCGCCGCTGGAGCTACAGCGGCACCACTGGCCCGCGCAACTGGGCGAATTTGCACCGCAATTTCAGCGATTGTTCGGGTGCAAATCAATCACCGGTCAATTTGACCTCCTTTACTGAATCGGTGCTAAAGCCCATTGATTTCAACTACCAGCCCGAATCCGCCGCACTTCTGAACAACGGCCACACGGTTCAAATCACCTACCGACAGCCCAAGTTCATCAAAATTGAAGGTTACACCTTTGACCTGCAGCAGTTTCATTTTCATGCACCGTCCGAGCACCAGATTGACGGCGAGAGCTTTGCGATGGAAGCGCACTTTATGCACACCAATGATCGGGGCGAGCAGGCCATCGTGGCGGTGATGTTTGCGCAGGGTGAAGAGAACGCTGCGCTGGCGCGCAGCATCAGCAAATTGCCCTCCGAGGCGGGGCACAAGATATCGCTGATCTCACCCATCTCCCCGGATGAGCTGCTGCCGAGCAACCGAGAGTACTACCGCTTAAACGGCTCACTGACGATCCCGCCCTGCACCGAAGGGGTGCGTTGGTATGTGCTCAAAAACCCCGCGACCGCATCACGCGAACAGATCAACACCATCCGCGATGCACTGGGCGAGCCCAACAACCGCCCGCTGCAAGCACGCAACGCCAGAGCATTCCTCAAGTAGAGCGACCTGCGCAGCTGGGATTCAGCAGCAAGTCAGGCAGATTTCAGTCAGATTCTTTCAGGGTGTAGAGCGGCACGGTGCCGGCAGAGACATCGCGACGCTTGCGGCCTGCATCGAGTTCATTGAGTGGCGTGCACTCCACCATTGATTGCAAGCTGCGCACCGCCAGCTCTTGATACTCCGCCGTGCCCTTGCTCTTCCAGTCGATCTCCTGCTCGCTGAGTTCACGAATCACCTTCGCGGGTGTGCCGGCGGCCAGATGCCGATCGGGGATCACCATGCCCGCCTTCACAAAGGCACTGGCCGCGACCAGGCTGCTCTCGCCGACGATGGCACCGTCCATGATCACCGCGTTCATGCCCACCAGTGCGTTCACACCAATACGGCAACCGTGGATTATCGCGCCGTGGCCGATGTGCCCGTCACGTGCCACCACGGTATCCGCACCGGGAAATCCGTGCATGACACAGGTGTCCTGCAAGTTAGCGCCCTGCTCCAAGACGATGCGACCGAAATCTCCGCGCAGGGATGCCAGCGGCGCCACATAAACACCCGGCCCCACGATCACATCACCGATGAGTACAGCCGTGGGGTGCACATAGGCGCTCGGGTCGACCACCGGCCGCAGGCCAACTAAGCTATAACAGGGCATGATGTTTCTCTCCTCAGGGGAAAACAATTACCGACAGGCCGCGACAATCAAATCGCGTCGTAGTCAACCACTAGAGTGTCGGTCAGTGGCCGCGCCTGGCAGGTCAATATAAATCCACGCGCTATCTCGTCCGGCTCCAGGCCGTAATTGATCGCCATCTCCACTTCACCTTCGACCAGCTTCGCCTTGCAGGTACAGCAGACGCCCCCCCTGCAAGCAAAGGGCAAATCTAACTTTGCCGCCAGCGCAGCGTCCAGCACAACGCTGCTGCGGGGCACCGCGACTTGGGTGCGACTGCCCCCAACGATAACCGTCGCCTGCGCCGCATCACCATCATCGACATGCGCCGCGGCCAAGGCGCCGGCGTGCACTGGCTGAGCGGCGCCGAAGGATTCAATCTTCACACGATCATCCGCAACACCCATGCGCTTCAGGGCCTCGCCCGCGCCCTCCATCATCGGCCCTGGGCCGCAGATGTAATATCCGTCTATCGCCTGCGGATCAACAAAGGTGGTCAACAATTGCTCAACCCGCTCCGAAGTGAGCATGCCGCAGAAGAGTTCGATTTCATTGTCACCCTCCGCGAGCACATGCATCACGTTGAGGCGGTCGAGGTAGAGATCCTTGAGCTCGGCGATTTGGCGCCTGAAGATGATGTCTTTGATCGCGCGATTGCCATACAGCAAGGTGATGCGGGACCGAGGTTCAGCGCGCAGCACCGTGCGCACAATCGACAGCACCGGCGTGATGCCACTGCCGCCAGCAATGCCCACGTAGTGATGGCTCGCAGCCGTATCTGTGTCCAAGGTAAAGCGCCCTTGCGGCTCCATCACCGCTATCTGATCCCCTACCTTCAGCTCTTGCGTGACATAAGTGGACATGCGCCCGCCGGGCAAACGCTTGACGCAGACCCGCAGCTCACCCTCATCGGGGCTGACGCACACAGAGTAGGGGCGGCGCAGTGATTCGCCATCGAACTCCCGCAACAACGTCAGGTACTGACCCGCCTTAAAAGCAAAGGCAGCCTCCTTAGCTGCGGGGGGTGCAAAACAAACCGACGTCGCATCGTCCGTCTCGCGCCGCACCTCCACCACCGTCAGGGCGTGAAACCCACGGGGGAGAACCCCGGTGATTCGATTTGAGTGTCTATCTGCAGGTGAATCTGTTTGTTGATTGTTCATGGTCGATTATTCATGGTCAAAGGCACTTGAAGTAGTCGAAGGGCTCACTGCAGCTCAGGCAGCGCCAATGCGCCTTGCAAGCCGTGGAGCCAAACTCGGATATTTTCTCGGTGCTGCTGCTGCCGCAGCGCGGGCAAGGCACCGACTCTTGATCGAAAAGTCCGCGTTTTTTTGCCCGGCCCAGCGGCGGTGCAATGCCGTAGGCGCGCAGCTTCTCGCGGCCTGCGTCACTCATCCAATCGGTGGTCCACGCCGGCGCCAATACCAGCTCGACACGCGCATTCGCCAAGCCGATGCCACCCAATGCAGTCATCACGTCTTCGCGCATGGCGTGCATGGCGGGACAGCCGGAGTAGGTGGGGGTCAGGCGCACTACTATCTGTCCGTCCGCATCCCGCTGCACACCGCGCAGCACACCGAGATCCTCTAGGGTGAGCACTGGCACTTCCGGATCGCATACATCGGCCGCCGCCACGTAGGCACACTGCAACTCTGGATCTGATATCTCAGCGCTATGCCGTGCGTCCGACACTGAGCGCACAAGAGCTACCACTGCGCTTCCGGATAACTTCGCTGCAGAAACTGCATCTCCGCCAACATCGGGCCCAGGTGCTCGCTGTGTTCGCCGCGGCGACCACCGCTCTGCATCCACGCCCCTTGCGGGACCGACAACTGCGCACGCTCGAAAACACCCGCGACCGTCGACCCCCACTGCTCGCGCAGCGACTCGGGATCGACGGCCACACCGCTGGCGACCAGCTCCTCTTCCACGTGGTCCGTTTCAAACAACTCGCCGGTAAAGGGCCAGAGCACCTTCACTGCCTGCTGCATTCGCCGGGCGCTCTCTTCGGTACCATCCCCGAGGCGGATCACCCACTCTGCGCTGTGCCGTAAGTGATAGGCCATCTCCCGCTCAGCCTTCGCGGCTATGGCTGCGAGCTCTTCGTCTGCAGAGCTGCTCAGTGCCACGTAGAAGGGGTAATAAAAGGCCGAATACAGCATGTGCCGCAACAGAGTGACAGCAAAATCACCGTTGGGGTATTCCGCGAGCAGCACATTGCCGTAGCGATTCGCGTCCCGCAGATACGCAAGATCATCTTCGCTTTGGCCCGCACCCTCAAGTACAGCGGCGTAGCTGTACAAGCTTCGCGCCTGGCCGATCAAATCCAATCCAAAGTTGGACAGTGCCATGTCTTCTTCGAGCGTCGGCCCGCGGCCGCTCCATTGGCAGAGACGATGAGCGAGCACGTTGGCGTTGTCCGCCAAGCGCAGGCAGTAGTGAAAGCGCGCAGAGTTATTGGCCATCACATGTGCCCAACTTCGTCGGGGATATCGTAGAAAGTCGGGTGCCTGTAGACCTTGCTCGCAGTCGGCTCAAAAAACTCGCCGCGATCGACGGGATCAGATGCCGTGATCGCTATTGAAGGCACAACCCACAGGGAGATCCCCTCCGCCCGCCGCGTGTAGACATCACGTGCGCCCTGCAGCGCCATGGTGGCGTCCACCGCGTGCAAAGAGCCCGCGTGCTGATGCGAGAGGCCGTTTTTAGAGCGGATAAACACTTCCCACAAGGGATATTCTTTGACACTCATCAGGCTGCTTCCTCATTTGTTTGGTCACGCGCCACGACCTTGGCCGCATAAGCTGCCGCAGCGTCCCGCACCCACTCACCCTCGGCCACGGACTGCTGCCGCGTGCTCAGGCGCTCATGATTACAGGGGCCGTTGCCGGCCAGCACCTGTTTGAATTCATCCCAGTCAATGGGACCTGAAATCCAGTCGCCGCTCGCCTCATCCAAGCGCAACTCCGGGTCAGGGATCGTCAACCCCAAATACTCCGCCTGGGGCACCGTTGCATTGATAAAGCGCTGCCGCAGCTCATCGTTGCTGAAGCGCTTTATCTTCCAGGCCATCGACTGCTCTGAGTGAGAGCTGTCGCTGTCGTGCGGACCAAACATCATCAGCGACGGCCACCAGGTGCGGTTCAGGGCATCCTGCGCCATCTCGCGCTGCTCCGCCGTGCCCTTGGCCATCGCCATCATGATGTCGAAACCCTGGCGCTGGTGGAAGCTCTCCTCTTTGCACACCCGCACCATGGCGCGCGCGTAGGGCCCGTAGGAGCAGCGACACAGCGGGATCTGGTTCATGATCGCAGCCCCGTCAACCAACCAGCCCACCGCGCCCATGTCGGCCCAATTGAGGGTCGGGTAATTAAATATGGAGCTGTAGCGCGCCTTTCCCGTGAGCAGTTCGTGTTCCATCTGCTCGCGACTGACGCCCAAGGTTTCTGCAGCACTGTACAAATACAAGCCGTGCCCGCATTCGTCTTGTATCTTTGCCAACAGGATCGCCTTGCGCTTGAGCGTCGGCGAGCGGGTCAGCCAATTGCCCTCCGGCTGCATGCCGATGATCTCGGAGTGTGCGTGCTGCGCTATCTGTCGCTGCAGTGTCCGCCGGTAGGCGGCGGGCATCCAGTCATTGGCCTCGATGCGCTGCTCGTCGTCCAGACGCGCCTGAAACCTAGCGGCCAGTATCGGATCTTCCGGCGCGTCTTGCCCTGCGCGCGAGTCTTTTTCATTGAGCGCTTGCGTGTACATCAGCTATCTCCTTCGACAGGCCTACAAAGCCCTTGTTGCTCTAATTCACAGCGCCTTGGCGCCGTCCAACATCAATGTGGTCACTATCTCGGCGTAGCTCTCTCGATCCACCACGCCGCCCTCTTTAAACCAGGTATAGGTCCAGTTCAACATGCCGAACAACGACAAGGTGACTGGCTGCACCAGCTCTGGCCGCTGTTGCAAGCTCGGCACAGCCTGCTGCAGCACATCCGCGAACTGCTGCACCAGGGTGCGCTCCAGCGCTTTCATCGTGTCTTGTTTGGCCACCGACATGGACACCTGACAGCGCTGCTGCACCCGGTGTTGATCGGCGTCCTGCTGATAACTGATCAACACGGCAGTGATCATGGTGAGCAGCCTGTCACGCGGCGCCGTGGCGCTCGCACTGGCGGCACTCACCGCCGCTATCAGCCGCTCCAAATGGCGCATCACGATGTCATCGAGCAGGGATTCCTTGCTGCCGTAGTAGTGGTACAACAAAGCCTTTGAAAAACCACACTCAGCGGCCACAGTTGCCATACTGACGCGTTCAAAACCCTGCTCACCAAACAACTGTGCTGCAGCGCGCAGAATAGTTTCCTGCTTGTCGCCGTAATCCAGTGCCCGTGTTCTCGCCATTTCTTTCTAAGCCTTTTTTCTGTTGTCGACAATGCGCACAGCCTTGCCCGCGCTGCGCTGCACAGCGCCCGGCGCTCCCACATTCACTGCGGCACTGATGCCCACCACGTCTTTGATCGCCTGCGACAATTGCCGCGCACAGGCCTCACGCGCGCTCGCATCCAGCGCATCGGAGCTTGCTTCAGTGTTGACGATCATTTTGTCTAGCCGGTCGGCGCGCTCGAGCACCACTTGATAGTGCGGCGCCAGTCCGTCTAACTTCAGCAATTGCTCTTCTATCTGCGAGGGGAACACATTCACGCCACGCACGATCATCATGTCGTCGCTGCGGCCGGTGATCTTCTCCATGCGGCGCATGCTGCGCGCCGTGCCCGCCAGCAGCCGCGTGAGATCGCGGGTACGGTAACGAATAATCGGCAGCGCCTCTTTGCTCAGGGAGGTGAACACCAGCTCCCCGCGCTCGCCCTCCGCCAGCACCTGCCCTGTCTCTGGGTCGATGACTTCCGCCAGAAAGTGATCCTCCCAGATGGTGGGGCCGTCTTTGCTTTCCACGCATTCACTCGCCACACCCGGCCCCATCACCTCAGACAGACCGTAGATATCCACCGCGTGCATATCAAAGGCGTTTTCGATTTCCCGCCGCATGGCGTTGGTCCAGGGCTCCGCGCCAAATATCCCTACCTTCAGCGAGCTGTCGCGCGGGTCTATGCCCGCGGCGCGGTACTCATCGAGAATCGACAGCGCATAAGAAGGCGTCACCGTGATGCCATCGGGCTTGAAATCGTTGATCAAGGTGACTTGGCGCGCGGTCATGCCGCCGGACACCGGCACCACCCGCAGGCCCATCTGCTCGGCACCGCCGTGCACACCCAAACCACCGGTAAACAGTCCATAGCCGTAGGCGTTGTGCAGGGTATCCCCGGCGCGCAGACCCGCCGCTCGCAGACTGCGCTCTATCAGCCCACCCCAAGTTTGCAGGTCTGCTTTTGTATAACCCACCACCGTGGGCTGCCCCGTGGTGCCGGAAGAGGCATGAAGACGCGCTACTTGACTGTCTGGCACGGCCATCATGCCGAAGGGGTAGTTGTCGCGCAGATCGGACTTCACGGTGAAGGGGAAACGCTGTAAATCATCCAGCGAACGGATGTCATCCGGGTGCACGCCGGCCGCATCGAAGTTCTGCTTGTAGAAGGGCACATTATTGTAGGCGTGCGCCACCGACCACTTCAGGCGCTGCAACTGCAGCGCTTCTATTTCATCTCTAGAGGCCAGCTCAATGGGGTCCAGCTCTTCGCGCTTGGGTGCGATGTCTAACATGTGTTCATTCTCCTGATGGCTTCACGGCCCCCCTCCTGCGGCGGGCGACGCTGGCTAACTACACCCTGGCAAGGGCCAACGCGATCCCCTGACCCACACCGATGCACATGGTGCACAGCGCGTGCTGCTCGCCACCGATTTGCAGCTCCAGCCCCGCGCTCAGTGCCAATCTCGCGCCGGACATGCCCAGCGGATGGCCCAGCGCGATGGCGCCACCGTTAACATTGACATGGGCTGCATCGTCCGCCAGACCGAGTTCACGCATACAAGCCAGGCCCTGCGCAGCAAAGGCCTCGTTGAGCTCGATCACGCCGAACTGCTCGATCGTCAAGCCCAGTCGCTGAATCAACTTGCGGCTCGCCGGCACCGGCCCTATGCCCATGATGCGCGGCTCCACCCCGGCCACCGCCGTGCCGAGCACCCGCGCCCGTGGCGCCAATCCGTAGCGCTCAACAGCTGCTTCACTGGCCACAATCAAGGCTGCCGCGCCGTCATTGACACCCGAGGCGTTGCCCGCCGTGATCGTGCCGCCCTCTCGAAAGGGCGTCGATAAACTGGCGAGCTTTTCCAAGCTGGAACCGCGCAGGTGTTCGTCGTGTTCCACCAGTACATCTGCACCCTTGCGCTGCGGCACCGCCACTGGAGTTATCTCCTGCGCAAATCGGCCCGCCGCCTGCGCAGCCGCGGCCCGCTCTTGGCTGCGCAGAGCGAATTTGTCTTGATCCTCACGCGATATGGAGAATTGCTCTGCGACGTTTTCCGCCGTTTCTGGCATGGACTCAACGCCGTACTGCGCTTGCAATACCTTGTTGACGAAGCGCCAGCCGATGGTGGTATCAAACACCGCATTGCTGCGCGAAAAAGCCGAGGTGGCTTTGGGCATCACAAAGGGCGCGCGTGACATGCTTTCCACACCGCCCGCGATCATCAATTCACACTCGCCCGAGGCAATCGCGCGAGTCGCCATGCCCACCGCGTCCATGCCCGATCCACAGAGGCGATTGACCGTGGTGCCAGGCACCGTAATAGGCAGCCCCGCCAATAACACGCCCATGCGCGCGACGTCTCGGTTGTCCTCGCCCGCCTGATTGGCGCAGCCCATGATCACGTCATCGATGGCGGCTGGGTCCAAACCCGGTGCGCGCGCCATCAACGCGCGCAACACATGCGCCGCCAGGTCGTCAGGACGCACCGTCGCCAAGGCTCCGCCAAAACGGCCGATCGGGGTGCGCACACCCTCGCAGAGAAAGACTTCGCGGCTCATGCTGGTTCCTGTGTGTTTTGTAAATCGTTATCGGCGATGTGCTGCCCTTTTACGGTGCGTGAATGGCCGCGGAACTCAGCGACCACTTCGCCGCTCTCGCGGCAGACACAGACATCGTAAATACCGGATCGACCACTGCGCTGTCGCTCCACAGCGGTCGCTGTCAACAGCTCACCCACCTCGACAGCAGAGACAAAGCTGATACTGCAGTGCGCAGCGACAGTGAATTGGTTATAGGCGTTGCAGGCAAAGGCGAAGGCGCTGTCGGCCAGAGTGAACATCATGCCGCCGTGGCATTTTCCCTGCCCATTGCTCATGTCCTCACGCACCCGCATGCTCACCGCTGCTCGGCCGGCGCTGACTTCTATCAGTGTCATGCCCAGGGCCTGAGATGCTTTGTCACTGTCCCACATGCGTGTCGCACAGGCGCGCGCCAGTTGATCAGGGCTCACTTTGATTCTCCGCGCTCTGAGAATTGAGGTGCGCGCTTTTCCAAGAATGACAACACTCCCTCAGCGTAATCGGGGCCAGCGCCCGCCCGCCGCTGCAGCTCGCACTCCAGGTCGAGCTGCGCGTCCATGCCCTGGGTGCTGGCCATCTGGATAGCGTGCTTGGTCATGGCAAGACCATTGGTGGAGGCATTGGCCATGCGCTCGGCAATCGCGTGCGCCTCAGGCATCAGCTGTTCATCGTCCACAGCGCGCCAGATCAAGCCCCAGTCTGCTGCCTGCTCAGCGCTGAGCGGTTCGGCCGTGAGCGCCAGCGCCTTCGCCCGTGCTTCGCCGACCAGCTGCGTCAGGGTCCAAGTGCCGCCGGCGTCGGGCACCAAGCCGAGCTTGGCAAAGGACTGAATAAACCGAGCCGACTTGGCGGCCAGCACCACATCGCAAGCAAGGGCAACGTTTGCCCCGGCGCCTGCAGCAACACCGTTGACGGCGCAGACTATCGGCAGCGGCAGCGCGCGCATTTGTCGGATCAAAGGGTTGTAAAATTTTTCCAGCGTCTCACCGAGATCTGGCGGCGGCCCACCAGCTCGCGGATCACGTGCACCCAGATCCTGCCCCGCGCAAAAACCACGGCCCTCGCCCGTGAGCAATACCGCCCGCACTGCGCTGTCCTCACGTGCCGAGGTCAATGCATCCCGCAGCGCCAAGTGCATTTCAGCGGTAAAGGCATTCAAGCGCGCAGGGCGATTAAGCCTGATCACCAACACGCTGCCGCTCCGCTCTGAAAGTAGGACTTGCTCGCACATGTTTTTTATTTCCCTTTGGGCATGAACAACAGGTGGAGCATCCTCACATAAATCGACCGTACGGTCAATTTATTGAAATCAACGCCTGCATGAGGCTTTATATAAAGCATTTCAATGACATCACATCATATTGAAAAAGCAGCCCAGTGGGTTTAGGGTGTATGCACTATTCAACCAACAACCGGAGCCACCATGGAAAACCCTCAGTTTGGCAGCTACTTGTGTGGCCACTGGGAAAGCCCCCAAGAACCCCTGCGCCCCATGTCTTGCGCCACCACCGGGGAGTTGATCGGCCACCTGAGTGCACAGCCCAACGACGCAGAGGCCGCGGCCCGGTACGGACGAGAGACCGGTGGACCCGCGCTGCAAGCACTTAGCTTTCATCAGCGCGCGAGCCTGCTCAAAGAACTGGCGCAGTATCTCCACAGCCACCGCGAAGAGCTCTACCCGCTCTCCCGCCGTACCGGCGCGACCGATCAAGACGCGTTGATTGACATCGACGGCGGCGTGTCCACGCTGTTTGTCTTCGCCTCCAAAGGACGACGCGAACTGCCCAACAGCACGATCTACCTGGACGGCGAGCCCGAACAACTGGCGCGCGACGGCAGTTTCGTGGGCCAGCACATCTACAGCACTCGCCCCGGCGTTGCCGTGCACATCAACGCCTTCAACTTCCCCGTCTGGGGCATGCTGGAAAAATTCGCCCCCGCCTTCATCGCCGGCGTGCCCAGCATCGTCAAACCCGCCACCGACACCGCCTACCTGACGCACCGCTGCGTGCAGATCATGCTGGAAAGCAAACTGCTGCCCGAGGGCAGCCTGCAATTAATCTGCGGCGGGGTAGGCGATCTCTTGGATCATTTAAACTGCCAGGATCTGGTGTCTTTTACCGGTTCGGCCCGAACAGCGACGATCATCCGCACGCACCCGCAACTGGTCGAGCACGCTGTGCGCGTGGTCGCCGAAACCGACTCACTCAATGCCAGTGTGCTGGGACCAGATGCAGACAGTGGCTCCCCCGAGTTCAAACTGTTTGTAGCCGAAGTGGCGAAAGAAATGACCACTAAATCCGGCCAAAAATGCACCGCAATCAGGCGCGCACTGGTGCCAGATGCCCTGCAACAGGCTGCAATTAAAGCCCTGCAAGAGCAATTGACCCAAATCACCGTGGGCAACCCAACAAACAGCGCAGTGGACATGGGCCCGCTGGCCAGCCAACAGCAACGAGATGAAGTGCTGGCCGCTGTAGATACCCTCTGCGAGACCGAATGCACGACCGTGTTCGGTGCACAGAAGGACCTGCAACTGACAGGAGCGGAGCTACGCGGTGGCGCCTTTGTCTGCCCACGACTGCTGCACTGCTCCGACCCGGATAACGCAACTGCGGTGCACGAGGTGGAGGCTTTTGGCCCAGTCTGCACGCTGATGCCCTACCGCGATGCCGCGCACGCTGTAGCGCTGATGAACAGAGGCGCCGGCAGCCTTGTGGCCTCGGTGTTCACGCACGACCCGGCTGTCGCGCTCAGCTTTGCACAGCAGGCAGCTGCCTTTCACGGGCGCTTGTTATTTGCCGACCGCGACAGCGCAGCCAGCAGCACGGGCCACGGCTCGCCACTGCCGCACCTCGTTCACGGCGGCCCTGGCCGCGCTGGCGGCGGCGAAGAGATGGGCGGCATACGCGGCGTCCTGCACTACATGCAGCGCACGGCACTGCAGGGCAGCCCGCGCTTGATCAGCGCCATCGGCGGCAGCTGGTTAAAGGGCGCACCCGAACAACGCGAAGCCCCACACCCCTTCAGGCTCAATTTCAACGAGCTGCAACTGGGCAAAACCCTGTACACCGCAGAGCGAACCGTCACCCTAGAGGACATCGCACATTTCGCCGAATTCAGCGGCGATACCTTTTATGCGCACACAGATGAAGAAGCCGCGGCCGCCAATCCCTTTTTCCCCGGACGCGTTGCGCATGGTTATCTGCTACTCAGTTTTGCGGCGGGATTGTTTGTAGACCCAGCCCCTGGCCCGGTGCTGGCCAACTACGGCCTCGACAAACTGCGCTTTTTGAAACCGGTGCAACCCGGCGACGCCATCAAAGTGCGGCTCACGGCCATGCAGAAGAACAAACGCTCGGAGGAATACGGCGAAGTGCGCTGGAACGTGGAAATCAGCAATCAGGACAACGAGCAAGTTGCACTGTACGAACTGCTCACCATGAACGCGATGCACTGAACACTGAACTCACCCGCTGACTAAGAGGGGCTTCGATTGCGTGAAGCCCCTTTCCTGTTTTTGAGGCAGCGACGCGCAGCATCAATGCAAGGCGCCCATTAGGTCGCTCGAAGTTACGTAAACACCTCGTTAGCGATCAGCCTAAAGACTAGAATATCCGGATAAAAACAGGCCGAAGCCTTCGTTCGACACTACACTTCATCAACACTTGAGCATCTTCGAAGCCCATAGCCCATACGCGTCTATACAGCCCATATTCGCTTGCCAGCGGCTTGCTAATTGCCGATATCAATCTCGAAACTCAACGAGACAAGGCAATCTAAATGAACACGAGCAAACTTGCATTATTGATGTCGACCTTGCTAATCGCAGCATGTGGCGGCAGTGGTGGCGACCAAAGCGAGACAACGGTAAAGGTCGCTGTAAAAAACATGGCAGACGCCCCTGTCTCTGGCGCAGTGGTCGGCCTCGGCACAGCCACTGAAACCACGGGCGCGGACGGCATCGCTACATTCACCGTGGACGGCGACTACAGCGGTAAAGCAAATATTTCCAAAAGTGAATTCACAGAACAGCAGGTTGTGGTAACTGCTATCGGCGACGGCAACAGTGCTTCTTTTGATGCCATCATCAAGAGAATGGTATTGGTGGGGAACAACACTGACTTCAGTAACGCCGCAACAACACCCGTCGTGATATCACAGGGTGACGGCGCCGCTGTCACCATTGACGACAACAACGCATTTGTTGACGAGGCCGGCAACCCATACACCGATTTAGTCGATGTGTTTATCACCCCAATCGATGTCACCGACGACAACGACCGCGCTGCGTTCCCAGGCGAATACTCGGGCTTTGCCGTTGGCAGCACTACAGCCGCAGATATCATGAGCTACGGCATGGCGGATTACACTTTCACCGATCAAGCAGGCAATGAGCTGCAACTGTCTAGCGGCACAACTGCTTCCGTGGATATACCTATTTTTCAAGAAGGCGCTATAGGCGGGGAAAACGCCCTTGTGGCAGGCGACGAAGTCCCGATGTGGTACTACGATTTCGACGCAGGGACTTGGAAAGAAAATGCCCTAGAGAAAGGAACGGTAACGGCTGTTACGGTTGGAGGGGTGAGCAAGCTTGTCTTAAGAGGAAATGTCAGTCATTTCACCCCTTGGAACTGTGACGACTTCCCACAGACAGGAAATTTGATCACCAAATTCTCATGTGGAGTCAACCACAATGATAGCGACACAGCGACCGCGTTTATATCCTCCGCTGGCAGCCAGGGAACCTACACCATTCGTAATGGCCAGAGCAACGGTAAAGCAGGTGTTGGAGAAGCGTGTGTGAGCATTACTAATAGCAGCTGTTCTCCGCAACAAAACTATGACACCCAGTGCGTCAACATCAGTGCCGGTCAAACCAGCACGATCGAATTCACACCCGTGGAAAAATAGCTCAGCGCGAGCGCGAGAACCCGCTCGTCTACTGACGCGACGACTGCACTATACAGAGTCTGACGCGCCCACACTGGGCCTGTCGGCGGTAGCGAAGGCTTTGCCATTTCAACAAGCGCCCTCTACAAAAACAGATCTACCGCCGCAACTTCAATTTTCAGCTAAACGACAAATAGATGTTATCCATTTAGCAATCTATACAAACCAGCCCTCTAAGACTTTGATCTATCAACTGATTCATATTCACTATAGCAACCGCGTCAATATGATCAAAGCACCAGTTCACCTCTATGAGTGGCCGGCATATTGCGACTTAGAAAGTTGAAACCTGTTATTCAAATTTAGAGCAATCAGCACATGAATAAATCCAAGCTTGTACTTATGATATCAACCCTACTTCTGGTTGCTTGCGGCGGCAGCGGCGGGGACAACGCACCTACAAATGGCACGGTCAAGGTGATAGTAAAAACCCCGAGCAACCAACCCGTCGCCGATGCAGACGTTGTCATCGGAACGACAACCATCGCCACTGACTCATACGGTGTAGCCGTATTCTCTGTTGACCCTGATTTTTCAGGTAAAGCTGAAGTATCAAAAGCCGGCTATACCGGCCAGCAAGTGGTGGTCAGTGCAATTGGCGTGGGCTCTACAGCAGTCTTTGATACTACCGTAAAACAAATGATACTCGTTGGCGAGGACGTCGATTACAGCACCGCGACCACTGGCAGCCCAGTCACAGTTGGGCAAGACGATGGTGCAGCTGTGTCGATCACGGATAACAATGCTTTCGTGGACAACAACGGCAACCCCTACACGGCAGCGGTCGATGTCTACATCACTCCGGTCGACGTCACTGATGAGGACGACCGAGGTGCTTTCCCAGGCGAATACAACGGCATTCTCGAGGGAGAGACCGCGATTCAAGATATCGTGAGCTACGGCATGGCTGACTACACATTCACAGACCAGAGCGGCGGCGAGCTTCAGCTTGCCAGCGGCACCAACGCATCCATCGACATCCCCGTTTTTGAGGGCGGCTCCATTGGCGGCTTAGACGCACTGGCGGCAGGTGACGAGCTACCCATGTGGTACTACGACTTCGACGCCGAGACCTGGAAAGAGAACGAAATCGAAAAAGGCGTTGTCACCCAAGTCACTGTAGACGGCGTGAGCAAGCTGGTCTTGCGCGGTAATGTGAGCCACTTTACCCCATGGAACGCGGATGTATTCCCTCAGTCAGGCACCTTGGTTACGCAGTTCTCATGCGGACCAAATCACAACTCAGCGAACACAGCTACGGCATCAGTGAGTACAGGCGGACGGCAAGGCACGTTCACCATCAGCAATGGTCGGGATTCCGGACCGGCTGCAGTGGGTCAAGCTTGCGTATCAATAACAAATCACAATTGCTCAGGCACACAGAACTACGACACACAGTGCACCAACATTACGCAAGGCCAGACCAGTACCTTGGAGTTCACCCCGGTAGAAAAGTAGGCCCTGCTACAAATGAAATGACCTGAGGCGCGCATAAAACACGCTGATTATTTCCATGATTTCGCGGGCAATCTCATTGAGATTGCCCACAACACCCTATCGATACAGCAGTGCGGGCAGCCACAGCGACAAGCTGGGAACAAGGATAAGCAACACCAGTCGAAGTATATCCACCACCCAGAATGGCGTGACGCCCTTGAAAATGGTGCGCGTGGATATATCAGGGACAGTCGCCGACAGCACAAACACATTGAGCCCCACCGGAGGCGTGATCAAGCTGATCTCCGTCACCACAACCACCACGATACCGAACCACACCGGATCAAGGCCCAGTGACTGCACCACCGGAAAAAACACCGGCAAGGTCAGCAACAGCATGGACAAGCTCTCGAGCAACATCCCGAGCAACACGTACACCATCATCATGGCAGTGATCACCAGCAAGGGTGCAACACCCAAACCCGACAGCCAATCCGCTAACTCCTGGGGAAAACCCGCGCGCGTCACAAAACTGGACAGCGCCAGCGCCCCGATCAATATGGAGAACAACATGGCACTGGTGCGCACGGTGTCGCGCAATATGTTCAGCATGATCACAGGGGTCAGGCTGCGCTTATAGAGCGCGATCAAGAAGGCACCGCCTGCCCCCACACCAGCCGCTTCGGTCGGGGTAAAGACCCCTGCGTATATCCCACCCATGACCAGCACAAACAAGAGCAACACGCCCAAAACGCCCGAGAGCGCCTTCCAGCGCTCAGCGCTAGGTGTAAGCGCACCGGGAGGCCCCGCCTCCGGCGTACGCCACACTGTATAACGCACCGCAAACAAGTAAAACAACACGCCCAACAATCCCGGGATGACGCCTGCGGCAAAGAGCTCGCGGATACTGGTCTCGGTGAACACACCGTAGATGATCAGGATCACGCTAGGCGGGATCAAGATACCCAAGGTGCCGCCCGCGGCAACAGACGCAGCTGCCAAACTGTCCGCGTATTTGAATTCGCGCATGGGCGGAATGGCGACCCGAGACATGGTAGCTGAGGTGGCCAAGGAAGAACCGCAGATAGCCGAAAAACCACCGCAGGCTAATACCGTTGACATGGCCAAGCCACCGCGGCGGTGCCCGAGCCAGGCGTAGGCCGCCCGATACAATTCTCCGGCCAGGCCGGAGCTGCCCACCAGATTGCCCATCAGGATAAACAAGGGGATAACCGACAAGCCGTATTCCCGCGCGGTGTACACCGCGTGGCTGGCCACCATCGAAAGCGGCACCCTCCATTTGAAATCAAAGAAATTATCAAAGCCAAGCCCGCGTTCTACGGCAAAGCCGAAAAAGCCCACCAGACCCATCGCCAGTGCAATCGGCACACGGCAAAGAATAAGGACAATCAACACGGCAAAGCCGCACAGCGCGGTCAACATAAACTACCTTCTGGGCGAGAGACAGCGCCAGAGGCTAGCAACAGCCCCCAAGGCGAGACAAAACACGGTGAAATACAGCACATAGGCGACAGGTATCTGCAGGTACTCTGAGACCTCTCTACGCCGCAGCGCCCTTGAAGCGAGCTTCCACACGCCGTAGCCGATACCGCTCAACACCAGTGCCCAAAGACAATCCAACACCCGCGCCGCAAGCACTTTGGCGGCTGCGGGCATGTTGAGATCTAGCAGCTCGACCACCACGTGTCCGCCCGTCAGCGTCACGACCGGCAAGGCAGAGAAGACGATGACGGACAGGGCTAATTCGGTGAGTTCCGTGCCGCCGTTGAGCGGTGCGTTGAGCAGGTAGCGGCCGAAGACATCAACACAAGTCAGCAGCATCAGCGCAAACAACACCAGCGCCCCCAGATCAGACAGCCAACTGCAGAGTCGACCAAAAAAATCTCTTGGCTGGGGAGGCGGTGCGTCTAGCTCAGAAAGCGGCTCGGACAAAGCGCCTACTCCATACCGCGAGCAGTGCTGCGATAGAACTCCATAGCCGCCGCAGCATCCACACCTGTGTCCGCCGTCTCAGCGATAAACTCCCCGTCTAGGTCAGCGGTGAGACTTTTGAAGGAGGCCAGATCTTCATCACTCAGCTGAAGTACTGAATTGCCCGCCGCCTTGGCCGTGGCCAGACCGTTCTCATCGTTTGCCTGCCACGCGCTGCCGGCAAGTTTTGACAAGCTCTCGCCAGACACACTCAGCAGCGCCTCTTGATCCTCTGCACTCAGCTCCTCAAAAAACTCTTCACCGACAAAAATACCGAAACTGCCCAAGTACATACCGCCGGGCATGGTGTAGACATGGGTTGCCACCTCGGCGAGCCGCAGCGTCGCCTGTTCACCGATGGGCATGAACACTCCATCCGCAACGCCCTGCTGCAAAATCTCATACACTTTAGAGCCGGGCGCCGGTACAGCGGTGATGCCCAAGCGCTCGGCCAACACGGATTGGATGCCCCCGCCGACGCGGATTTTCTTGCCGGCCAGATCCGCCAGCGAGTTAATCGCTTTCGTCATGTGTATCTGACCCGGGCCATGGGTAAACAGCGCCAAAAGCTTCAAGCCTTCGTGCTCGTTTGCCGCCGCCAAGTATTGCTCGTGGGTTCGCCAGTAGGCGACAGACGCCGCCTCAGCGCCGGCACCCACACCCGGCAGCTCTGCGAGGGCGGTCAATCGAAAGCGACCGGGAATGTAGCCGTGGAAACTCCAGCCCGCGTCGTAACTGCCGTCTTCCACCAGATCGAAGATCGCCTTCGGATGGCCGTTGTGGTATTCCAACTCCAGTGTCAGGCGGCCGTCGCTGGCCTGCTCCAACTGCTCTTTCCACTGCGGAAAGACCTGGGCGTTTTGAGGGTGCTTGGGAGACAGCCAAGTACCGACGGTTATCACCGTTTGAGCTTGAGCTGCCGTCGCTGATACGGCGACTAGCGCGGCGATTAGAACATGACTTAATTTCATGAAATTTCCCTCAAAACAACACAATAAAAAAAGCGAGCAATAGCAAAGCACTGCCGCCGAGACAGAGAAAACAACCTGTATGCAGCGATATATTGCCAGCCACAGGACAACGCAATCTGAATTCACCACTGTAGTGCATAGATTTACATGCAACAGTCTCAATTGCAACCAAATACCGATCTCACCTCTTCCTAAAACCCCCCGCCAAAACCGCCATTCATTACAGTTTGTTTAAGTACGAATCAATCTCGCCGATGCAGGAACGAGCCTAGAAATAGCCAATACCGGCCTCTTGCGAAGATCGCAATGATCAGGGGTTTCACCAATCTGGCGTCTGAATTTTCAGTGTTTTCCACAAAAACGAGCAGTTTAAGCCAAGTGATACATCAAGTTTCCGAGCCGCAGACATGGGCTATAGGTCAAAATATACCGCGCGACGAGAGCACGCACTCGGCGGCCTTTGCTGTCTTTGAAAAGGCGGGAACTGCCGCTTTGATGCTGGATCATAATTTCCAGTTAATACACGCAAACCCCTGTTTTAAAGCAGATTTCGAGTACGCTGAAACGGCAATAAGACACCGCGGCGACGACAAATCAGCGAGCCCGGACGACGTGGCCAGCGGCAGCAATCACCGCGGCAAAGCCTTTTGTTTGCAGCCATTTCTGAACAGCCTGAAAGACAAGGGCCAACCATTGTCGGTTGAGACCGAGCTGGCAGCCGGCGCGCGCTACCGCTTGGATTTTGCGCGCAGCGCCAACAGTTCGCTGCTGCTCTGTCTGCAACGCCTCGATCAAGACGACGATCAGCGCCAATCCCTCGAACAGCTCAATCAAGCCTTGCTGGCCGCCAATCGCGAAATAGCCGAGTTCTCACACGCCGCCAGCCACGATCTGCGCTCACCGCTGCGCGCTTTGCGCACCATTCCTCACTGGATCACCAGCGATCTGCGCGAAGCCATTGGCGAAGTCCCCGATTCGGTGCAGGAGCACATTGAGCTGCTGGAACAACAATCGCTGCGCTTGGAGAAGATGCTCGATGCGCTGATGCAGTACGCCAGCATCGGCAGCGGTCACTATGTGGACAGCGCTGTCTCTGTGCAGCATGTGCTGCAGCACATGCGCGAGCAGATCGAGTTGCCGCAAGGGTTTGAGCTAGAACTGGAACTCAAAGACCCAGAGCAATACCTGCTGGTGCCCGCCGCAGAGCTCCGATTGGTGCTGGACAATCTGGTTGAAAACGCCGTGCTGCACCACCACCAGGACGCGGGCCAGATCACCGTCTCAGTCACACGACTTCCGGATTCGCTGATCATTCGCGTGATGGACGACGGGCCCGGTATCCCCGAACGCCACCATCAAGCGGTGCTGAAAATATTCAGCACCCTCGTCAGCCGCGACGCGGTTGAGGGCAGCGGCATGGGTTTAGCCATCGCACGGAAAATCGTCAATCAATGGCAGGGGGAGCTACAAATAGACACCGGCGACGACGCCAGCGGCACCTGTATCTCTCTACTTATACCCGCATCGAGGTGCAAGCCATGAATTCACCACTGGCGGTATTGCTGCTGGAGGACGACTCCTTTGATGTGATTGTTCTGCAACGATCACTCGCCGCTGCAAAACTGAATGTGGAGCTGCGCATTGCGACCGACGGAGAGCAGGCCCTGGACATGCTCGGCATCAATGACGGCGACGAAGAGGACAATGCCTTGTGCGCCGTGATTCTCGACATCAACGTGCCGCGGGTATCGGGCATAGACGTGTGCACACGCTTGCGGCTGCGTGAAGACATGGCGAACATCCCAGTGGCGATTTTCTCGGGATCGACATCCAGCAGCGACGCCGATGCCGCCTTGGCTGCGGGTGCCAACGCCTATTTCAACAAGAACACCGGCCCAGCCGAATTGATTGCATACCTGAAAAACACCCTCGACAAACAAGGCCAACAAGCGGCCTAAACAAAGCCCCAGCGCCAAGTCACTTCCTCGTCAGTATATCCCCGCCTCAACTCGTCGCTCAGCGAGCACCTTTTTTGCATGGCTACAATCAGAAGTGACGGTGCGGCGGCTTTGCCAACACTGGTTTCCAGCCCAGAAATTGCGATTGGCTGCTCTTAAGAAAGCAGCTAATCAACCCCGCCCCCGCAGCGCAACAAACAATCGAGTTTGAGGCCGGCAGCCTTCACATCCTATACTTGTACCAAATCCCAAAGCGGAAGAGCCACAGACATGTCAGAGAACAAACCCTGGGCGCAGCCCATGCCCGAAGAGCAATTCAACCGTATGCGCGACATCATCAGCGCACCGAGCCCCATCGGTCTCGAGAGCGCCATGACCCTGGGCGTGATCAAACCGCAGATGGACAGTTTTGCCCCCGAGAGCTGGGCTCTGCACCAGTTCAAGGGCAACGCCGGCGCCGTGTGGGACAGCCACCCCGGTCGCGATGATATGTTCACCGTGATGCTAATCGGTCACGCCGACAAGATCCGCCTGCAGGTCAGAAGTATTGGCAGCGACGGCAAGATCTGGGTCAACAGCGATTCATTCTTGCCCTGCACACTGATCGGCCACGAAGTGAAGCTGTTCAGCGAGAATCCCGAATCCCCCGGCGAATACCGCACACTGCAAGGTGGCACCATCGAAGCACTCGGCGCGATCCACTTCTCCGAGCCCGCTCAACGCTCAGGCGCCAAGGGCATCAAAGCCGAACAGCTCTACCTGGATCTGCAAATCCACGGGGAAGACAAGAATAAACAGATTGAATCACTCGGTGTGCGCCCCGGCGACACATTGATACTGAACCGCCCGATCAAACGCGGCTTCAGCCCCGACACCTTCTACGGCGCCTATCTGGACAACGGCCTTGGCTGCTTTGTCACAGTAGAAGTGGCACGCCTACTTGCCGAAGCCGGCGGTACTAATAAGGTGCGCTGCTTGTTCGCCATCGCCTCCCACGAAGAGATCGGTCGCTTCGGCAGCCGTGTGATGGTCGGCGAGATGAAGCCCGACATGATCATCGGCGTGGACGTCAACCACGATTACGTAGCCGCACCCAATATAGCAGCGCGCAAGATGCAGCCACTGGAAATGGGCAAGGGCTTCACCCTCGGTGAAGGCGCGATCACTAGCACCCAGCTCAACGCCCGCATTGAAAAAGCAGCCCTCAAACACGGCATCCCACTGCAGCGCGACGTGCTGGGCCGCGACACAGGCACTGACGGCATGGCAGGTGTATTAGCGAGCGTCGATTGCGCCGCCACCACCATCGGCTTCCCCACACGCAATATGCACACGATATCTGAGAGTGGCCACACGGGCGATGTCTTGGCGGCGGTGCACGTGTTGACCGAGACGCTGAAAGCCATGGACGCGGAAGACGACCTGCACAATAGCTTTAAGCAAAACCACCCGCGCCTAGATCAAGCCACCCCCTTGAACCACGGCGGTTAAACACCGACAGCTGCGCCGCCCCGCTCGGGCGGCGCGCCACCGCCTAAAGGCACTTTATTTATGATCAGCCACGCAAAGTTCAACATTGGCCAGGTGGTCAAACACCGGCTGTTCGATTTCCGCGGCCTGATCTTTGATGTCGATGCTCGCTTCAGCAACTCCGAAGAATGGTATCAATCCATTCCCGCCGAGATCCGCCCGAAACGGGAGCAGCCCTTCTATCACCTCTTCGCCGAGAATGACAACAGCGAGTATGTCGCCTACGTCAGCGAGCAGAATCTGCTAGTCGATAGCAACCTAAACCCCCTGCGTCACCCCGAAATCGCCGACATGTTTCGCAGCGCTGAGCCTGGTATTTACCAGCTATTGGCTCGCCACAGCCACTGAGAGCAAGCCGAACAGCACCCTTTCCATTCTGCAAGACTTCTCCCCGCAGCCCTACCTCCGCCAGACAACAAACCTCCTA
>JAWSVD010000563.1:0-2593 GCA_033852095.1 Granulosicoccaceae bacterium | reverse complement strand
AGCGGCAGGCGCATATCCAGTGTGGTGGATAAGATCTCCAGTGTCTGCGTCAGGGAGGGTGCATCACCCAGATAGCGCCAGCTGTCGTAACGGCTGGTGAAACCCTGCGGGCTGGGGCTGCCAAACCATTTCAGTTCCACACCTCGCGCTGCGCAGGCCTGCACAAATGCTTGTATCTGCTGCTCGTCCAGATCCGGTGTGCGGAACTGGATAGAGCTGGCAACAAAGTGCTCTTGCGGTGGGCGCTGTGGCAGGGCAATGCAGGGCGAGTTAATCAGGCCTATCGCCGCGGCTTGGTAGAGGGCATTCCAACGCTGGCAGTTCCGCTCCAGTTCAGGCAGTTGCGCACGCAGCAGGGCTGCGCGCAGGTTGTCCATGCGGCCACTGTAGTTGGGCGTGTCCAAGCGGATATCCGTGAAGGTATCGGCATCCGGTGCGGCGCCGTGCCGTTCGTAGAGCATGTACGAGCCTGAGTGCATCACGGCGCGGGCCATTATCTGTGGGTCGGCGGTGGTCAGTAAGCCGCCTTCGCCGGAGTTGAGGTGCTTGTAGGTCTGCGTGCTGAAGCATGCCACCTGGCCGAAATTGCCTGATCTGATCTCGCCCCAGTAGGCTCCCATGGTGTGGGCACAATCCTCAATCAAGACCACCTGATAGTGCTGGCAGAGGGCAAGCACGGCGTCCATGTCGGCGAGGTGGCCGCGCATGTGTGACATCAGGAAAAAGCGCGCGCCGCTGGCTTGCATCTGTGATTCCAGGTGCTTGAGATCGGCGCAGAGGTTGGCGTCTACCTCCACCAGCACAGGCACGCCGCCCGCGTTGTGGATAGCGCCGGGTACAGGGGCCAGGGTGAAGGCGTTGCTCAGTACCTTGTCACCTGCCTGCAGGCCCGCCGCTTTGAGAGCGATGTGCAGCGCGTAGCCGCCCGAGGCGCAGGCTAAGCAGTAGGGCGTCTCTTGGTACTCGGCGAATTCCTGCTCGAGTAACGCCACTTCACTGGTCTCGCCATCGGCCACGTTATAGCGGTGCAGGCGGCCACTGAGCATGATCTCCACCGCTCGCTCAATGCCCGCCTCGGGGATGGGCTCTTGCTGGGTAAAGGGTTTGCTGAATCTCTCTGTCATCAAAGCTGCCTGCGGTGCGTGATTAGGGCCAGTGGGGGCTGTGCTCACTATCGCTACTTTGCTGTGCTGGGGGTTAGCGCCAGATGCGATTCGCTGCGCCGACCAGATTTTGATCCGCCTGCGCGGTGCTGATAATCGTTTGCTTGAGCTGCCGCATGGGCAGTCGCTGTGTCTTCAACATTTTGCACAAGTCGCTACGTTTGCGCTCCGAGTGCGAGTAGCATGGGCCGCTTGGCTGCGTTGGCAGTCTTTTACTCTGGAGCATTGCATGAACCCTCAGCGGGCGGGATTTGCCTATGGCCTCGTGGCCTATGGGATGTGGGGCAGCTTTCCGCTGTTCTTCCACCTGTTGGCGGCGGTGATGCCCGTGCAGGTGATCGCGCAGCGCATTCTGTGGTCGATGGTGTTCTGCGCTTTTCTGCTCACCGTGCTGCGCCGTTGGCCGCGCGCGATGGCGGTGCTGCGTCAGCCGCGCCAGGTCTTGATGCTGAGTTTTTCCGCTGTGCTGGTGGGGATGAATTGGTGGGTCTACGTCGCAGCGGTCACGCGCGGTGAGGTGGTGGCCAGCAGCTTGGGTTATTTCCTCACGCCCCTGTGCAGTGTGTTGTTGGCACGGGTGTTTCTCGGTGAGCGGCTGAACAAATTCCAGATCACCGCCTTGATACTGGCGCTGACAGGGGTGGCCTATTTTGTGGTTCGACTGGGCAGCTTGCCGCTGGTATCACTGTCCCTCGCGGTCACTTTTGCTGTCTACGGTTTGGTGCGCAAGAAAGTGGTGGTGGGGCCGTTGAGCGGGTTCTTTGTGGAGACACTGGTGCTGACCCCGGTCGCGGCTGTCTATTTGTTCTGGCTGAGCACGCAGGGGCAAAACCAGTTTCTCAGCGAGGGCGTCACAACGACGGCCTTGTTGGTCACTGCGGGGGTGATCACTGCTCTGCCGCTGCTGGCGTTTGCGGCCGCCGCCGAGCGCCTCAGCCTGAGCGTGTTGGGCTTTATGATGTACATCAACCCGAGCTTGCAGTTTATCATTGCGGTCACGCTGCTCGGGGAGACGGTGAATCAAGACCAGCTGATCAGCTTTTCTTTTATCTGGCTGGCGCTGGTGGTGTTCACCGTGGGTTCACTGCCGCAGCGCAAGCGGCTCGGTCTGGCGGGCCGCACATCGACAATGGAGGAGAGTTAGGCGGGTGTTTGTACAAGAAGATTTATTGAAACTAGCGCGCATGCCCATGCCATTTGGCAAGTACAAGGGGCGGGTGCTGATCGACTTGCCCGAGGAGTATCTGCTGTGGTTCAGCCGCAAAGAAGAATGGCCCAAGGGTGAACTGGGGCGATTGATGCAGCTCGCACTGGAGATCCGCATCAACGGCCTAGAGAGCCTGATTAAGCCGCTAAAGAAGACTTAGCGGTGTTGTCTGTAGCAATATCGCAGCGGCGAGATTATTCACAGAACCCTGTAGGGCGCACAA
>JAWSVD010000098.1:0-3923 GCA_033852095.1 Granulosicoccaceae bacterium | reverse complement strand
TAGCCCTTTGAACATGTTGTTCTCTTTTTCAATAAGCCAGAATGGAGTTTGGCCTAATTTAAATGCCTGATAGCGCGCTTGCCAAGAGCCAATGCGGCAATAAAGTCCAGACCAAAGTGGGGCCAGGGCTTAGACGAAAGCATCGACGTGGCTGTAAACAGATGTGCTATTTACAAAAAATAAGGATGTTGAGTTGCTTGATCGTAGGATTGGATTCCAGCCTAACGTGGGAGTTTCTCCACAAACGGGGGCTGTCCGCAGCGGGCACAAGTCTATGGCTTTGCCATATATACTCGGTGATTTTTTGTGGGTAATGCTTTAGCTTTACGTTTTTCGATGCCTGCTAGATTCCCAGTGCGGCCTTGTAAGGTTGAAACCTCACCCACAGCGGTGGCCCTGTATTTCTTGTGGGTGATGCTTCAGCTTTACGTTTCTCTATGTCTGCTAAATTTCCTGAGCGGCATTGTAAACCTACGCGGTCCGGGCAAGCCTTACCCACAGTGTTCGGTGTCGCGGCATTGTAAGGATAAATCCTTACCCACAAGGTTCGGTGTCGTTTTTGTGGGTGATGCTTTAGCTTTACGTTTCTCGATGCCTGCTAGATTTCTTGAGCGGCATTGTAAACCTACGCGGTCCGACCTGCGCGGCCCGGGCAATCCTTAGCCACAGGGTTCGGTGTCGCGGCATTGTAAGGATGAATCCTTACCCACAGCGTTCGGTGCTGTTTTTTGTGGGTAATGCTTCAGCTTTACGTTTCTCGATGTCTGCTAGATTTCTTGAGCGGCATTGTAAGGATAAATCCTTACCCACAAGGTCCAACTGGATTCTCACCCACTATGGTTTGTTGGGTCCTTGGCGACGCGCAGGGCTTGGCTGAGGGTCACGCCCTCGCCGATGTGGTTGGCGAGGATGAGGATTAGCCTTGCGTTTAGGGCGGCGCTGGCGTCGTCTGTGAGGCCTTCGTGGGTGGCGATGAGTTCGGCGTAGAAGTCATCGGGAGCGCTGAGGTTGGCTTTTAGGTTTAGGGTGGGCATGGCTTAGCTCCTGCCGCTGGCGGTGTTGAGGGCGGCGCTGACCGCTGCTTCGTCGTAGCTGTCCCAGCGGGCGGCGACGTGTTGATCGGGGCGGATCAGGTAGACAGCCGATGTGGCGTCGCCTAGGTAGCGCTCGGCCAGGGCACCGCTTGTATCGTCTGAACTTCTCAACGTCAGGCTTGTCATTTCCAAGCCGTCCTGTGCAATGCTGACGGGAGCCTCTGTGTTGATGCTCAGCAGGGTGAATCCGTTGCCGAGCTGATCGAGCAGGAAGCCCTGCCCTAACGGCGCGTCTGGGCAGGCGCTGCCAACGCGGGTGCGTGCGGGTGCGCCGGCTAAGCTGTCGGGGCCGTTGAGTGAGAGTCCGTCGTAGTGACAGGGCACGGAGAGTCGCCCCGAGTTGACTATGCTGCGGGGGAATTCCAGGTGCTCAGCGAGTTCCAGCACGGTGTTGCGAAACAAGTGGCTGGTCTTGGATTTGGGGCTGATGAAATCCGTTGAACGGGTGGAGTTGAGGATGTTCTCGTCCGCAGCAAAAGCGCGCTCTTCGTGGTAGCTGTCGAGCAGGCTGTCGGGGGCCTTGCCGTCCAATACCAAGCCGAGCTTCCAACCCAGGTTGTCCACGTCTTGTATGCCGGAGTTGGCACCGCGCGCGCCGAAGGGCGAGACCTGGTGCGCCGAATCCCCGGCGAACAGTACCCGGCCGTGGCGAAATTTTTTCATGCGGCGGCACTGGAAGGTGTAGATCGAGGTCCAGACCAGTTCGTATTCTTTGTCATCGCCCAGCATGGCGTCTAGCCGCCGGCGGATGTTTTCTTCTTTGAGTTCTTCTTTTCGATCCACGTCCCAGCCGATCTGAAAGTCGACCCGCCAGACGTCGTCCGGTTGTTTGTGCAGCAGCGTCGAGGCCCCCGATTTGAAATAAGGTTCAAACCAGAACCAGCGCTCTGTGGGAAATTCGCAGTTTTTCATTTTGATGTCGGCGATGAGGAAACTGTCCTCAAACACGCGGCCTTCAAAGTCCAGCCCCAGCATGCCGCGCAGCGGTGAGGAGGCGCCGTCGCAGCCGATCAACCAGTCGGCCTCTAGCTGGTAACTTCCCTCGGGCGTGGTGATGTCGAGCGAGACGTGATCATCAAATGTCTGCACTGCGTCGACGCGGTTTTTGCCGCGCACTTCAATGGGCGCGCCCTTGGCAATTTCCGCTTCGATCTGCTCGTGGATAAATTTTTCGAAGTACGGCTGCTGCAGGTTGATGAAGGCGGGGTTGCGGTGTCCGTCTTCAGGCAGCAAATTAAAGTCGTAGATCTGCCGGTCATCAAAGAACACCTTGCCCTTGTTCCAGACAACGCCCTTGTCCACCATGGCCTGGCCGCAACCGTAGCGGTGCGCTATTTCCAGGGTGCGTTTGGCAAAACATATCGCCCGACTGCCCTGCCCCACGCCCTCGTGGTCATCGAGCACCACGACGGGGACGCCCTGACGCCCGAGATCCAGCGCAGTGGCGAGACCGATGGGCCCACCGCCGACAATCACTGCCTTTTTACGCGCGGGTGTTGCGGCGTCTTGATCCGCAGAACGCGCATAGGGGTACAGTTTAAACGCCAGTGAGTAGCGGTCTTTCAACATGTCGGATACCTAGCTGAATAGTTGAACACGGGGAATGAGCCATGCCCTCCCCCCTCGGGCCGGAAGTGCCAAGATGCCAGTGCGAGAGAAGAAACGCGTGGTTGCCCACTGCCGCTTCCTCGCGCTGTTAAGACTGAATCCTGCGCGCTAAAATCCAGCGTAGCGAGAGCGATTCGCTCTATGCCAGCGGCTGGTTTCCGCCGTGAAGAAACCTAGCTCTGCAGGTCGTTCCACATGGCGATGTCGCGCTCGGCGGTCCAGACGCGTGGTGTGTCGATGCCGCGGGCTTCGTCGAATGCACGGGCCACGTTAAACGGCAGGCAGTGCTCGTAGATCGCGTAGTCACCGAACTTGTCATCGCAGGCTGCGCGCACCGCGTCCCAAGCTTCTTTGAGGGTACCACCACGCGCCACGACGCGGGCGACAGGCTTGTAGCTGCTCTCGATGAAGTCAGCGGTGGATGCCAACGCTTTCTCTACCATTTCTTCCCCGATCAGCGCGTCGCCGCGGCCGGGCGCGATAGCCTTGGGCTCGAAGCTGGCGATGTTGTCCAGGGTCTGGGACCAATCCTGGTAATGGCCGTCGCCGCAGTAACAGGCCGAGCGGTACTCGACGATATCACCGGTGAACATCACCTCTTGATCGGGCACCCAGACCACTGCATCACCGGCGGTGTGTGCGCGGCCGAGCTTCATCAGGTCCACACGGCGCTTGCCGAGGTAGATGGTCATGCTCTCGGAGAAGGTGGTGGTGGGTCGGGTCAGACCGGGGATTTCCTCGTGGCCTACAAACAGGCGGGGGAAGCGCCCGAACTCGCTGTCCCAATCCTCCTGGCCGCGCTCTTCGACCATGGCGGCCGCCGCGTCGGACATGATGATCTCGCGGGCGCCGTAGGCCGATGCACCGAGCACTCGAACGGCGTGGTAGTGCGTGAGCACCACGTGGGAGATAGGCTTGTCGGTGACTGAGCGCACGCACTCGATGACCTTGCGCGCCAAGCGCGGGGTCGCCTGTGCCTCGATGATCATCACGCTGTCGTCGCCGATGATCACGCCGGTGTTGGGGTCACCCTCGGCGGTGAAGGCGTAGAGCCCCTCGCCCACTTGGGTGAAGCTGATTTTCTTTTCGCCCATGTCACCTTGGGATGCGAATGCTTTAGCCATGTTCTGTGTTCCTCAGTCTTGTGCCCAAGCGGGCAAGTCAATAGCGGGTAGGATGGTGCCGGCACATTCGCCGAAACCGATGCGGTAACCGTCGCCC
>JAWSVD010000562.1:0-954 GCA_033852095.1 Granulosicoccaceae bacterium | reverse complement strand
TCAGCACGATTATTGAGCGGGTATAAGCCAGACCCCGGCGGGTATCGGTCAAAGCTGATGCCCGCCGTTAGGCTTGTCATAACAAGCGAATTCCGACCCTCTTCCTTTGTGTCAATCTGCCAAACATGGCTTCGTCGCCTCTGGCTGGTCTCTCGGCCTTATTGACGACAATCAGTTGCTCTCACCGCTCTCAGTTACACGCTTGGTCTTTACGTTCTTGAGCTGCTTTGCTTTTATCGTACAACAGCCGCGAAAACGCCAGATTGCACTCAGCGCTGGCGTGTGAGCTAGGCTGACCCGGCATCCACGAGATACTTGCCTTGATACTGGTTGTCGAATCCGGCTCCGGTAGCTTCGTCGCGGCCAGCTGATTTTTCGGTGCTGCGAGTGCGATGATGCACTCACTGATGTGGGTTGCCATCTCAGTTGCAGCACTGGTTATACGGTGGAACAGATAGGCATTGAAGCCGAAGGTCGCAAACAACGCTAGCAGTATAAACACTGACACCAACGCTATTGCCTTGCATCTAGCGCTTACCCGAATTCCCATGCTGCACCTCGCCGCTCAATACAGTACTATCGGATACGGAAGCGTGGTCTTGACCGCTGTTTTATACGAACCAGATACGACATTTGGAGCCCGACAAGGGCCAGCGGCTTTGGATGGTGTGCCGATTACGAATGGTGCAGCTTGCAGGACGAAGAGGGGTTTTGGTTGCAGCCCCCTAGTGGAGAACCCGCGGAAAACTTGATTCCGTGCGCTAACTTTTCGCCGGTTTCTCGACGTAACTGTCCATCGCATGGACTCATGCCATGCGATTTTCACCCTTCATGCTGCCTACCTGCTTGGCTAGGCCGTTGAAAACAGGACCATCCGGCTCAGGTTGTAACTCAAGAACGATGACCAGACGAAAGCCTTGAAACCATCGCAGCCTTTCCACGTCGCTTTGCCTG
>JAWSVD010000097.1:0-71747 GCA_033852095.1 Granulosicoccaceae bacterium | reverse complement strand
GTCACAGTGGCGGACTACGCGGGCGACGCAATCAACTCCGTCAGCTACGAGGGCCAGATCGCACGGCACCTGCTGCACAATTCACTGAAATCCCTGGCCAACCGCGGCGACGGCACAAACGCCGATCTGCTCGAAGAAGCCATGCTCGCCTACTACAGCGGTGACTCAGCGGATCGCGAGATCCTCAGCCCCGTGAGCAGCGATCAATTCCCCATCACGCAAAGAGCCGTTGCTGACTTGTCCGGCGGCAAAAACCTGGCGGGCAAGACCTACCAGGGCACAGTCGCGGGATGGCCCGGCAAAATGAGCGGTCAGGAAGTGATCGAATTCATGATCAAAAAAGCAGCGCAATCTGAGAAAGGTTTTGACCCGCTCACCGGCTACGACTACCGCCAGCTGATCTCCAAGTTCATCATGGGCGCCGTCTTCTATAACCAGGCGGTGGGCAACTACCTCGACGAGAAGCTCGAAGCCGACACAAAACCCAACGACCAGCCCTACAAAGAAGACGCGGCCTACACCGGCAAAGAGCACGTCTGGGACGAAGCTTTTGGTTATTTCGGTGTGCCCGCTCACGTCATGAGCCTCAGCGCAGCGGACGCCTACAGCATCGCCAAAGCTGACCCCAGCGTCTTCGCCCTCGCGGATGCCAACGGCGACAACACGGTCGACCTGTACACTGAAATGACCTACGCGCACGGCTACTACGCGGCTAATGCGGACAAGGGCGGCAAGAGCAACTACTTGCACACCATCTCTTCGGCGTTCATCGAAGGCCGCCAGCTGCTCACCGACGCCAATGGCGCAGCGCTCAGCGACGAGCAGCGCGATCAACTCAAAGCCCACGCTGACGTGATCGCCAGCAACTGGGAAAAAGTCATTGCCGAGGCGACCTTCAAGTACGCCGGTTCTGTCTACAAAGACCTGGAAGCACTGGAAAAAGCCGTCGAAGAAAACGGTGACGCCGCCGCGGCCTTCCGCCAATACGCCACGCACTGGGGCGAACTCAAGGGCTTCAGCTTGGCTTTGCAGACAGGCGCCAACAACCTGGGTGCAACCGCCACCTACCTGAACAAACTCATCGGCTTCAGCCCAGTGCTGCTGGGCAATACCCAGGTCAGCGCCATCGACAGCGACGGCAACTTCGTGCAAGAGCCGTCTGAGTCTATGCAGGAATACCGCCTGCACATGTTGAAAGTGCAGAAGCTGCTGGCTAATACCTTCAAGCTTGAAGCGCGCAACAACGACCTGCTGTCGGAGCTCGGCGATCTGCTCGAGAGCCTCGGCGGCGCAGGCGCAGAGACCGACTAACAGTCTCGCATTACCCAGCGGTGGGGAGCTTGTGTATTGCAAACTCCCCCACGCCTGAACCAAAGAACACCCGATGCTAGATACCCTGAGTGAATTTTTCTTGGCACTGGCCCAACAGCCTCTTGACCCGCGCAAGAGGATTTATCTGGGCTACTTGATCGCGGCCGCGGTCATTGCCGTGCTGTGGCGATTCAAACTTGGCTCAAGCGCCAACTACTCCCTGCGTTCACTGTTCAATGCCAAAGTCTGGTGGGGCAGATCGGCCCGAGCCGATTACTTGGTAATCTTGATCAACCAAGCGATCATGTTGCTGCTCTCCCCTCTTTTACTCGCCAAACTCAGTGTGGCGGCCTCTGTCTACTACGCGCTGAGCCACGCTGCGGGTGCACCGGGTCTGTTCGCCAACGCGCCACCGCTGCTCGCCACCGTGTCCTACAGCCTGACCTTATTCCTCATGGATGACTGGTCGCGCTTTGCGCTGCACAAGCTGATGCACGACAGCCCTTTGTTATGGGCATTCCACAAGGTACACCACTCGGCGCGCACCATGACACCGCTCACGGTGTACCGCGTGCACCCGGTGGAGACTGTTCTTTTTACCTTGCGCAGTGCGCTGGTGCAGGGTATTTGCACCGCCGTTTTTATATACTTCATGGGCAACAAGCTCAGCCTGCTCAGCATTTTTGGCGTCAGCGCCTTTATTTTTATCTTCAACACAGTGGGATCAAACTTGCGCCACTCACACATCAGGCTCTGCTACTGGCCCTGCTTGGAAAAGATTTTCATCTCGCCTTTTCAGCACCAGCTGCACCACTCCACTGCGCCGCAGCACTTCAACAAAAACTACGGCGCAGTGCTCGCGGTGTGGGATCTCTGGCGTGGCTCATTGATCGGCTCGGCCAATCAGGCGCCGCCGCGTTTTGGGCTGCGCCGCCGCGAACAAGATCAAGAACATTCACTGCGCAGTTTGTACTGGCACCCCCTGGCGGAAGCCTGCATGCGAATTCAAAAGCTCGTATCCCGCTGAATACCCAATCCTTATATTTTTAACAGGTCCATCATGAAAGCAACAAGACGCACCCTGCTCACAACCCTTTTGCTCAGCACCCTTCCCCTCGGCGCTATCGCGGCCGACGTGGTCAATGTCTACAGCGCGCGCAAAGAAGCGCTGATTAAACCACTGCTGGACAAGTTCAGCGAAGAGAATGGCATCACCGTGAACCTGCTGACGGGCAAGGCCGACAGCCTGCTCAAGCGCATCCAGGTGGAGGGCCGCTCCAGCCCCGCCGACGTGTTCATCACCGTGGACGCCGGTCGCCTGCACCGCGCCAAGGCCGGCGGTGTGCTGCAGCCGATTGAAAGCGCTGTGCTGATGGACAAGATCCCCGCCAACCTGCGCGACCCGGACAATCAGTGGTTCAGCCTTTCACGCCGCGCACGGCCCATCTTCTACTCGCTGGACCGCGTCGATGCCAGCCTGATCAGCCGCTACGAAGACCTCACTGACAGCCAGTGGAAAGACTCCCTCTGTCTGCGCAGCTCCAACGCGGTCTACAACCAGTCGCTGGTCGCGTCCATGTTGATCGCCAGCGGCGAAACCGAGACGCAAGCGTGGATAGAGGGCATAGTCGCCAACCTGGCGCAGTCGCCGGCCGGTGGCGACACAGAGCAGTTGCTGGCCATCGCCGCCGGCGCGTGCGACCTGACCATGGTGAACACCTACTACTACGGCCGCATGCTGGCCAGTGAAGACGAGCAGCTGCGCGCTGCAGCAGCGAAGATCGGCGTGATCTGGCCCAACCAGGATGACCGCGGCACACACGTCAATGTCAGCGGTGCGGGCGTGGTAAAAACCGCGCGCAACAAAGACAACGCCATCCGCCTGATCGAGTTCTTGGCGCAGAGCGAATCACAGGTCTGGTACGCCGCAGTGAACAACGAGTACCCGGTTGTGCCCGGTACAGAGATCACCGAGCGACTGAAGAACTTGGGGGATTTCAAAGCGGATGCGGTGAATTTGATGCTGCTGGGGGAGAACAACCTCAAAGCCGTGCGCACCATGGACCGCGCCGGCTGGCGTTAACGGAGAGCTTAGAGAGCGCTAAGCCCATCGTGATGGATGGGCAACAACAAACTGAAAAGCCGCTCCCTGGGGAGCGGCTTTTTTTGTGCCGAATCAATCGGTCTCGGCACCACTGGGGTTGGTGAAACCGTCGTTGAGCTTCTGCACAAAACGCGTGGAGGTCTCGTGCACCGACTTGATGGTGGCACGCGATGCCCTGCCCCAGCCCGCCGGGTTGCTCTTGAAAATGCTGCGCCACCAGCGGGTATTGCGCTTTAAGGCATTGCTGTAACGCAGATCATCTTCGTTGTGCATGTGTTTTTGCATGCGGCGGTGCACAAAACCCCGCAACCAGAAGTGCCCGACCACAAACACTGCGATCACCGCCAACACAGGCGCCCAGATCATTGGCGCACCGGCCACCAAGGCCAGCAGCCACTCGCCCACGGGCAGGCCCAGCCACACAGCCGCGATCAGCGGCAGCAAAAACAACAGCGCGGCGAGCACGCCGTCACCCACCAAGACCCATTGCCGCCACTGGCGCAACAGCTCTTTGATACGCGGCACGTCTTGCTCGCCGATGTGATGGGCTTGTTTTTCCAGCGCGCCGACGATGCGATAACAACGCTCCACGTCGACCTGGTCAATGCGCTCCATGATCTCACCCATGTCGCGCGCGCGCTTACTCTCAAAGCGCTCGCGCAGGGCGTCGTCCTCGATGGGGGCTGCGGCGTCGATGTTGTAGATGGTGTAGAACTTACCCGCGGTCAGGCCCGCACTGGCCAGCGCCCGCTGCCAGGCGGCGACCACGTCTTCGGGGTTGTCCTCCCGAGCAGTGGTGTCGAGCTGGTTCAGGATATACAAGAACTTATTGGAGTCGGGTCGGTTGATCGTCTCAGTCACCAGATGGCGCAGGGTGTCCTGCATGGCACCAGGCTCCGGGTGGCGGGCGTCAAAAAACACCAGCACCAGATCCGACAGATCGATGATTTGATCGGTGATCTTGAGTGTCGAGGTGCGCTGCTGATCCGCGTCGAATCCGGGGGAGTCGATGATGATCTTACCGCGCACCCGCTCGGAGTCGGTGGTTTTGAGCTGCAGGTAGGAGTCAATGCGACGCCCCTCGCCCGCCGATACGCGCTCGATCTCGTTGCTGATCTGAAAAAACGGAAAGCGCAGATCCGCGTCCAGCGCCAGCCCCGGCAAGGTACGGCCAGGCTCGTTTTTGGAGTAACAGACCACGGTGAACTTGTCGTCCACCGCCTGGTTGCCGGTGCTCTGCAGCTTGTGACCGGTAAACCAGTTGATAAAACTGGATTTGCCCGAGGAGAAAGTCCCCAGCACGGACACCAGTGGCCACCAGGGCACCTGCGCCGCGTAGGACTGGCTGGTCGTCAGCAGGCCCATCTTGTGGCCGACCTCGTCCAGCTCTCTGAAGGTTTTGACAGTGTCCAGTAAGACCGGATTTTCGCGATCCAAATGCTTTTCAAGGCTCTCTAGACGCTCTTCCAACACCGCATCGTGGGTCGTGTTAAACAGGGCCATGCTCTCTCCAGCTGATAACCGTAAGCAAAAGAGACAGTATAACGGCAGAACCCTGTTATCGCTTTGACTTCAGGCGACATTGTCACATTCTAAGAAAGCGACTTGTTTTAGAGCTATCACCAGATCCAACTCAGTGCAGAGCCTGCACCCAGTGCGCCCTCTCCGTGGCCGGGCATTAGCAGCCGCTACAACTCGCTATACCCAACCAACACCAGCGATCGCTATGCATCATTGATGTTAAGAATCGATAGCGTGTTGAAAACCATTATCATTGCAGTTCAGGCCAAACGCTATTAACATGACGGCCTCTTCCGCGAAGAGTTCATGCGCCACACCATGCCAGAACACGCCTTCAGCCAGCCCCCCTGCGCGACGCACAGATCGCCGGACTCAGCGAGCGCCAGCTCTTGAGTACAGAGGCTAGACACACCGCGCGATCGAGTCGATGGCTGTGGTCCAGCACCGCTGTGCTCATGGCGGCGGTGATGCTCACCCCAGTTGCCACGATTTTGTATTACGTGGTCGCGCCCAGTGAAGGCAACTTCCAACACTTGATGGACACCGTGCTGCCCGTCTATGTGCTCAATTCCCTGCTGCTCATGGCAGGCGTCGCGGTGGGCACCAGCCTGCTGGGCGTCAGTACCGCCTGGCTCGCAACCCTGTTCGACTTTCCGGGCCGCCGCGTCTTTGAGTGGGCGCTGCTGCTGCCGCTGGCGATGCCCGCCTATATCATTGCCTACAGCTACACCGGCCTGCTGGAATACGCGGGCCCCGTGCAGCTAGGGCTGCGCGAGCTGATGGGCTGGTCGCGACAGGACTACTGGTTCCCCCCCATTCGCTCACTCGGCGGCGCCACAGCGATGCTGTCGCTGGTGCTCTACCCGTATGTCTACCTGCTGGCCAGGGCCGCCTTCATCAGCCAATCCGTCTGCCTGCTCGAGGCCAGCCGCAGCCTTGGCTGCGCCGGCAGCAGCGCATTTTTCAGGGTTGCCCTGCCACTGGCCCGGCCTGCCATTGTCACCGGGCTCGCGCTGGTGATGATGGAGACTCTGGCCGACTTCGGCACCGTCGAGTACTTTGGCGTGCAGACCTTCACCACGGGTATTTTTCGTACCTGGTTCGGGCTCTACGACACGGCGGGCGCCGCGCGCTTGGCGGGCATACTGCTGGTGTTTGTGCTGAGTTTATTGGCGCTGGAACGCATATCGCGCCAACGGGCGAAGTATCACTTCACCACCGAGCGGGTGATGCCACTCAGACCCACCGCGCTCAGCGGTTGGCGTGCCGCGCTGGCCTGCACGGTCTGCCTGCTGCCGGTCGTGCTCGGATTTGTGCTGCCCGCAGCACAGCTCGGCACACTGGCGCTGCGCCACTGGCACGAGACACTGGACGCGGATTTTTTGCAGCTCATGGCTAACAGTGTCTCGCTGGCACTGACAGCGTCGGTGGTGATCCTGATACCCGCACTGCTGCTTGCCCTGGCGCAACGCAACAGCCGCTCACGTTTTGTACAAATACTGATCCGGCTCTGCACCAGTGGCTACGCCATTCCCGGCACCGTGGTGGCCATCGGCGTGTTGATCCCTCTGGGCGCCATCGATAACTGGGTCGATCTCTGGGCCGAAGAAACCTTTGCTTTCCGCACCGGTTTATTATTGAGCGGCAGTTTGTTCGCGCTGATCTTTGCCTACACGGTGCGATTTCTCGCCGTGGCGCTGAACACGGTGGAGTCCGGCCTGCAGAAAATCAAACCCAGCGTGGACGAAGCGGCACGCACACTGGGCTGCTCCGAGGGCCAGGTATTGCGCCGAATTCATCTTCCCGTGGTACGTGGCAGCGTACTCACCGCCGTATTGATCGTTTTTGTGGACGTGCTCAAAGAGCTGCCTGCGACCCTGGTGCTGCGCCCTTTTAACTTTAATACACTGGCGGTTCGCACTTATGAATTGGCTTCTGATGAGCGTTTGGCCGAAGCTGCCCTGCCCGCACTGACCATCGTTGCCTGCGGTTTAATTCCGGTGATTGTGCTGTCGCGGGCGATCAGGCAATCACGCCCCGGCAGCCAGCGGGTTCGCGCTGCAAAACGCAAAAAGTGGAAAGACGAGAATTCTCTACAGGCTGAGGTATACTGACGCCCAACGCAGGAGAATTCATGTCCACTCAAAACCTCAAAGAAGCCGGTCTCAAAGTCACCTTGCCACGTCTACGTGTGCTGGAGGTTTTGGAAGCAAGTGAACATCGGCACTTAAGCGCAGAAGAAGTGTACAAGCGCTTGATTGAGGCGGACAGTGAAGTTGGTTTGGCGACGGTCTACCGTGTACTCACCCAGTTTGAATCTGCGGGCTTGGTGTCGCGTCGGCACTTCGACGGTGGGCAAGCACTGTTTGAGCTCAATGACGACGACGACCACTCGCACATCGTCTGCGTAAAAACAGGCCACGTCGAGGAATTCAACGACCCCATCATCGAGCAGCGGCTACTTGAAATCTCCGAAGAGCTGGGTTACACCATGAACGACCACACCATCGTCGTCTACGGCGAGCGCAACAAAGTGAAGACAGGAAAGGCTGGGCGCTAGCCTCCCCCTCTCTACAGGCTCTGATAAACGATTCCAGCTCGGGCCGAAAGTGGCAGCAAATTTTGCCGGCTCTGGGCTCAACTGGCGCTCCACGCCGCGAGCAAAGCAGCCCGCGTCTTTGCCCCAGATACCCGATGCATTGGCTTTGAGCCGCTCTCTGCTTGCCAAGTAATTCCCTGTGACATCCGCCGATTGCCCATTGATGCGCGTACCTGCTCGGCCAGCATGATTATGTGCGCCTGAGAGGGATCGAACACGGCACTGCTGCGGAACTCACAAGATTGTCATTCCTACACCAAACTTAGACACTCAAATCGTTCAGCCCAGAACTGCAGCGCCGACATACTCTAGGTACGATTAGCACCCGCCACTGGAAAACAACAATGCTGCAAAAAAGCGCCCGATTATTGATGGTCATGGCAAGCCTGCTGCTGCCGGCTGCTGCCGCAGCAAAGGCGCCGGTCTGGAAGGTGTCTTCGGGTGAAAAAATGCTCTACTTGGGCGGTACGATTCACGTGCTCAGCGACGCCGACTACCCCCTGCCCCTCGCCTTTGACCAGGCTTACAAAAATGCCAGTACCGTGGTGTTTGAGACAGATCTTTCCACCTTGCAAAACCCCGCTTTTATGCAGCGCATGTTACCGCATCTGATGTATCAGAGAGGCGAGCACATCGAGCAGTTTCTGCGCGCCGACACGGAGCAGCAGCTGCAGGACTATCTGCACAGCCGCGGGGTGCCCCTGCAGAGCCTGAGAAAATACAAGCCAGGCATGCTGTCGATCACCATGACCATGCTCGAGCTGCGGCGCCTCGGGCTCGCGGGTGTCGGTGTGGATCAATACTTCAGCTCTCGCGCCACGCGCGACAACAAATCGATCGGTGAGCTGGAGACAGCGAGCAGCCAGATCCACAAAATAGCGGCGATGGGCACGGGCCAAGAAGACACTTTCATCCGCAAAACTCTGCAAGAGCTCGAGGCACTGCCCGAGCTATTGCACAACATGAAAGCCGCCTGGCGCGGCGGCCACGCCGAGACACTGAACGACATCACCCTGTCGTCCTTGGTCGAGGATTTCCCCGGCATCTACCAGAGCTTGCTGGTGGATCGAAACCTCGCCTGGCTGCCGAAATTTATCGACATGCTGGAAAGCCAAGACACCGAGCTTGTCTTGGTGGGTGCGGCACATCTCGTGGGGGCCGATGGCCTGCTCAACCAACTCGAAGGCCTGGGTTACACCGTGGAGCAGATGTAAAGCAGGCCCGGCTACATTCCTTGGGTCTGCCAGCTGACACCAAAGGGCTCGGCACTGGCAATTAACCACTCCAGCGTGTGCTGGGCGTAGCTGCGGTAGACATAGAGCTCAAAGATCTCATGATCCACGCGCTGCAAAGTGATCGGCGTGTGCTGACCCAGAGCCGTCAACAGGACTTGCTGCACAGCATAACTGCCAGGATGCAAATCAACCGCCACCCCCCCTTGTAACAAGGCTTCTGCAGCTGGGCCGCGCAGCGAAATAACGCAGCGGCTGTCGCTGATGTCATTCATGCTGCCGTGTGTAACATCGAGCGCTGCGCGCAGCGCATACGCTTTGGCGTGGCCCTCGCTGCACACCAACCAGTAACGCGCCGGGCCTGCCCAGAGCACACGCACACCGTCTGCCGACACCGCTGAAGCACCGACAGCAACATCCAAGCCCGTGATATCAGCCAACAATTCGCAGACCTGCCGTTCGCTGTGCTGCCAGGCGTCAAGCTGCCAGATGGAAAGACCCGCCAACTCGGAAAGATGCACCGCAGCGCCGGTCCAAACAGCGGGCACAGCGGCCAATGCAGAATAAGATTTAAGCACGTGTACGCCCTCCTTCAGGGTCCAGAAAACACGGTTCGCAGACCTCCACCTCGACGGCGTGATCTCGCAGCGGGTAGACAGCGTAGAGTCGATCACCCGTGCGCTGCCTGGCCTGCTGCAAGAAGCCCAGCGCAATGTGCTGGCCCAGGGCCGGACTGAATGTCACTGAGCTGATGTGACCCAGCTTTTCCGCCTCCACTTCGGCCTCCGCACCGCGCAACAAAATAGCCCCCGCTTGCAGCGGCTCGGATGGATCAACTGATTTAAAGCCACTGAGCACCGGCCGATCTGTCGCCACCAAACCCTCGCGCCGCATCAACATCCGGCCTATGAAATCTTTGTTCTGATTGGCCATGGCCGCCATGCCCACATCGCCCAGCGTTGTGCGGCCATCGAGCTCGTTACCGGTCACGTGGCCCTTCTCGATGCGCAGCGCCCCCAAGGCCTCCGTGCCGTAGGGCATGATGTCGTGGATCTCCCCCGCACGCATTATCGCCTCCCACACGCTCTGCCCGTGGTTGGCCGGCGCATACACCTCGTAGGCGAGCTCGCCGGAGAAGCTGATGCGCAGCAAGCGCACAGGCACTTCGCCGATCTGCGCCTCGGCAACCGCCATAAAGGGAAAACTCTCATTGCTCAGGTCCAGCCCGGTGACGCACGCTTGCAATAGTTCACGGCTGTTGGGGCCAGCCACCGCCATGCCTGCCCACTGCTCCGTCACGGAGCTGATGCGCACCCGCAGATCGGGCCACACAACTTGCAGCAGATGCTCCAGATGCAGCATGACGGCGCCGGCATTTGCCGTGGTGGTGGTCATCAAGTAGTCGTGCTCGCCCCAGCGCGAGGTGGTGCCGTCGTCCAGCACCATGCCGTCTTCGCGCAGCATCACTCCATAGCGGGCCTTTCCCACTGGCAGCTTCAGCCAATTATTGACGTACACGCGGTGCAAAAATTCCGCGCTGTCCGGGCCGTTGATTTGAATTTTCCCGAGCGAGCTGACGTCCACAATGCCCACCTTCTGGCGCACGTGTGCAGCCTCGCGCCGGTAGGCCTCTTCGAGGCTTTCGCCGCCGATGGGATAATACTGCGGGCGGCGCCACAGCCCCGCCTCTTGCAACACGGCGCCGCGCGCGTCATGCCATGCTTGCATCGGTGAGCGCCTATAGGGCCTGAAGTGCTGGCCCCGTTCGAGCCCGCCGAACACCCCCAGCGCAACCGGCGACACGGGCGGTCGGCTGCTGGTGCTGCCGACGGCGGATATCTCAACCCCGCGGTGCTCGGCCATCAAGGCGAGCGCATTGAGGTTGCTGCTGCGGCCCTGATCACCTGCCATGCCCAGGGTGGTGTAGCGCTTGAGGTGTTCCACCGATTGAAAACCCTCACTGTGCGCCTGCGCGATATCCGAACGGCAGACATCGTGCTGCAGATCCACAAACTGCTTGCCCTTGGCGCTCGGTGGTTGCCAGAATGCTTCCACCGCACTCAACGTGTGCTTGCCTGCCATGGGCACGGCGGCTGGCTGGCCACTAAAGCCCGCGGCCGCCTGCCCACTAAAGCCCAGAGAATCCCCCGCACTTGCGCCCGCCAGCGCGCCCTGCTCTAAACAGGCTTGCAAGCAGTAGCTGCCACTGCAGGCGCCAACACTCTGGTACGCAGCGGGCAGCTGTCGGGACAACATCGCCACCAGATCCGCATCAAACCCTGGCATGCCCGCCACCATACTGTGCAGCTGCACATTCGGCGACCAACCGCCCGAAACCGCGATGCAATCGCAATCCACCGTCGACACTGCAGCACCGGAACCGTCCAGAGCAATCAGCTCAGCTCCCGCAACCACTTGGCGTCCCTTGGCGCGCTGCACGGCTGTGGCCAGTTTAACTGGCACGCCCAGCTCATGCATCTGCTGCGCTAGATCGGGGTTGATCTGCGCACGCACATCCACCACCCCCACAACGGCCTGGCCACTGCTGCATAAATCGACCGCTGTCTGGTAGGCGCTGTCGTTGTTGGTGTAGAGCAAGGTGCGGTGACCACAGCTCACGCCGTATTGGTTGTTGTAGCTGCGCACCGCGTTGGCCTGCATCACACCGGGGCGATCATTGTCAGCGAACAGCAGCGGACGCTCGATGGCACCCGTGGCATATATTACCCGCGAAGCACGCAGCATCCACAGGCGCTGACGGGTCTCCGGCTTGTGCTGCAACACACCGCAGCGCTCCACCAGCCCAAAGCTCATGTTGTCGTAGGCGGCAAATACGGTGGTATTTGCCAATACCGTCACCGCGTCGTTTTTCTGCAGGCGCGCCACTCGCCGCGCCGCCCAATCATGGCCATCCAAGCCATCGATGAGCTCTGTCTCACGATTCAACTGCCCGCCCAATCGCGGCTGTTCATCCACCAGCCAGACACGCGCGCCCGTGTCGGCCGCCGCCTCGGCGGCCATCAAACCAGCGGGCCCCGCCCCCACCACCAAGACATCACAAAAGGCGTGGCTCTTGCGGTAGATATCGGGGTCGGGCGCACGGCTCGCCTCGCCCATGCCCGCGGCTTTGCGGATGATTTTTTCAAATCGCATCCAGGCCGAATGACCTGGCCACATAAAGGTCTTGTAGTAAAAACCCGCGCTCAGCAAGGGCGCAAACCAAGAGTTCACCGCGCCCAGATCAAAGCGCGGCGAGGGCCAGCAGTTTTGACTGCTGGCGACCAGTCCGTCGTACAGCGGCTGCAGGGTCGCCAAGGCGTTGGGCTCACGCCGCGTCCCCCAACCAACCGTCAACAAAGCGCTGGGCTCTTCGGGCCCGGCACTGAACACCCCTCGCGGCCGGTGGTATTTAAAGCTGCGCGCCAGCACCCGCTCACCATTGGCCAGCAGCGCCGAAGCCAAACTGTCCCCCTGATAGCCCTTGTAATAAGTCCCGTTGTAGACGAAGTCTATCGCTTGCGCGCGGTCGACAAGGCCGCCCGTGGCCAGTCTGAAGGGCTGCTCTATCATCGACTGCCCCCAGAAACGGAGCCACCGACGGCCAGCCGTACCTGCGTTATTTCGTGTGTCACCGTGTGACGCTGCAGCTCGAGCCAACTGCGGCAGCCTTGGCTGTGCTGCCACAATTCGTGGTGCACACCGCGGGGGTTCTCACGCGCGTAAACATAGTCGTGCCAGACAGTGGGATCATCACAATCGGCCGCGGGCCGCTGCACACGGGCATCGCCGCCGTAGCTGAACTCGGTGTGATCTCGTGGCCCACACTGGGGGCAATCAATGCTCAACATCTGAACGGTATCCTTGGCGCTTGTAGTTAATCTGGGACAGCAAAAGCGAGCGCATGCCGCCACTGGCGTTTGGGCGAGGCGCTTGCGCCTGTTGGATTGATCGCCTGATTGATCAATGATGCCCGGGCACAGGTCCCACCCCCTTCTCGTCGATGGCGTAACCACGACTGAAGCGATCTAGGCTGAAAGCGGCACTCAGCGGGTGCGGTTGATCCGTGGCGATGGTGTGGGCAAAACACCAGCCCGATGCCGGCGTTGCTTTGAAGCCGCCGTAACACCAGCCCGCGTTCAGGTACAGACCGGGCTGTTCGGTTTTGCAGATAATCGGCGAACCGTCCATCGACATGTCCATGATGCCGCCCCAGTTGCGCAAGAGCTTCAAACGCCCCAGCTGCGGGAATATGGCAAGCCCAGCCGTGATCACGTCCTCCGCAACCGCCAGTGAACCGCGCTGCGCGTAGCTGTTGTATCCGTCGATGTCACCGCCAAACACCAAGCCGCCCTTGTCGGACTGGGAAACATAAAAATGCCCCGCACCGAACGTCACCACCGTATCCAGAAAGGGTTTATAGGCCTCGGTGACAAAAGCCTGCAGTACATGGCTCTCTATCGGCAAACGCTCCAGTCCCGCCAGCGCGGCGACCACGCTGCTGTTGCCCGCCACCGCCAAGCCGATTTTATCCGCGCGTATCTCGCCGCGATTGCTCTGCACACCGACAATCGCGCCATTCTCGCGCAGAAAACCACTGACTTCGCAATTTTGAATGAGGTCCACGCCGAGTTGATCCGCGGCCCGTGCATAACCCCAGGCCACGGCGTCGTGTCGCGCGGTGCCACCTCTGGGCTGACACAGGCCACCAAAGATGGGAAAACGTGCCTGCGCACTGAAATCTAGGTGTGGCACAGACGCCTGCACCTCTTCGCGGCTCAAGAGCTCGGCGTCGATGCCGTTGAGCCGCATGCTGTTGCCGCGCCGTGCGAATGCGTCAAACTGGCCCTTGCTGTGCGCCAGATTGAGCACGCCCCGGCTGCTGTACATGACGTTGTAATTCAGCTCCAGCGAGAGCTTTTCCCAGAGCTTCATGCTCAATTCGTAAAAGGGCGCGTTGCCGTCCAGCAGGTAGTTGGAGCGCACAATAGTGGTATTGCGCCCCACGTTGCCGCCGCCCAGGTAGCCCTTTTCCAGTACGGCGATGTCTCGGATACCGTGCTCTTTGGCCAGGTAATAGGCGGTTGCCAAGCCGTGCCCGCCGCCGCCAACAATGATCACCTGGTAGCGTTTTTTGGGCGCGGGATCTCGCCACGCCCGTGGCCAGTGTCGGTTTCCGGTCAAAGCGTGGCGAAACAAAGAAAAAGCACTGTAGGACATGGCGAAGTCTATGCAGTTGAGCGGGATAACATCGGGTATTGGCTACGACTTTAAGCACAGATACAAGCGTGTACCAGCACTATCGATGCAGCCAAACATTAGTATTGGATTTCCAAATTCACGGGATATTTTTTCGCGAGCTAAGCCGCGTAATTGCAGCCTTCATCGTCCAAGATTGCTTTCAGCTCGGCGAAATGCGCCACCGCCAGGTCGGGATATTGCTCCAGCTCAGAGGCCGTTTTCTCCGCGATCTCATCGCTCAGAATGCGCAGCGGCTGGCCGGTCTGCAGCGCGCGTATATAGGTCTCAGCCGCCCGCTCAAAATAATAGAGGCGGTCAAAGGTATCGGCCACGGAATCGCCGATCACCAACACCCCGTGGTTGCCCATGATCATGACTTTATTGCGGGCATCACTGAGCAGCGCGGAGCAACGCTCCCCCTCCGCCTCAAAGGCCAGACCACCGTACTGCTCATCGACGACGTGCCGATTAAAAAAGATCGCGCTGTTTTGATCGATGGGTGGCAGACGTGAATCTTGCAAGCTCGCCAGCACCGTGGCGTGGATGGAGTGCACGTGCATCACACAACGCGCGTGCGGGCAGTTGCGGTGGATGGAGCCGTGCAGACCCCAGGCGGTGGGATCCGGGGCATCGGGCGCACTGAGCGTGTCGCGGTCTTCGGCGTCCAAAAACAGCATGTCCGAGGCCTTGAGCCGGGCGAAATGCCGCTGGTTTGGGTTCATCAGAAACTGCGTGCCCGCCTCATTGCTCGCCAGCGAGAAGTGATTGGCCACGCCCTCGTGCATGCCCATCCGCGCCGTCCAACGGAAGGCAGCGGCGAGATCAATGCGCTCTTGCCAGTGGCTTATATTAGCGGGGAAATGGCTGCGACTCGTCTCTGTCATGATTGGCTCCGGTGGTTGAAGCTATCACTGTAGATCAAAGCTCCCAGCCGTACAATACAAGCCCTAGGAGGAAGGAAACAGACGGGCAGCGTCGACGAACAAGCGACTGCAGCCCCATCCCGCTAAAAACAAACTTAAATGAGGGGGAACCACAGCACCGCAAGGGCCGCGTGTTAGAGGCTTGTCGCCATCACGATCGCGTCTTCGCGGCCACCTTTATCGCGGTAGTATCCCCGCCGCTCGCCGATGCTTTCAAAGCCCATGCCGCGGTACAAGGCCAGCGCCGGCGCGTTGCCGCTGCGCACTTCCAAAAACACCTGCGCGGCTTTGAGCCGTCGCCCGCTGTCGAGCAGATGCTGCAGCAAAGACAGGCCTATGCCCTCGCGCTGGCGTGATGAAGAAACACAGAGATTGAGCAGGTGGAGTTCGTCGAGAATCAGCTGGCTGATCATGTGCGCGACCATCTGCCCGCCGTCGAAACCGACTTCACAGCGGTAATTGCCCACAAGGCAGCTGCTCATGGTGCTCTCCCCCCAGGGAATCAGGTAGGCAGCGCGCTCTTGCGCCATCACAGCGCCGAGATCAAAGGCCTGCATGTCCCTGATCTGCAGCACTAACTGCTCCAGAGCTTCTGCAGTTGCTGCAGCGCGTTCCACGCCTGGCGCTTCAGTGCGGTGCCCTGTGCAAACATGCGCGGGTGCGGTGCAATCACCGCCTGTGCGCCCTGCAGCTGCAGCAGTTCGCCCGGCCACTGCGCGATCAGCGCAGCGCCGTCTTCACCGCTGTCCACCAGGATCAAAGCATAGGGGATCTGCAGCGCAGGCCCGGGGGCTGCCCAGCTCAGGCCGCCCACTGCGCATTGCGCGATGTCGACATTGATGGCCGTCAGCATTTTCTGCAGCACAGCAAAATCGGTGTCAAAACCCACCGGCTGCAGCTCACTGCCCACCGCGTTGATACCCAACACGGCAAGACCAGCAGCGGCCGAAGGTGGGGATGCCCAAGTCACAGATGCGCGGGCCAAATCGACTTCTATACGCCGGTCAGTCAGTTGCTCTCGCAGCGGCAGCTGGTTGACCGCGGGGGGCTGCACCACCACCGTGGCGCTGACAACTTCTGGCGCGACGACCACAACTTCGGGGCCTGGTGTCACGGCCACTGCTGCGGTTGGCTCGACGATCTGCTCGGCTACGACCTGCTCATTGACGAGCGCTTCAGCAATTGGGGCCTCAGCGGCTGAAACGTCGGCGCGCAAAGCCGCTGTGCCGTCAACGTCTTCAGACGCGGCTTCTTCGGCGGGTGTTGGCTGCTCGACAATCGGCAGCGCACGCGGCTGCCACTGCTCTATGCCCAGGGCCTGCAAATAAGCGCCCCGATGAGCGGGATCAATCACCCAATCGTGTCTGTTGACGGTTGCGGCGACGCACCCAAGTCCACAGCGCAGTGGCTGGGCCAGATGCGGCGTAGAGCGCGAAGCCGGTGAACAGCACTTTCGGCGGATCGATGGACGCGAAGGCGAACAAGCCCACCAGCAACAAGGTGGCGACAAAGGGCAGCTGGCGCTTTTCACCCAGGTCTTTAAAGCTGTAGTAGGCAAAGCGGCTGACCATCAACAGCCCCGCTACAAGAGTCAGCGGCAAGCTGAACCACAGCACTTCTTGGCCGTTCATGCCCAGGTCGTACATCATCCAGATGGCGCTGACCACCACCCCGGCCGAGGCCGGGCTGGCGAGCCCCTGAAAAAAGCGCTTGTCCGACGTGCCCAGCTGCACGTTAAAGCGCGCCAGACGCAACGCTGCACACGCGGCGAAGACAAAACAGACGATCCAGCCCAACTGACCGAGTCCATTGCCAGGCGCATATTGCAGCGACCAGAGGTACATCTGCAGCGCCGGCGCTACGCCAAAGGAGACCACGTCCGCGAGGGAATCGTACTCGGCGCCGAAGGCGGACTGGGTATTTGTCATGCGCGCCACGCGGCCGTCCAAGGTGTCCATCACCATGGCGACCAGGGTCGCGATAACGGCCTTGTCGAAGTTGCCGTCGAGCGCAGCGATTATCGAGAAAAATCCGGCGAACAACGCAGAAGTGGTGAATAGATTAGGCAGCAGGTAGATGCCGCGGCCCGGTTGACCACTGGCCATAGTCGCTCGCAATTTGTCGAATTTAAAGTGAGATTGTATAGGGAAGCTCTGATAGTTTCAGAACTTCCCGCCAACGGTAGCTGCGCAGACGCTCCTGGCGGCTGCCGCAGTATAGTCGCTAGACTTTTAAGCTCTTTTCGCCGCGCGCCATGCCACTGGCACCCGAGCGCACAACCTCCAAGATCTGCCCCTGCCCCACAGCGCTGACGAAGGCGTCCAATTTGCCGCACTCGCCCGTGATCTCTACCACGTAGGTGGTCTCGGTGACGTCGACAATTTTGCCCCTGAAGATATCGGTGAGACGTTTCACCTCTTCACGGGCGGCACCGATTGCGCGCAATTTGATCAGCATCAATTCGCGGGTCACGTGCGCGGTGTTGGTCAAGTCGACTACCTTCACCACTTCGATCAATTTATTGGTCTGTTTGGTGATTTGCTCGATCACGTGATCGGGGCCACTGGTGACCACCGTCATGCGCGACAGCGAAGGATCGTCAGTTGGCGCGACCGTCAGCGATTCGATGTTGTAGCCACGGGCGGAATAAAGCCCCGCCACACGCGACAAAGCACCCGATTCGTTTTCAATCAATATGGATATGGTGTGCCGCATTTCAATTAAACTCGCTGCGCTTGGGGTTGAGCCGCATTTCATGGTGCCCTTTGCCCGCTTCGATCATGGGGTAGACGTTTTCTTCGGGGTCGGTGAGGATATCCAAAAACACCAGCCTGTCCTTCAGGGCAAACGCTTCTTTGATCGCCCCTTCGAGATCCGCAGGGTCTTTGACCTGAATGCCAACGTGGCCATAGGCCTCGGCCAGCTTGACGAAATCGGGCAGCGCATCGACGTAGGAGCTGGAATAGCGGCCGTCGTAATTAAACTCCTGCCACTGCCGCACCATGCCCAGATAACCGTTGTTCAGGTTCAGTATTTTGATCGGCATGTTGTATTGCTTGCAGGTGGCGAGCTCTTGGATGCACATTTGGATACTGCCCTCGCCGGTGACGCAGGCCACGTCGGCGTCCGGGTGCGCCATTTTCACGCCCATCGCTGCCGGCAGGCCAAAGCCCATGGTGCCCAGTCCGCCCGAATTCACCCAGCGGCGCGGCTTGTTGAATTTGTAGAACTGCGCGGCGAACATCTGGTGCTGGCCCACGTCGGAGGTGACAAAGGCCTCGCCGTGCGTGGCCTCATAGAGCACTTCGATCACGCGCTGCGGCTTGATGGTGCCGCTGTTGCGGTCATAGGCGTAGGAATCCACATCGCGCCAGACGTTGATCTGCTTCCACCAGGCGGTCATGTCGCCGGCATCAGCGCGCGCGTTGCTCTCGGCCAGACAGGCCAGCATCTCTTGCAGCACTTTGCGCACATCACCGACGATGGGGATATCCACCGCGACGTTCTTGGCGATGCTCGCGGGGTCGATGTCGATGTGAATCACCCGCGCGTGCGGGCAGAAGGTCTTCAGTTCGCCGGTCACCCGGTCGTCAAAGCGCGCGCCCACACACAGCAACACATCACATTCGTGCATCGCCATATTGGCTTCGTAGGTGCCGTGCATGCCCAGCATGCCGACAAACTGCTCGTCGCTCGCCGGGTAGGCGCCCAGCCCCATCAGGGTGCCGGTGACAGGATAGCCCAGCTCCTTGCCCAGCTGGGTCAGCTCTGCGCTGGCCTCCCCGAGCACCACGCCGCCGCCAAAATAAATGACCGGCCGTTTGGCCTTTACCAGCTGATCCACCGCCTTGCGCACCTGCCCCAAGTGCCCGCCCGTGACCGGGTTGTAGGAGCGAATGGACACTTCCTTGGGGTACTCGAAGGGCACACGCACATCGGGCGCGGTGATGTTTTTGGGAATGTCGATCAGCACCGGTCCGGGCCGACCGGTGGTGGCGATGTGAAAGGCCTTCTTAATTGTGGGTGCCAGGTCTTCCAGGGAAGTCACCAGGAAGTTGTGTTTCACACAGGGCCTGGAAATGCCGATGATGTCGCACTCTTGAAAAGCGTCGGTGCCGATCATCGCCTGGTTCACCTGACCGGTGATGGCCACCATTGGGATGGAGTCCATGTAGGCTGTTGCCAAGCCTGTCACGATGTTGGTAGCACCAGGGCCCGAGGTAGCCAGGCAGACACCGGGTTTGCCGGTGGAACGGGCATAACCATCCGCGGCATGGGCCGCCGCCTGCTCGTGCCGCACCAAGATGTGTTTGATATCGTCTTGCTGAAACAGCGCGTCATAGATATGCAACACAGCGCCACCAGGGTAGCCGAATACAAATTCAACGCCCTCTTCTTTTAAAGATGCGAACAGTATTTCGCCGCCCGAAAGTTCCACAGTCTTCGACCTCTACAATGCTTGTTGAACCCGCACAGCTGCCAGCGCGTGAAAAGTTTCACGCCCGCTGCGAATTCTCCGGATATTTTGATGATCTGATCGGTCTCAGTATGATCGATCAGGGGAATAAAAGCGCCATCAGTGATATGGGCCTTGCAAAATCAACTCTTCGATCGACTACGCTTTGCGCAAGACAAAATGAAATGCCCCTTGCGCCTCAGCCGAATGCTCCAGTGCATGGCCCAGTTGTTTTGCAAACACGGGAATATCGCGCGCCGAGCCTGCGTCCGTCGCGATAATGTGCACCGTTTCACCGGAGTTCATTGCCGCCAAGGTTTTTTTAGCCCTTAAAATGGGCAGCGGACACGTCAAACCAGAAGCGTCTAGCGTGTGATCCGCAACAATATCGTCGACTGAGGCCATGAAAATCTCGCCAAAAACAAACATTCTAACCGCTGCCCTGCACCGCGCCAAGATGCTATCGCCCAGTCGCCACCATAAAGGCCCTGCGGCGATGCTGTGCGCGCTGCTTTTGCTGGCCTCCAGCACCTCGGCCGAACTGCCCAATCTGGGCAACGCCAGCGCCGACAATCAGCAGCTGGCGGAGCTCGGCAGAGCGGCCATGCACAGCGCCAGCCAGCGCAACCCCACCCTCAACGATGTCGAGTTACACGACTACCTGACAGGGCTGATCACCACCCTGAGCAGCGCCAATGCACTGCAGCTGCCGCACGTCAGCCTGACCCTGTTCACGGATCAATCCGTCAACGCCTTCGCCCTGCCCGGCGGTTATATCGGTGTTTTCGCGGGCCTGGTGCTCGACGCCAAGACCGAATCCTCCCTGGTCAGCGTGCTGGCACATGAGCTTGCACACTTAAGTCAGCGCCATATCCACCGCTTCGTGCAGCGCCAAAACCAGGCCAGCCTAGCGGCGATGGCTGCTGTGGTGGCTGCCGCGTTGGTGCTGCGGGACAACCCCGATGCGGCGCAGGCGACGCTCTATTCCGGCCTCGCCACAGCCAATCAAAGCCTGCTCGACTATTCGCGCCAGCACGAGCGCGAGGCGGACCGCGCGGGCCAGCGCTTCATGAGCATCGCCGGCTTCAGACCGGAAGGCATGGCGGAGATGTTCGAGGGCCTGGCGGTCAAGGAACAGCTCAACCAAGGGCACGGCCTGGAGTACCTACAGACGCACCCAGTCACGCAATCGCGCATTGCGGACGCCTGGGACAGCGCACGCCAATTTGAAGAACAGGGCGAGGACAACCACGCGGCCTTTCTGCTGCACCAAGCCCGGGTCGCCGCTCTGGTGCGAGCCCCACTCAACAGCGCTGCCCGCCCCTACGCGCTGGCCCTCACTGCGCTGCTGGCCAATGATGCCAAGACTGCTCGGCGCGCCTTTGACCTACTGGATGACAAGCTGGCCAGGCACCGCACCGCAGCCTTGCTCAACGCGCGTATCGAAGCCGCGCTGGGCAAACGCTCAGCGGCTTTGAGCACACTCGCGGATTTACAAGTCGACTTCCCGCATTGGTACCCAGCCACGCAGCTGCGCGCTGAGCTGCTCGCGGCGCAAGGCGAACACCCGCAGGCAGCGGCGGAGCTGCTGGATTTCGAGCGCCAACACGGCAACGCCTGGCCCTTGGGCTATCAAACCCTGTCGCAGTATTACGCTCAGGCCGGAGAGGACCTGCAAGCGCTACGCTGGCTGGCAGAGCATCACCTGCTGCAGCGTGATTTTACAGCAGCTGCCAGCCTGTTTGAGCAGGCGCTGGAGCTGGCACCCGCCGACTCCGCCACAGCGGTGCGGCTGCAGACAAAACTGGAGCAGACACAAGAACGGGCGCTACAAGAGCGCCCGTCAAAAGCAGCGACAGCGCCCGATCATTGATCTCGATCGAGCGCCCGCTGAGATGCTGGTTGCAAGAGAGCAGCTGCCCCTCAGCCCAGCATCAGCTGCTTTGCCTTAAGGCTTGGGGCCGGCGGCCACCAATGCCTTGCCGTTAGCCGTGTCGGTGTAACGCGCGAAGTTGGCGACAAACATTTTAGCCAACTTGTCACGCTGCGCGTCATAGGCAGCCTTGTCGCCCCAGGTATTGCGCGGCTCCAATATGCTGGATTCCACACCGTTTACCGCCGTGGGCATCGCCAGGCCGAACACGTCCATGTCGACGTAATCGGCGGCAAGCAGGCTGCCGTCAAAAATAGCGTCGATGATCGCGCGGGTGATTTTCAGCGACATGCGCTCGCCCACGCCGTAACCGCCACCACTCCATCCGGTGTTCAGCAACCAGGCGCTCGAGCCATGCTCGGCCATTTTCTGACCCAAAATCTCACCGTACTGGGTCGGGTGAACAGTCAAGAAAGCGCCGCCGAAACACGCGGAGAATGCAGCGGTGGGCTCGGTCAGGCCCAGCTCAGTGCCCGCGACCTTGGCAGTGTAACCGTTCAGGTAGAAGTACTTAGCCTGCTCGGATGTCAGCTTGCTCACCGGTGGCAAGACACCAAAGGCATCACAGGTCAGGAAGATGATGTTCTTGGGGTGGCCACCGCGGGATACCGGACGCACGATGTTGTCGATGTGCTCGATGGGGTAAGAGACGCGGGTGTTCTCGGTCAGCGACTTGTCGGAGAAATCCGGCACGCCGTCGATTAAGGGCACGTTCTCGAGCAGCGCATCGCGTCGAATCGCGTTGAAGATTTCCGGCTCTTTCTCAGCGGTGAGGTCGATAGTTTTGGCGTAACAGCCGCCCTCGTAGTTGAACACGCCCTGGTCGTCCCAGCCGTGCTCGTCGTCGCCGATCAAGCCGCGCTTGGGGTCGGTGGAGAGCGTGGTCTTGCCGGTGCCCGACAAGCCAAAGAACAGAGCAGTATCACCGTCCTGCCCTTCGTTGGCCGAGCAGTGGAATGAACCTATGCCCTTGAGTGGCAGGAAGTAGTTCATCATCGAAAAGATGCCCTTCTTCAACTCGCCGCCGTACCAGGTGCCGCCCACGCAGGTAGCGCGCTCGCTGATGTTGAAACAAGCGAAGACCTCGGAGCGCATGCCGTGTGCGGCATGGTCGCTGAATTCAGCAGTCGGCGCGTGCAGGATGGTCCAGTCGGGGACAAAGCCATCGAGCTCATCGTCCGCGGGGCGAATGAACATATTCTTGACGAAGTGCGCGCCCCAGGCAACCGCGGTGACAACCCGCACTGCCAGCCGCGTCTCGGGGTTGGTGCCGCAGAAAACATCCATCACGTAGAGCTTTTTCTGCTCTCGCAGATCGCCCGATGTAACCGATTTCACTGCAGACCAAGTTTCGGGTTTTAGGGGCTGGTTGTCCGAGCCATTGGCGCCGTCTTTCCACCACACGGTGTCGCGGGTAGTGTCGTCCTGAACCAGGTATTTGTCTTTGGCTGATCGACCAGTAAAGCGCCCTGAATAGACACAGACAGCGCCGGTGCTGGTGACATGGCCTTTTCCTAAACCGTCGAGACTGGGGTCGGTTTCGTGCGCGAAGAGCTCTTCGAAACTGAGGTTGTAGAACAACTCTCCTGAAACCTCGACACCATGTTCAGCAATTTGGGCTTTTACTCGGGCAATACGATTGTCCTGGGACATCAACGGGTCACTCCGTGGATAAATTTGAAAAACGGGTTCATGGGCATTGATCGATCAATGCCCGGCTGCAGACCACCCCGCCCCAACGAACTCAGGGGCACAGTGGCATTCATAAGATGAGAACGATGCTGCCTCGGGCGTCGTGGACGGCAGAGCGCACAATGCTGAAATAATCGGCAGAAGTTCGGCAGACTTTGGTGCTTTCGATCAGCTGTCAGCATGCTTGCTTAGCTCTCGCAAAGGCTAGAACGTATTTGGCGGGAAAGGCCGAATGTTAGGGGGATAAGGGCAGCAGGTCAACTCGGGATTTTATTATAAAAAACAAAAAGATATGGTCGAATTATTGTGCATGTAAAGGACTGTCAGCCCTCCTGCGCAAAGCCTGCACTGGCGGACAGCCTGAACAAGCCATGACGAATCTGCAGTGTGCTGGGGGTATAGACAACCAAGGGCAGCTGGCTGTTATAGGCGTACAGCAGCGGTTTTGTGTAGACCCAAGTGTCGTGCTCGGCCACACCCTTGTACCCTACCCGCGTGCTGCTTATCCGGGTGTCCCCCTCGTAACGTACAAGGCCATAACCCCAGCCAGCCAAGGTGTGCAGCTGCAGCGAACCGCTCAGCGCGGAGCGGTTGATGCCATCGCCTTTGACACTCATCCCCGCGTGCAACTGGACCAGGCAATTCGCCTCATCGGCGCGGTTTTCACAGGCTTTCAGGAAGATTACCCAGCGTTTCTGACCCGCATCTGCAGCGGGAAAAGCCGCCAAAGCGGCGTGCGCAGCACTCGTCTTTTGATCCATTTCAACTAGACCCAGCCGGTGCGACCAAAAGTCGCAACTACCACCGTGAAGACACCCAAAGCGAGGTTCAACGCCACCAATCGCCGCACTTTAAGCAGTTCAGCCGCGCCCTTCTCCCAGTTTTCATGCAGCGTAAAGGCTTTCATTTTTCGGAAAGGACTGCCCGCCACATGACCGAAGACCACCACCATCAACAAGCCCGTGCCGTGCATGATGTGGATGTAGGTTCCGGCGGAGCCGAAACCGCCAAACTCGCCGAACAACATCCAGTAGCCGGTACCGAGCAGTAATAAAATGCACAGTGAAACCCACCTGAAAAACCCCGAGAGCACCTCGCTCCACAGGGGCAGTGCTTGCGAGGGGGCGAGCACCTGTGCCACCGATGGTCGCAGCACAAAATAGGCGAAGAACATGCCCCCCACCCAAATAACTGTGGCTAATACATGAAATGCGAGTGCTGCGCCCATGAGCTGGATTCCCTTAAGCTGTATTTAAAGTAAAAATCTTTGAATTCGCTCGATCCGCACGGCAGTGAACAGTGAGCTATGAGCGATGAGCTGTGAACACCGAGCATAGACGGGTTCTTGCCAGCCTACAATGCGGCTCGGACCTGAGCTGAACGTCCACCTGAGAGCAGCTCATCAACCTGGCGCCTGAATCAATCGCATTGCGTGCGGCGGCAACCAGATATCGAGCATTGATGTCAGGGGAATTGGCGAGGAGATCAGCTGGGGGGACCCGAGGATCTCTTGAAGATCGCCGGCAAAAAAAGCACGGGCAAAGCCGAAATTGAGGCAGCGCAGAATGAAGCTGAGCCGGTTTGGTGAATCAAGCACCGCGAGCAGTTGATTGACGACAAGCTGCAGATGCCTGCTGCGTCAGCAAGGAAGCTCTGCGCAGGCCAAAGCCGTCGGCAGCCAGAGCAAGCAAATTCAGCCGAGCGGCTGAGTGCCACTGTGACGTCTTAAACAGGCGCAGCGAAAATCAGTTTTTTGAGCTGACGATTGCCGCCTCAACCTTCAACAGCTCCACGTCGAACACGAGTGTTGAATCGGGCTCAATCATGCCGCTCACGCCCTTGTCACCAAATGCCAGCTCCGGTGGCACGATAAACTGGTACTTTGCGCCCTCTTTCATCAACTGCAGGCCCTCGGACCAGCCTTCGATCACCCGGCTGATGGCGAAGCTCGCTGGACGCCCACGCTTGCGCGTATTGTCGAATTCAGTGCCGTCCATCAGGCGGCCGGAATAGTGAATCGTGACGTGATCTTCCAGCGCAGGCACGCTTCGCCCGCTGCCTATCTCCAGGACGCGATACTTCAAGCCACTCGCCGTCGTGATGGTCTTCAGCGCTTTGCTGGCCACCGGCTCGGGGCTTGACTCATGCCTGCCTAAATCGATCGCCCAGACAGGGGACGCCAGCAACAACAGCAGTAAGCAATTTATTGATTTCACTTTCATGACTTTCATCAACTTCGGCAGGTAAAAAACAACGAATAAATCCAGGCATCTACCGGACGAGGGCCAGCGAGATGCCTTAGTCTGGAACTAGCAGCTCGGGCTAGACCTAGAACCCTACTTCGGTTCTAACAAGCTGCTTCACAGCGGCTGTTTTAGTCCTCGCGCCACTGCGTTACCCTCTATATAGAGCTTCCGCTCTCAATACAAAAGAACTATAAAGCATGGTACTGTTTGCCGAGTGACAACTTCCCCATCTAAGGGCCAGCTACGCGGCTGATTTCATTACGGTTTAGCAGGTTGTTGAACGATCATTACAAAATAGACCACCATAAGACAATCGCAATATTTGCAATAATCTCAACGTTACTGTGTATCATTAATACTACAACAGGTTTTAAAGTTTGTTAGCTATCCATAGAAATATCAAAGTTGGTGTGTACGTAGACGGCGAGAATGTCAGACGCAACGGTGGTTTCCGCATGCGCTACGACGTGCTGCGTGATTTTGCCACCCGAGACGGTGCGGAACCGCTGCGGCTGAACACCTATCTAGCCTACGACCCCAAGCGCGCTGATTCTGACTACGACTACCTCAAGCGCGAGCAGAATTTTCACAACCGCATCCGGGACTACGGCTTCAAGGTTATCCAGAAGATGGTTCGCTGGTATCAGGACAGCGAGGGTGAGAAGCGCTCCAAGGCGAACGCCGATCTTGATCTGGCGGTCGACGCCCTGCTGCAATCGGTGAACCTAGACCGCGTTGTACTGGCCACAGGGGACGGTGATTTTGTTCAAGTGGTGCGCGCCCTGCAATCCAAGGGCTGCCGCGTTGAAGTAGTCGCCTTTGACAATGTCTCGACTGACCTGCGCCGCGAGGCGGATATGTTCATGTCAGGTTATCTCATTCCCGAGCTGGCACCGGCGCAAGACGCGCATGGCACCGACATGCGCCAAGAATTCCGCTGGGGAGAGACAGGTTCCCGCGTGCGAGGTCATTGTTATTACCACCACGAGAGCAAGCCCTTTGGCTTTATGCGCTTTATGCGCGAAGTCTCACCCGGCATCTGGATCACCGATTCACGCGACGAGTCCTCCCCCTACGAGACGGTGTTCTTCTACGATTCCGAGCTGCCGCAAGGTTATGACTCGGCGGGCCTGCCCACGCGGGATCAAATTTTCGAGTTTGAGCTGGCCGCTCCGCGCAACGAAGGCGAAAATCGCCAGGCGCTGAGCATCCGCTGCGTCTAGCCTCCACAAGGCTCCATGACAGTTGCCAGCCCTGCGAAGTTTGTTAGCGCCAAAACAAAAAGCCCCACACCTGCAAACTGCAGGTGCAGGGCTAAAAGGCAAAAGCGCCTACAGGACGCGTGTTATTGCTAGGCCGCGGCGGGCCAACAGCTGGCGTACCATTCGCTCAACACAGCCAATACTTTCTCTCGATCACCTTTAAGCATAAAAGTGTGGTCGCTCTTGGGCATGAAACATTCATTCACGGTGCTGCAGGCTCGCAGCTCGGGAAAATTATCGTAGATCTGACCGGGGTAGTTGTAATAGCTACTCGCCCCGCCGGTGTAGATTAACAAAGACTGCTGACCACGCTCAGCCATCACGGCCAAACCCGATTTCGCCTCTGCCTGAGATGGCATCAATCGGTGCAAGTCCTCTTCCCCACCAGCAATTGACACGGCCTGCTGCTCTCCGTTTTTCTCGCCGATCTTGGCCGCCAACCTCTTCCATTTATCACTGCTGGCCAATCGTGGCAAATAGTGTTTCAGCACATGGCCACGGTAATAACGTTTGGTGCGATAACCCAGACCATCAAGCTGGAAGCTGCCCACCACTCGCTGATCGGCCAAGGCCGCCCTGAATGCATCGTCAGCTCCAGAGCACAGCCCGCCCACCACAAACTGCGCTACGCCGTGATTATCCTGCAAATAGTTGTAAGCGGCCGCGATGTCGGCGAGGGTGCGCTCTTCAATTGCCGCGGCCACCTTGCTGGGACCGCTGTCACCTATGCCTGAAAGATCAAAGCGCAAACTGCTGACGCCACAACGCGCGAGCTCTCTGGCCAGGGAAATATACAGACGGAATGGCCCCACACGGTGCAGCAAACCAGCGCTCAACAATACAACCACTGGGCCACCGTTGCGTTTTTCCTCTTCTGGCTGGGTCAGTATCCCGACCAAACTGTCCGCAGCGCCAAACTGACACACACTCTCGATCACGGTGAAATCTCCAAAATATCTTGAACCAGTTGCTCTAAATCGCCGGGCATCTGGATATGCGTTTCGCTGTGCTCATGGCTTTGCCACTGTGGCGCCACCGTCAGTCTCGACACCACGTCGAGCTGATCTGAAGCCGTACTTTCTCCGCTCGAGACAATCAGCGAAAGCGACGGCAACCAACCGCCCTGCACCTCACTCAACTGTTGCAACAGTGTCTCTGTGTAGGTGTATCCCAGGAACTCATCCGCAGCACTGTCCTGCTTTTTTCGACGGGACACATAGCGGTCCCAATCGCGCAGAGATGCCAGCTGCATCTGTTTTAGCAAACGGGCGTGGCCGGCACCACTGAGCACAGGATCCCAGGCAAAATGCCGGTTCCAGCGCGCATCGCTGTGTGACGCGACCAGCAAAGAACCCAGTCGCATGGACAGCAGATCGACAGAGGCGCAGCCACTTAGGCGAATTAATTCATCGGTGGCCGCCTTCAAGTCACGCTGCAGCTGTGGCAGTGACAACTGCTCTGGCTCCCCGCTCGAATCTCCAGTGTTGCAATAATCAAAACGCAAGACTGCGCAGCCCTCTTTGCTCAAGGCTGTTGCCAGCTCTTGCATTGCACGGTGACCGCGCTGGTATTCATGGCCCAATGACTGCACCATCAGCACAGCTCGGTGCGCGCGCCGCCCGTCGGCGGGCGGATGATAGCTGCAAAACATGGGTTTTTCACTGGCCACTGAAAAGAACACCTTGATCGGAGTAGCCGTTGGCTGCTGATCCGAAGCTATGATCTCCGCCCTGTCTTCTGGGTCCAGCGTAGCGGCGATCTGCGCCAGTGTCTCTCGCAGCACCATTTGCAGGCTGACGGCGCCAGGAAACTGCTTGCGGCTCTCGGCGATAAAGCGCATCGCCAACAGCGAGTGGCCGCCGAGCGCAAAAAAATTGTCATCGACGCCGATACCCTCTGCAAGTATCAACTCAGACCAGTGATTCGCCACCCAGCGCTCGGTATCCGTTCTCGGCTCAATGTGTGTTTCATCCGCCGCGCCTTCGCGCGCGCGCGGCGGCGGCAGCGCTTTTCGGTCCAGCTTGCCATTGGGCGTGCGCGGCATGTCCTGCATCAAAACAAAATGCTGCGGCTGCATGAATTCAGGCAAGCGCTCGCGCAGGCCCAGAGCCAGAGCGCGCTCATTCAGCTGGCCGTCAATCGTCAACACATAGGCCACCAGGCGTACATCTCCGGCCACGTCTTCACGGGCCAAAACGGCGCACTCCTGCACGGCGTCCTGCTCACCCAATACGGTTTCAATTTCCCCCAGCTCGATGCGATATCCCCGAACTTTCACCTGATTGTCCATGCGCTCCAGATATTCCACACGACCATCGGGCAGCAGCTTGACCCGGTCACGGGTGCGGTAGAGTTTGGCAGCGGGACGGCTGGAGAAAATATCCGGGATAAACACCTGGCGGTTCAAATCATCGCGCTGATGATAACCCGCGCAGACCCCCTCGCCGCCGATCAACAGTTCGCCTGGCATGCCCACTGGCGCGGGGTGCCCGAGCTGATCGAACACATACACTTGGGTATTGCCAATTGGTTTGCCAATAGTTATCGACTCACTGCCCGCATCGATTCTCTCGCAGGTGGACCAGATCGCAGTTTCCGTGGGGCCATACATATTCCACAGCTGATCGACCTTGTCTACCAGCTGCAGAGCCAGATCGCGTGGCAGGGCCTCGCCGCCGACCAGGGACTTCAAGTTCTGCTGCCCCTGCCAGCCTCCCTGCAACAACATTCGCCAGGTGGCGGGTGTCGCCTGCAAGGTCGTCGCGCCTTCGTCTTGCATCAAGGCCTGCAACGCCTCGGCATCCGTCGCCTGCTCCCGTGTTGCCAGCACCACGCAGGCGCCCACAGTCAGCGGCAGCATCAACTCCAGCACGGCGATATCAAAAGACAGGGTCGTCACCGCGACCAGCCTATCGCTCGCGACCAGTCCCGGCTCGCGCGCCATAGAGCTCAGAAAGTTCGCCACGTTAGCGTGCTCTAGCTTCACCCCTTTGGGATTGCCAGTGGAGCCCGAGGTATAGATCACGTAGATAAGATCTTCGGCCGATGGCAGCGGGCCTTCGGGCGCTGTATCCGCTTGCTGCCGCAGTTGATCGGTGAGTGCATCGAGGCACACATTGCTGCCTGCGTGCTGCGGCAGTGCCGCCAGCAAATTGCTCTGCGTGATGATCATCGACGCGCTGGCGTTTTCGATGATATAAGCCACGCGCTCTGCGGGGTACGCTGGGTCCAGCGGCACATAGGTCGCGCCGAGCTTCATCAGCGCGAGAATAGCCACCACCATGTGCTCGCTGCGCTGCAGACACAGGGCAACCCAGTCGCCCTTGCTGACACCTTGCAGCTGCAGGTAGTTCGCCAGGCGATTCGCGCGCTGATGCAGCTCGCGGTAACTGAATCGCGTATTTCCAGCGACAAGTGCATCGGCATTCGGGGATTGCTGTGCACTCGCCTCCAGCATCGACAACACAGTGCCGCCTGCCGGCAGAGGCAAAGATGTATTGTTCAGCTCGCTGTAGACCTGGCGGTCCGCCTCGGAGAACAGACTGGTATCGTCGAGCAGCAGCTCGGGAGCAGTGGCGATTTGCGACAGCAGCGCCACGAAGGAGCGCACGCGATGCTCGGTCGATTCCGCCGAGAAAAGCTGCGTATTGTAGGCCCACTCGACGGTCAGCTCACCCTGACGATCCAAGATATTGCAGAATATCTCGAAGTTCTCAAAGCGGTGCGCAATCGAATTGGCCTGCCCCTGCAAGCCAGCGTAGTCGTGTTTCCCGGTCTCCTGATCGATGTTGAACAACATCGACACCACCGGGATTCTCGACAAGTCGCGCTTCACGTCCAGATGACCGATCATTTCACTGAAGGTGAAGACCTGGTTGTCTTGAGCGTCCAGCATGGAACTGCGCGTATCACGCAACAACGCAGCAAAACTTTGCTCGCCCTGCACTGATTGGCGTACGGGGAGTATATTGACGCAGTGCCCCACCATCTCGTACAAGCCGGCGATGCTGTGACCCGCCGCGGGAATGCCCACCACCAAGTCATTGGCCGCACTGGCTCTATATAAGTAGGCGTAGAAGGCAGAGAACAGCACGTTAAACAAACTGTTCTGCTGCTCTCTGGCCATCAGCCGAAGTGCATCGGATACATCTCGGGGAATGCGCACATCGCAGCGCCCGGCCGCGTAACTGCGCACAGCCGGCCGAGCATGGTCTAAGGGGAAATCAAAGGCCGAGAGCTCAGGGGTGAATTGCTCTATCCAGTAGTCGCGCGATTTTCCGCGCGTGCCGTTGCGCTGTTGCTCATCCAAATATTCCAGATAGACATCGAAATCTATTGCCGGCTGCAGTGATGAGGCACGCTTTTGCATGCGGTCGGTGTAGAGCTGCGCCAGATCCTCGCGCATCACGGCCAGAGACCAGCCATCGGCGACGACATGATGCGCCGTGATCAGCACCGTTGAAGCGCCGTCGCTGAGCAGCACTAGGTGCACGCGCCACGCTTGGTTATTGACCAGATCGAAGGCGACTGCCACCTGAATATCTCGCAGCTCGTCCAACAAGCTCGCCGCATGATCTGCAGTCTCTGCGCGCAGGTCCAAGTCCTGCAATTCGACCTGACACTCGCGGTCCACCCACATGCTCTCGCCATCGAGCGAGAAACGCGCGCGCAGCATTTGGTGACGCGCACCCAAGTCCTTTACCGCAGCGGCCAGTGCTTTCGCATCAACGGCGCCCGGGAAGTCGATCTGCACCGCCATATTGAAGGCGCAGGAGGCCTCATCACCCAGGGCCACAGAGGCCAGAATTTCCTGTTGCGCATCCGAGGTGTTTCTCCGCTGGCTGTTGCCTACCGTGCCGGTGCTGTCTTGAACCGAATTTTTCATCTGGGTATCAACCTACTCGAGAGATTACTGCGTGGAATTGGAGGAAATCTGCTGGGATGAGCCCTGCTGCACCCAACTGACCTCCCCGTCTTTGCCGTCGACCAATCGAACACGCTGCTTACTGGAGACAAAAGTCTGCTGTCCTTCGAGAGCCAGAAAATCATTGTCGATCATGTCATCGACCGCCAGTTTCAAGGTTTTGATTACGGCATCCACATCGGCGTCACTGTGCGAGGTGGTCAAGCACATGGGCAGGCCGTCCCACACGTGCACACCGCGGTGGCGCGCGAACATGAACAGCAGCTCGGCGTTTCTAGCGTCCAGGGGATAGCTGAGTTTGAACAGCGAGCCAAAATTCGCCATCTTGTAGGGCACGCCACGCAGCTTGAAATACCTGTTCATCTCCGCAGCCATGCGGTCCGTGCGCGCGTTGATGGTGTCGTACATCTCCACGCCACCCGCCTTGATCATCAGCAACAGCGCCTTCGAGGCTGCCAGCGTCAGCGGGTGGCGCACAAAGGTGCCCGCCAGATAAGTCACGCCCACTTCCGGCGCCGAATCATCGCCGTACTGCCAGTGCCCCCCGTCAAAGGCGTCCATGTATTTCGCCTTGCCACCGATCATGCCGATCGGCATGCCGCCACCGATGATCTTGCCGTAGGTCGCCAGATCGGCTCGTACACCGAAATGCGCCTGCGCACCGCCGGGGTGAATCCTAAAACCGGTGATCACTTCGTCGAATATCAGCGCGATGTCCAGCTCTTCAGTGAGCGCGCGCAGTTGATGCAGGAACTCCCGTGGCTGCAGACCGGGGTTGCGGCTTTGCACCGGCTCCACCAGAATCGCGGCAATGTCCTCAGCGCGCTCGCGGATCTGATCCAGTGCAGCAGCCTCGCCGTAATCCAATACCAGCGTCTGACTGACCGCTGTCTGTGGGATACCCGCCGCGGCGGCAAAGGATTTGAGCGCCGGAGAGCCGCGCACGATGACTTCGTCGAAGAGGCCGTGATAATCCCCGTTAAAGGAAACCACTACGTCTTTTGCTGTGATGGTGCGAGCCGCACGCACAGCCCCCAAGACCGCCTCAGAGCCGGTGTTGCAAAATGCAAAACGCTCATTCCCGGTCAGCTCGCAAGCGAGCTTCGCCACTTCTCCCGCAAGCGGGTTGGTGGGGCCAATTTCAAAACCAATGTCTATCTGGCGGTGCATTGCCTCTTTGATCTGATCAATGCCGTAACCGACAAAGTTCGCGCCAAAACAGTTGGTGATGTCGATGTACTCGTTGTCGTCCAAGTCCCAGAGTTTGCAACCCTCAGAGCGGTTCACCACCACCGGGTAGACGGCCTCTTTCAAGGCAGGGCTAAACCCTGACACCACCCGCGGATCCGAAAAAGTGGCGCGGTTTTCTTGAGCGTGCGCCTTGGATGATTTAGTGCGCACGGCGTAGGCTTCGATAAAACGCTGCAAATTACCGCGCTGGGTCGGATTCATCTCGCCGTCCTGCTCATGAGAGATTCGCGCCTGAGCACCGAAAGGTTTGGCTTCGCTTGCGCCAGCGGCAGATGCCGCGACGGGTGCCGGTGCCACATCGGATTTTTTTACAACACTGAACGGCACTGCCGTCACTGCCCCTACTGGCTGCGCGGCAGTGATCGTCGCCGCAGGCAGCCCCGCCCCACCGAGCAACTGCAGTTGCTGCTGCATCAGCAACAACTGCTGCTGCACCAGGGATTCCACGCCCCCGCCGGCGATCAACGCCGGGCTGTGCAACGGGGCCACCGCCGCGGGCACGCCACTGAGCACAGCGCTGGCCGCAACAGGGGCTGCTGGCGCCACAGCGACTTGAGCAGCCAGAGCGGGAGCAGCTGGACCGGGAGCAGCGACCTGCACCGCAACCTGCGCAACGTCCGCCACCGGTGCTTCAAATTTTCCCACAGGCAGCTCTTGATCCAATACCACCGCCAGTGCATCGAATGAATTGACGCTCTCCATCAACTGGCGAAAGCTCACCACTACGGCGAACTTCTTTTTGATCGAGTTGCCTGCCTGGGTCAGGAACAACGAATCCAGGCCAAGGCTCATGAAGTTGGCGTTCGCATCGGCGTTCTTCAGGTCCATGCCAGAGGTGTCTTCAAACAGCTCTTTGACCAGTGAGATCAGGTGTTCTTTACGCGTTTGCATGGGCTGGCTCATGGTGGTGTTCTCGGCAATAAGGGGTGTCGACAGAGTCGCTTCAATTAGATTGGGCTGAGCTGCCGCAAGGCCACTGCTCGCGGCATTTTCCAGGTTTAGCGCGTGTTTGGATTTGAGCCAAAAGCGCGTTTTCGCGAAGGCATATCCTGGCAAACTGACGATACGTCTGGAGCCATTGCCCTGCAGTTGTGACCAGTCCAGCGCGATGTCACACTGCCACAATCGTCCTGCCGCGCTGAGCATGCTCTCCACTTCGCACTCGTCATCGGAGCTGTTGGAGAGCGAGGGAATCGCGATCTGCCGCGACGCATCCGTCGCCTGCTGGCGAGCCAGTGTGCAGGCCGTCGCACGGGGGCCGAGTTCCAGCAGCACATAATCCTGCTCATCCCAGAGCACGCGCACGCCCTCCGCAAAACGCACCGCCTGACGCAAATGCTGCGCCCAATACTGCGGATCGATCGCTCGGTCTGCGGAAAGCCACGCGGCATCCGCGGTGGACACAATCGGCAGCTGCGGCTTGTTGCGCTGCGTCGCTTCTACCAGGGCTGCAAATGCATCGACGATGGGGTCCATCATGGCGCTGTGAAAAGCATGCGATGTCTGCAGCGCACGGCAGACAATCTGCTCTTGTTCACAATGCTTGGCAAAGTCTGCTACTGCTTCATCTTCACCGGCGACCACGCACAACTTCGGCCCGTTGATGGCCGCTATGGACAGAGCATCGGGCAAGATATTCCGCAGCTCTTCGACGCCGAGCCGCACCGTCAGCATGGAGCCACCGGGCAGCGCTTGCATCATGGCGCCACGTCGCGCCACCAGCAGCAGTGCATCCTCGAGGTTGAACACCCCGGCCAAATGCGCCGCCACAAATTCACCCACACTGTGACCGATCAGGGCTGCGGGCTGCACGCCCCAGTGCTGCCACAGCTGGCTCAAGGCGTAAGCGGTGACAAACAAACTGGGCTGGGTGAAACGGGTCTGGCCAATCATCTCCTTAGCTGCCGCATCATCGCGCAGCAATAGATCGCGGATATCCATGCCCAGCTCCGGCTTCAGGATCTCGGCACAACGGTCCAGAGCCTCGCGGTAGACGGGCTCTTGCTGATAGAGGTTGCTGCCCATGCCCGCATACTGACTGCCCTGGCCCGGGAACATGAACGCTACCTTGCCAGAAGTCTTGGCTGCTGCCGCCGTGGCACTGTAGGCAGTGTCTAACTCGGACAGCCGCTGCGCGGCTTGGCCTTCAGCGGCGACTACAAAGCGCCGCTGGGCAAACACACTGCGCCCCTGCATCAAGGTATGCGAGACATCGGCCAAGCGCTGACCCTGCTGTGCCATCTGCTCGGCAAGCGCGTCGGTGTTCGCCTGCAGTGACTGCTCTGTCTTGGCAGAGATCAACAGCAACTCGCGCGAGCGAAAATCAGTGTCCGTGGGCTCTGGCGCATTGAACTCCTCCAAGATCGCGTGCGCGTTGGTGCCGCCCACGCCAAAGGAGCTCACCCCGGCACGGCGAGGATGATCGGATTCCAACCAATGCTCGCGTTTAACCGCCGGATAAAAAGGCGTGCGTTCAAATCGAATTGCAGGGTTCACCGGCTCACAGAACAAACTGGGTGGAATGATCTTGTGGTGCAGTGTCAGGGCTGTCTTGATCAGACCCGCCACGCCCGCCGCCGCAGTCAAATGACCGATGTTACTCTTCACCGAACCAATCGCACAAAACTGCCGCTGATCGGTGAATTTGTCGTAAGCCCGACGCAACCCCTCTATTTCAATGGGATCTCCTACCGGTGTTGCCGTGCCGTGCGCTTCCACGTAGCCGATGGTATCGGCCGGCACACCGCTCTCGCGCAGCGCCGCCTCCACCACCGCGGCCTGGCCGTCGCTGGAGGGCGCCATGAAACTCATCTTGTCGCCGCCGTCGTTGTTCACCGCGGCCGATTTGATCACGGCGTAGATGCGGTCGCCACTGGCAACAGCATCGTCTACTCGCTTGAGCACAACCGCGCCCACGCCGTCACAAAACATGGTGCCCGTGGCATCAGCGGAAAAGCTCTTGGTGTGCCCGTCTTTGCAAAAGACCGAGCCCTCTTGGAAACTGTGGCCACTCTTCACAGGCGACGTCAGTGAGGCAGCACCCGCCACTGCCATGTCGCACTGACCCAAGCGCAGTGCACCACAAGCTTGGGCGATAGCCACCATGGAGGTTGAGCAAGCGGTGTGCACGGAGACGGCCGGCCCCTTGAGATTGAACTTGTGCGCCACGCGAGTAGCGACATAGTCCTTCTCACTGGCGATCATCTCTTGCACATGGCCCATCGCCTCCAACTTATCGCTGTGGGCAGCGGCGTTGTTGCTGTGATAGGTGTTGTAATAAGTGCCCGCATAGACCCCTACCAACCCCTCAAAGCTGTCAGGCACCTGCCCTGCATCTTCAAAGGCGTGCCACGCTGTTTGCAAGAACAAACGCTGCTGCGGGTCTATCACATGCGCTTCGCGCGGATTGATCGCAAAGAACTCATTGTCAAAGGCGTCGTAATCCTCGAGCACGCCGCGAGCCGCTACATAATCAGGGTCGTCGACGGTGTCTGCGGGCAGCTCGGCGAGTAGTTCCCCGCGGTTGAAATGCGAGATGGACTCCACCCCTTCGACGATGTTCTGCCAATACTGCTGTAAGCCCTTGGCACCTGGCACGTGCACCGCCATGCCCACAATGGCGATGTCTTGTGCAGCGACGGATTCTGGCTTTTCCTGTACCGCTTCGCTCACGGTTGTTTCAACGGCGCTGCTGCGCAGGTGATCGGACCAGGCTTGCAAGTTGGGCTTGCCAAAAAAATCAACGATGTTGTGATCTTGCTGGGTCGCGGCATTGAAGCGATTGACAAATTGCAGCGCCATCATCGAGGTGCCACCCAAGTCGAAAAAGCTCGTCTGCTGATCGCAGTCATCGAGACTCAGCATCTGCAGCCAAAGCTCGCGGGCGTAACGCAGCTGCTCATCCAGTGAGACGGCAGCGCTGGCTCGGGGCAACAGCGGTGCAGTCACAGCGTCTGTGGCGATGGGCGGCAGGGCTTTGCGATCGACTTTGCCATTGGGGTTGAGCGGCACACTGTCGAGCGTGGCCCAGGCAAGTGGCACCATATAGGGCGGCAATTGGCTGCGCAGGTGCGCTTTGAGCTCAGGTGGCCCCAGCTCGCTGCCCGGCTCCATCAGGCACCAGGCGGCGAGGAGCTTCTCGCCGTCGTCGCTGTGCTGCAGATCGACCACAGCGCGGGAGACACTGGCGTGCTGCGATAACACAGCTTCAATCTCACCCAGCTCGATGCGGTAGCCATTGACCTTGACCTGACCGTCGATGCGGCTGTGGTATTCGATGCTGCCGTCCAACAACAGGCGCACCGCGTCGCCGGTGCGGTAATAGCGCGCACCGTTGATTTCGGGAAACTGAACAGCGTTCAAATCGTCACGGTTGCTGTAACCCCGCCCGGAGACCCCAGGACCACCTATCCACATCTCCCCTGCCGCGCCAAAAGGCACCGCGAGGCCGCGTTCATCGCACAGTCGCACGCGGTAGTTGAGCACCGGCTTGCCGATGTGCACAGGCGCGTCCGGGTCGGTAATCTGATAACCACTGGCGTAGACGGTCGCCTCGGTGGGTCCGTAGAAATTCCACAGTTCGCGGCTTGACGCTAAGAGCGGTGCCACCATTTCACGGGGAAAGGGCTCGCCGGCGGTCACAGCCGTGACACGCTTATTGTGCCAGCCGGATTCCAGCAACAAACGCCAGGTGGACGGCGTGGCGTGCACCGTCTCCACCTGCTCTTCTTCGATCAGGGCCGCCAGGGCCACGGGGTTGGTGGCGCTGGCGCGGTTGGCCACAACCACGCAGCCACCGATCAACAGGGTGCAGTAGATCTCGGGAACCGAAACGTCGAAACACAAGGAGGTCAGCGCCAAGGTGCGATCCACGCGGTTCAACGGCGGCATAGACAGCATGCCATCGATAAACGCCGCGGCGTTGCGGTGACAGATCTCCACCCCTTTGGGCTTGCCCGTGCTGCCAGAGGTGTAGATCAGGTACATGGGGTCTTCAATCTGCACGCCAGAATCCAGCGCCGTGCTGGGCTGCTGATCCAGCGCATCATCTAGGGCATCGATCAACACCGGCAAGGTCTGCTCAGCGTCGATCAGGCCCAGCAGAGGCTGCTCAGTGATGATCAGTGGCACGCGAGAAACTTCCGCGATGTAGGCGATGCGCTCCGCCGGGTAAGCGGGGTCTAGCGGTATATAGGCTGCGCCAGATTTGAGGATGCCCAGCAAGGCGATGATCATGCGCTCGCTGCGCTCGACAAACAGCCCGACTTTCACCCCGGGTGCAGCGCCCTTGGCGCGCAGGTAGTGGGCCAACTGATTGCTGCGCTGCTCCAGTTGCTTGTAGCTCAGGCTTTGCCCGTCGAAGCAGACCGCTGCTGCGTCGGGCGTGCTGGCCGCTTGAGCAGAAAATCGTTCGTGCACAACAGTCTCGGCATCAAAGACCGCTGCCGTGTGGTTGATGCGCGCAAGCAACTCGGCGTCCAGCTGGGAGTGCATCGGCCAGTCGCCCACCACGCCCTCTGGTTTCGCACAGGCCGCGTGCAACAGAGTCGCCAGCGAAGACAGGCGGTAGCTGATGCCCACCTCATCAAAATGCTCTTCCGCATAAACACAGCGCAGCCGCGTCTGCGCGCCCTGTTCCACGAAAAAGACAGCGTCTAAACCGCTCGCCTGCAGCTCACTGAGTTCGAGTGTGTGCGTGCTAAAACCAATGGCCAGCCCTGGCGCGCCCAGCTCTGCAGCCTCTGGCAGCTCCTGCTCTTGTGTTCCCGCGAGCCCTGTATTTTTGTCGACTGAGAAAGCCTCCAGCTCCCAGACACCATCACGCCAGATTCGAAAAACCGTGTCTTCTTGTCGGCTGTAACGGCACAGGAAAACGGCGAAAAGCGCGCTCAGATTGAGCGAGCGGCAATCCCCGAGCTCCTCGCCGTGAGTGCTCACGGCGTAACTCGATTCCTTTTCAAGCCGTTGAGATGTTCGGATTTTATCGGAAGGAAAATCGATCAAATACCTTTCACAAGCCACGTACTGCCCCACGTCAGCACCTCCTAAGCGCAATTCACGTGTGAAGATCAGGCAACCAACTGGGGTTGTGCGCCAGACCCGAAATTTCCAAGCAGATCAAACAATCCACCTGCGGGCTTGTTAACGGCGATGTGACAGCAAAGTTTTGCCAATAAACACAAGGGACTGGCTCAAACGTGGAGAAATGGCGTGAATTGTTACTACAGAGCTGAAGCAAAGACGCAGTGATCCGCAAAAGCCCTCTTGCGCGCCTCGGTGCACAGCTGGCCGTGCGCCCAATCCGACAATCCAGCAATCTTGCGAAGGCAGGCCAAGAGCTGCCACGGTTTATTGAAAGTATTGAGCGCGTAAGAGGCCGGACGAGACGTAGATTCCCTAGTGTGGGAAGCTATTTTGGCCGTATTCTCCAGCCATATCCGCCGGCTTTGGGAGGCTAGAGCAGGGGCGAAACGCCGGCGCTTAGAGTAAGGTTTCTAGAACATGTACAAGCAATGCAGCAGCCGTCTGGAGCGGCCCCTTGAGTCAGCATGAACCCGCTAGCGGAAGCCCCTGACAGCCAATGCATCGAGCTTGGCCCAATGGGCGAGCGGCCGAACAAAGGAGCTCGCGCCTATGTTGCCGCCGAGGCGAGCCTGAGTGGCATAGGCTGCTTTGATGCGGTCGTCGAGCTTGTCCACTCGCTGCTGGTAGTCTTTGGGAAAATCGAGAGAGGCGTCGACAAAACCACTGAACATGGCGACATCTCCACTGAATTCAAAGCCATCTGGCAAGAACGTGGATTTTCGAGGGTGGTAAATGTGCAGAAACAAGACGAACCAACGCCTGCCCGAGTAGGTCACACATTCGAACACACGCACGCCATCTTTGCGACCCACACACTGAAACAACAGGCGTTCGCCCGAATGGGTCTTCAGACGGGACAGATAGGTCACCGCGCCCAGTGGCCCGTTGACGGGGATCGGATTCTCGGGATCAAAGCCGAAGGCACCGGAGGACATCACGAGCGCGTCCACTGAATCACCGCGAGCCACTTCTGCCGCGGTCTTGTCGTCCAGCAGGCTGTTCTGAAAAGCCTCGTCCTCCATCACCCGCTGCAGATTATCCAGCTCGTGGTTCAGACGGTCTTCTTGATCGGACATTCTGCGGTTAAGCAGTTGTTTGAATACACTCATGAGCAACACCCTCTGCTGCGTTTTTCAGCGGCTCGCATCACATCAACACCAAAGCCAGTTGAGACGCTCGAGCAGAAAGCGAATCTTCGCTGCGGTGCTCGAGCAGATAATCGGCGATGTCCTGCAGCTCACTTTGCAAGGCCCGCCGAATACCCGCTACATCTTGGTCCACGGGGTCTTTGGTGAGTGGCCGAGCCACCTTTTGCCAGTTGTCGAGCAATGACTCAAGTGTCGTCAAAAGCACGCCACTGAACTCCAGCTCGGCGGTCGAACTGGTGCGAATGGCGGACATCAGGCGACCGGCATTGCTGGCCTCGTGGCGCAGCACGGACATGGCATGTGTTTTATAGACCCGCGACAATTCCTTCAGCAAGGGCAGCACTTGTTTGTCCCGCCGCCGCTCCTGCGCCGCACTCAGCCGCGTGAACAGCGCGATCAAATGTTCGGTGCTCACTCGCTCCAGCGATACCACCACGCGGTTGAGCAAGGATTTGTCGTAGGCCCGCTCAAGGTCATTGAGCTCGTCGGTCTGCAAGCTGGCGCTGCTCGCACCGCACTCGCGCAGGTGCCGCTGCAGCTCCGCCCGCCCTATGGATTGGCTCTTCTCTGCCACATCGATGATCGCTTCAACCAGCGCGTCAGCGGAGACACTGTGCGCATCGCCGTGCAATGCGGTCAACAGCCTTTCGTTGCTGACCCAAGGCGAGACACTGTCGGACTGCAACAGGCACTGCTCCAGGCCGAAATCCCGGTACTGCGTGCACTCGGCTTCAGTGGATCGGAGCAGCTGATCAAAGACCTCTGCGACCCGTTCTTTTTTCGGCCGAACCTGGGCCATAGGCTCCGTGTTTAGCTGCAATAAATTACGGAGTTGCTCGTCCTCCAGCGCGGTGGCAGCTGCCTCCCGCGTGGCGGCACTCGCCGCCTGGATCAACACTTTGGGCGAGCGCTCTGATATCGCCTGAGCCAACTGTTCTTCGGTAGCACTGAAACGGCTGAGCAGCAGAGAATCAGACAGCTCGCCGGCTTGTGTTGGCTTCGCGCCACAATGATTACAGCCAGCAAACACGCTGTTTTTTTCCTGTCCACAACTGAAACACGCGGCCACTAAACCTGGGTGCTGTAAAACCGTGATTGTCATAGTGACATACCGTGTCGACGCATGAGTTCCATCATCTAACTTCCAAATACTGCTGTGGCAGGGACTCTAGTGCTTCTGGGTGTAAACCCTGTCCACTGCGCGAAAAATCACCTTTTCTTCATTTGAGTCGGCGTGCTCTGGATGCGCGCTGAAAAAGCCTCGCAGCGCATCACGGGTCGCCTTGCTGTCCACACCGTCAATCGGGCCAGCGTAGTACTTCAGTTTAAACAGCCGCCACTGCATATTCTTGATGTAGGTGCGCGGCTTTAGATTGAGCACAGGCTCGCGGCGACTGACCTCCCGCGCAGGAGCGTCAGCCAGTCGGGGAGCCTCGCCCATCATGATTTGCAATTGCGGCCCTGAATCGCCGCTGTGCGATTGCGGCTCAACCGCAGCAACGACCACAGGCGCAACAGAGAACAGCGCAAGCCCCTCTCTCTCCAGGCTCAGGCGGTGCGATTCAACGGAGCGGCGAGCCTGCTCAAAAGCCCCCGCCTGAAAGCGGTACTCGCGGCAGCGGCCATCGTAATCGTCGTACATGTCCTTCAGCCGCGCCGCGCCATTCCTGCCGAGCGATTCGGTGTTTTCTGCCGCAGCCCCCAAGCGAATACCCTGCGCCAGACAAAAGCGAATTTGCGCGCTGTTCAACACCAGGCCTCGACCCACGGGTGGAGGCTCTTCGCCCACCAACAAACTGCCAGTCTCGGGCGCTGTGATTTCGCCGGGCGACTCAGACACGCTGTGCCACACCCCGGTCGCCACGCCTCCGAGCAACAACACGGCGGCGATCCCGGTGAATAAGGCTCGGCCTTTTCGCGGCGAATCGTTGTGCCATTGCTCCGCGGCGGAGGCACTTTCCAGCATCAAAGGCGTTCGTTCGTAGTCATCAGTAGCGACAAAGGATTCGATGTCAGGTTCATCAATCCACGACAAATCAACAACGGTTTCACTCAGATCTGCGGTGTCGTCGAGTTCATCGGTGGCATGGTTTGCAGCGGGCACGCGGCAACAGCGGTCGAGTATCTTATCAATTTCACTGACATATTGACTCAGACCCGCGAATCCAATTGCTTGTGCCGAGTTGTTTGAATACATGGAGTTTTTCATTGCAACTTCAGTTAACCACCTGAACGAACGGCGCTCCGCACCTTTGTTCGCTCAACATGAATATTTCCACCAAGCGCATCAGTTTTGACTCGCTCATTGTTTCTGTCGCATCAGTTTACAGCCACTGTAAATACAGCACCAGTGAACTGGAGAAACGTAATGGACGAATTGTAGTTTTATAAGACCACAGAACGTACTAGAGCGCCACAGGTGCAACCTTCAACACTTCCGCCACGGTGCTCAGGCCGTCACCGACCAGACGCGCGCCACTGATGCGCAGCGGTTTCATGCCGTTCAGGTAGGCTTTTTTGCGCAGCGCATCCACGTCCGCCTCTTCGCGTACCAAAGCACGCAGCGCGTCGTCCATCTCCAACAATTCATAGATACCCAAGCGCCCTTGAAAGCCGGTATTGCGGCATTCAAGACAACCCACCGGGCCGCAGGCGGTCGCCGGTGCCTGCGCACGCCAGGGGTTGATGAATTCGCGCCAGCTGTTGATGTCCACCAATTTCGGCGCCTTGCAGTATTCGCAGAGGGTTCTCACCAGGCGCTGCCCGAGCACCCCCACCAGCGTGGCGTTGATCAAATAAGGCGGCACACCGAGCTCCATCAAGCGCGCCACGGCCGAGGGCGCGTCATTGGTGTGCATGGTCGAGAGCACCAGGTGCCCGGTCAGCGCCGCCTGCACCGCCACCACTGCCGTCTCGGCGTCGCGGATCTCCCCCACCATGATGACATCCGGGTCCTGGCGCAGCAGTGTGCGCACCCCCGAGGCAAAATCCAGGTCGATGTTGTGCTGCACCTGCATCTGGTTAAAGCTCGGTTCGATCAGCTCGATCGGGTCTTCGATGGTGCAGACATTGACCTCAGGCCGCGCCAGCAATTTAAGACTGGCGTACAAAGTCGATGTCTTGCCGGAGCCGGTGGGCCCGGTCACCAATACGATGCCGCTGGTACGGCTCAGCATTTTCAGCCAGCGACTGCGCTCCTCGCGGGCAAAACCCAGCTCGCTGATGTCGCGCAACAAGACGTCGGGGTTAAAGATGCGCAGCACCAGCTTCTCGCCAAAACCGGTGGGCATGGTGGACAGGCGCAGTTCGACTTCTCGGTCGTCCTTGTCCAGTGTTTTGATGCGGCCATCCTGCGGCTTGCGCTTTTCTGAGACGTCCATGCGGCCCTGAATCTTCAGCCGACTCACCACCGCCAGCCCCACCGAGACCGGCATGTCGTAGACCGCGTGCAAAACGCCGTCGATGCGGAAGCGCACCCCGGTCTCATCGCGGCGCGGCTCGATGTGGATATCCGAGGCGCGCTGCTCGTAGGCGTATTGCAACAACCAGTCGACCACACTGACCACGTGCTGGTCGTTGGCGTCGAGCTTGCCCTTGCGCCCCAATTCCATGAGCTGCTCGAAGCTCTGCATGCCGGCGACGGCAGGCCCCTGATCACGCTCGGCCCCGCTCATGGATTTGGCCAAGCTGTAAAATTCCAGCTGGTAGCGGTGCAGCGCCTCGGGCTCGACCAACACCGTGTCTATCTCGCGCTGCAACAGCCGCGACAGCTCCTCTATCCAGGTGTGATCACAAGGTTCGCAAGTGGCGAAAACCACCTTGTTCGCCTCCACCTCGACCGCCAGAATGCCCTTGCTCAGGGCGTAGTTGTAGGAGCACTGCTGGGTCACCGCTGACACGTCGATCTTCAGCGGGTCTATATGGTAGAGCGGCACGGCCAGCTGCTGAGACAACCACTTCATCAACACCGGCAGAGTCAACGGCCCCTTGAGCCCCGCGGATTCAAAATGCTGCGCGGCGACAAAATTGATCGGGTGCTGCACGCCCTCTTGCAGCGACGCGCCCAACTGGTTGAGCACCTGGCGCTGACCGCTGTCGATGACCTTGTGCGCCAATAAAAATTGAGCAAATGACTGCAGCTCCAATCGCTGCGGCGGCGGCCGCAAGGCGGGGTCACTCGAACTGGGGTTCATGCAGGATTCTCCAAGGGACATCATTGGGGTAAAATACCCATAAGCGCAAGTTTAGTTCGGATGCCGCACTTAGGTACCCTCGTCTTGAAATCCCCCGCCTTGAGGCACGCCCCACCATGATAAAAATTCTAGTGCTGTACTACAGCCGCAACGGCAGCACCGCCCAGCTCGCGCGCGAAATATCCCGGGGTGTCGAGAGTGTCGCAGGCTGTGAGGCGGTGCTGCGCACGGTGCCCGCTGTCTCCGCAAACACAGAGGCCACTGAAGCCGCGTTGCCTGCACAGGGTGCGCCCTATGCCTGCGAGCAGGATTTCACCGCATGCCAAGGCCTGCTGATGGGCAGCCCCACCCGATTTGGCAACATGGCCGCGCCGATGAAATACTTCTTGGACGGCGCACTCAACACGTGGCTGAGCTCTGCACTGCGCGATAAACCGGCGGGGGTGTTCACCTCCACGGGGTCTTTGCACGGAGGTCAGGAGAGCACGTTGCTGAGCATGATGCTGCCGCTGCTGCACCAGGGCATGCTGATCGCGGGCCTGCCCTACAGCGAGACGGGGCTCAACAGCACTACCGGCGGCGGCACCCCCTACGGTGCCAGCCACTGGGCCGGCAGTGACGGCAAGCGCCCACTGGACCAAACCGAGCGACAGCTGGCCCGCGCCCAAGGCGCACGCATCGCCACCCTGGCCACAACGCTGGCCAGCACTCCGCACACGCAGCAAGGCAATTGAAGCCCATGTCCGATACCACAAGCCAAGCACCCAGCACTGACAACGGCGATCCACAGGCGACGGCGCTCCCCCTGACCGCCCCGCAGCAGTTCAAACTCACACTCTGGCGGCGCGTTTCTCTGCTGGCCTATGCGGCGACGCTGCTGCTGAGCTTCAACTGGCTGAGCTGGTATTCCCCGCCCACCGAAGTGCCGCGCGCCCTGCTGTTATTGATCATCGTGGTGCCGCTGGTGCTGCCGCTGCGGGGTTTTCTGCACGGCCGCGCCATGAGCTACGTCGCCGTGGCGATGGTGGCCATGTGGCTGTTCGCCGTCGGCTTGGACATCGCCCTCTACGAGCAAGCCTGGACCGCCCTGGGTTGGACCCTGACCGGCTGCAGTGTGGTGTTGTTTGTGGCCTGTTATTTCTATCTGCGTTATTTGCCCAAGCCGCCGAAGGAGCCGCAGGACTGAAGCAAACACCTGCCTTATCGTGTCTCGCGGCTTTTCTCGGTGCGGGCGATCACCTGGCTGACGTAGGGCACGGTCAGGGCGCGGCGCTCGACCAAGGATTCCCGGTGCAAGCGCTCCAAGAGCTGTTCCAGCGCGGGGATATCGCGCGGACAGCGCCGCAGGATGTGACCCGCGACCTCTTCGCTCAGGCGCATGCCAAAGGCGTCCGCGCGCGAACACAAGCGCGCCAGCAGTGCCTCGTCGTTGAGCGGATCAATGCGCAACACCGGGCCCCAGTTCAGACGCGAGAGCAGATCCGGCAGCGCGATGCCAAGCTGATGCGGCGGCAGTTGCCCGGCCAAGACCAGGCGGCCGCCACTGGCGCGCATGCGGTTGATCAAGTTGAACAACAATTGCTCCAACTGGGGTTTGCCCGCCGCCAGTTCCACCTCGTCTAGGCAGATAAATTCCGCCGCGGCGAAACTATCGCTGTCGAGCATGGCCGCCGCCTGCAGCGAACTCAGCGAGAGCAGCACCGCCTCCCCGCTGTGCCGCACCCGCCAATCGCAGCAGGCGTGCAGCAGGTGGCTCTTGCCGGTGCCACGCGCCCCCCAGAGATAAATCTGTGGCTCGCCCGCGCCCACGGCCATCTCTTTGAGCAATGACACCGTCAGGCTGTTCTGGCCGCCGTCGAAGTTTTCAAAGCTCTGCTGTTTATCCGGCCGCAGGTCCAGCGGCATCTGCCCGCCGGCCAAGCGCTGTGCGTCTTGTGTATCGCTGTTGTTCACTGTTCTTCTGATGGTTATTCGGCCGCTAGATCGGACTCCGATACGTGCGGAGCCTCCTGCGGCACAGGGAATAGCTGCGCTAACAGCCTTTTAGAAAACTATCGCGCTTCTCTGCCGAAGCCCGGAAAAATACGCCGCAGCGCCCGCACGGCAAAGCGCATTGTGCCCTGCCTACCAGCGCCCGCTCATTCTATCAGTGCAGCATGTAGTTGAGGTCAGCCGATTGTGACTCGCCCGATTGCGCGAACTGCGCCGGGATCAAGGAGATGCGGTTGAGCTGTGCCAACTGCCGTTGCACAGCCGCAACATCCGCGGCGGCGTTCACCGCAAACAGCACCGAACCGCGCCCCACGACCACCGCCCGCACCTTGTCTTTGCCCAGCAGTGTCGCCAGGCTTTGCCGCAGCCAGAGGTGATCATCCATGTTGCTGACACCGGTCACAGACACCGCCACCTGATCGTCGCTGATACCGTAGCCGCGCCCCTCGGGCAGCACAGCCGCGCGCGTCAACTGCAAATAACCGCGCAAGCCTTCGTCCAACACCGCGTCCAAGGTCGCGGTTTGTGAGCGCCACTGCCGGCCCGCACCGGGTATCTGCCAGGTGGCGCTCCATTGATCCCCTTCCACCAAGCTCAGGGAGCCCATCAGCACCTGCTCCATGCCGTAATGGCTCGAGGCCCGCAAGACGGGCTCAACATTGCCGCGGCGCAGCTGCTCCACCTGCACGTCGCCGCGCGCCAGTGAATCGTCGGCCGGCAATACCAGTGGCTGCCCGAGCGCCTGCGCCACTTCCTGCAAGGTGTTCGGCAACAGCCCCTGAGCGCCCTCGGTCAACAGCGCCTCCAAATCACCCTGGGTGACACCCAACCACAACAGGACCGGCTGCGCAGTGACCACGACGTCGTCCTCCACGCCGCCGCTCAGCTCGCGGGCGATGCGCTCTTGCACTGCCTCTCGATCAAAATAGAGCTGCAGATACAATTGCTCGTCGCGCGCTAGGTAGCGGTAGCCCTGCAGGTAATTGTCCGCTTCCCCGGCGATCTCGCGCCGGACCGCGATCGGCAGCTCTTCGCCTGACAACTGGGTCAGCACTTCAAAAAAGCCGCGTATCGATGCCTTGATGCGCATCGGCGAACTGCGATCTTCCACCGGCATGTCCTGCTGCAGTGGCGGCTCTTCCGCGCGGGCGGTGGCCGCCAACAAACTGCTGCAGAGCAAAGCAATGACAAGCCATAAACGGGTTCTAAACAAGAGCATGATCAGGAGATTCCATGGGCATTTGGTGTCGCAGCGTTCATTCAGATGAACACAAGGGTGCGACGACGAAGTCAGTCAGTGTAAAATACCCTGATCTAGCTTCCAACCTTCTTCCGGATACTTCTTTAACATGAGCGAATCAGCCGACTCCCGCCGCAACTCACTGAGCTACAAAGACGCCGGGGTGGACATAGCCGCCGGCAACGCGCTTGTAGAACGCATCAAACCCGCTGTCGCCAGCACTCGACGACCGGGTGTGATGGGCAGCATCGGCGGTTTCGGCGGCCTTTTTGAACTGCCCGTGGACCGCTACAAGCGCCCTGTGCTGGTCTCTGGCACCGACGGCGTGGGCACCAAGTTACGCCTCGCACTGGACACCGGCCGCCACACCGGCATCGGCATCGACCTGGTCGGCATGTGCGTCAATGACGTCATCGTCTGCGGTGCCGAGCCGCTGTTTTTTCTCGATTATTACGCCACCGGCAAGCTCGACAACGACGTCGCGGCCACCGTGGTCGAGAGCATCGCCGCGGGCTGTCTGCTGGCGGGCGCGGCGCTTGTGGGCGGCGAGACCGCCGAAATGCCCGGCATGTATGAAGAAGGTGACTACGATTTGGCCGGCTTTTGTGTCGGCGTGGTCGAACACGACAGCATCATCCAACCCGACAGTGTCGCCGCCGGCGATGTGCTGATAGGCCTCGCTTCCTCCGGCCCGCACAGCAACGGCTATTCCTTGATCCGCAAGGTCATCGAAGTCAGCGGCGCCGCCCTGGAGCAAGACCTGGACGGCAAGCCGCTCGCCGATCATCTGCTCGAGCCCACCCGCATCTACGTCAAGTCCGTGCTCGAGCTGGCGGACAAGCACACCGTGCACGCCCTCGCCCACATCACCGGCGGCGGCCTAACCGAGAACCTGCCGCGCGTCTTGCCCGCGGGCTTGGTCGCCAATATTGACACCGGCAGCTGGCAACAGCCCGCGGTGTTTAAGTGGCTGGCTGAGGCCGGTAATATCAGCGCCGCGGACATGTGGTTGACCTTCAACTGCGGTGTGGGCATGGTTGCCTGCGTGCCCGCGGCAGAGGCAGACGCGGCCATCGCCACCCTGCGCGCAGCCGGTGAAAACGCCTGGCGCCTGGGCGAGATCACCAGCGGCGACGGCGAGCAGGTGGTGTACAGCTCGTGACAGCCAAATTGGCGATCCTGATCTCGGGTCGCGGCTCCAATATGCAGTGCATCGTCGAGGCCTGTGAACGCGGCGAGATAGACGCAGACATCGCCCTGGTCGCCAGTGACAAGCCCGGCGCCGCCGGTCTGGCCTGGGCCCGCGAGCGCGGCATCACCACCGCTGTCGTGCGCCCCGCCGACTACGCCGACAGAGCGGCCTCCGACGCCGCTCTGGCCGAGATCATCGAAGCGCACGGCAGTACCCACCTCTTGCTTGCGGGCTACATGCGCATACTGAGTGAACAGTTTGTCACTCAATTTACCGGCCGCGCATTGAACATTCACCCCTCCCTGCTGCCCAAATACAAAGGCCTGGACACACACGCCCGCGCACTGGCCGCTGGAGACACCCTGTGCGGTGCTACCGTACATTTTGTCAGCCCGGCGCTGGACAGCGGTCCAGCTGTGATCCAAGCTCAGATAGCTATTGACGCGACTGACGACGCCGACAGCTTGGCCGTCAAAGTCCTGCCGCACGAGCACTGCATCTACCCCACCGCCGCACAGTGGTTGGTGAGCGGTCGGCTGGTGCTGCGCGACGACGTGGCGCTGCTGGACAACAACCCACTGCGGGAACCGCTCTTATCGGTATGAGCGACCTGCAGCGACCTTAAAGACGACGCGGGGACGCAATACATGAAGCAAGCAACAACAAACAGCCCAAGTAAAACCCGCTCATGGGCACGGTCAGTTGCTGCGGGCTTGGCGTTGTTTTGCGGCGCGGCAGAAGCTGAACTGCAGGGCTTTCACGCGGAATACAAGGTGAAATACCTGCGCATGAACGCGGCCGAAATCACCCTAGAACTAAAACCACTGGAAGACGGCAGCTGGTACATGCACCGCCGCAGCCGCGCCGTGGGCGTGGCCCGCTGGATCGCCGGTGACAAGCTCAAGATCGATGAAGAGAGCTGGTTTGAAGTCGAAGAAAATCAAGCCCGCCCCAGCCGTTTTCTGCACAAAAAACCCGGCGCCAAGCGCGGCCGCCGCTCACTTGAAATAACGTTTAACGACGACAGCGCCACCCTGCGCAACGACAAGGGGCAGCTCAAGCACTTCCCCATCAGCGAGAACAGTCAGGATCAAGTGAGCGCTGTCGTCGCCGTGATGCTGGCCATGAGCGAGCGCCAAAAGAGTTTCAAAATGCCCATCGTCGGCAAAAGCGGTGAAGACAGCACAAGCTTCAAAACACGGGAGCTGGGCACGCTGAAGACACCTGCCGGCAACTTCAAAACCTTGCACCTGACGCAAAAGACCAAAAAGCGCACCACGGAATATTGGCTCGCGCTCGAACACAACATGGTCCCAGTTAAAATTCTGCACCAAGAAAAGGGCGAAGAAGGCGCGGAGATGCTGCTCACCAAACTCAAATAATTCGGCGCGCTGAGCACTCTGCGGCAGCAGATGCTCAGGGCTTGAACCCAGCGTTGCCATAGTCCCCCTGCTGCTAGCGCAACCCTCCCCTGCGTGGCGCTGAACACCCAACTGCAATTTTCTGCACAGTTCATCACCCTACCCATGAAGTTAGGCTTTGCGCTGTCGATGGCAAGGGTGTTCAAGCGCTCGCCATAACCCGTTTCGAGCACCTGAGCCAAACGCGCCAGCGCGCATTCTGCATAAGATTGACAAGGAACGCTTCAATGGCCAGCAGCTTAGCGAAACACTTCTCCAAACTTGTAAAAAGTAATACAGCTCCTTCCCCTGCACTGATCGCGCTGCAAAAGGTTGCTGATTGCGATCTCGATGTGGATGCTGCCTCCCTGCAAGCCATCCCCTCTGCGCAGATGCGCTCCAGTGTGTCGACCATGATCGGCAATCTGAATGCCGTTGTCAGGCAGACTACCGACTGCGCCGACAGTATCATGGCCGCCCTGCCGCGAATCGGCGAGCTCGCCCAGCAAGGCGATCAACACAGCACCCTCATGCAGCAGGTGACCTCGCAGTTCCAGGATCTCGCCGAAGCCATCACCCGCAACAGCGAACTGAGCCAAGAGCTCGCCAAGTTAGTGGCCACGGTAGACGCCGCCACCAACACCGGTAAATCGGCCATGGGTGAAGTGGTGAGTTCAATGGATACGATTTCGGACCACTCCGAGAAAATCAGTCAATTCACGGAGATCATCGATCAAATAGCCTTCCAGACTAACCTGCTGGCGCTCAATGCCGCGGTGGAGGCAGCGCGTGCGGGCGAACAGGGCAGAGGATTTGCCGTGGTGGCCACAGAAGTACGCGCCTTGGCTAAACGATCAGCGGATGCCGCCAGTCAGATCACAGGCTACATCGGTCAATCAGAGGCCAGTATCGTCAAGGGACGTGAGTCCGTCAGCAACGCCAACAACAGCATGGAGGAGATCCACAACAACGTCGCCGCGCTCTCCGACGTGGTGCAAACCGTGTCCGATACAACAAGCTCCCAAGAAGACAGGCTGACAGGGGTGCAACACTCGCTGGGGGATCTGAGTGAATTCGGTGCTCAATACGAAAACATGTCCGAAGAAGTGCTGCGTGTCTCGCAGGCGATATCCGACGACACCAACTACCTGACCTCAACCGTAAAGACCTTCAAGCTCACCCAATCAGAATTCACCCACCCCTTCCACCGCCATATCTGTGAGCTTGCCAGCCAGGCTGCAGAGCAGATAGGTGAGGCCCTGAGCAAAGCCGTGCGCAGCGGGGAGATCACCGAAGCGTCACTGCAGCAGCCGCAGTACAGCGCCATTGCCAACACCGACCCAGAGAAGTTTCACACCGGTTTTGATGCGCTTTGCGATCGCCTACTGCCGTCTATTCAGGAGCCGCTTTTGGCCTCTGACGCCGCCATCACTTACGCGATAACCGCAGACATCAACGGCTACGTGCCGACCCACAACAATGTCTACTGCCAGGCGCTGACCGGTGATACAAAAACCGACATCGTCGGCAACCGCAGCAAACGCATTTTCAGCGATCACGTGGGCCGCACCGTCGGCAAACACACCAAAAAGTACATGCTGCAAGTGTACAGGCGCGACACCGGTGCGATCATGTTCGACATGTCCGTGCCCATCTACGTGGGTGATTTTCACTTCGGCGGCTTCAGGATTGGTTACCTCATTGAATAACAGAAGCCGTGGAGTTCAGCCGCTTGAATCGTCAATCGGCACTCAGCCCATTGGAACATCCAGATAGCGGCGTGAATCGACTCTTCACCGCTCGAGTAAATCTTATTCTTGGCGGCATACAATACGCTGAATTTCGGCACCTATTTGTGAACACCCGATCTACACGGAAGTCAAAGGGAGAGCTCTATTTCCCAAACATGTCGATCACTGTCTTTGCCAGGGCTTCGGTCGTGACCGGTTGACGGGATTGTATTATACCCTCGTCTGCTGCAGCCACCGGCAGCGTGGTGCCACGCCTGCTGTGCAACAAGGCCTCGGCATAGGGCTGCGAAAATTCAGGGTGCCCTTGCACGGTGAGGGCAAAGCCTGGGTACAACAAAGCGGCTTGTGCGCAAAAAGGCGAACTGGCGACAGTGACAGAGCCCTCAGGAGCCACTACGACCTGATCTTGGTGATAGGCCTGCAGGGCCAAGCCCTCAGCAAAGGCTAAATCAGGTGTTTTATCGTATGTATGTACACCCAAACCCCAGCCTTTCTCCGACTTGGCCACCCTGCCGCCCAGCGCCTTGGCGATGACTTGGTGCCCAAAGCAGATGCCAAACATCGGCGCCTGGGCGTCGCGGCAAGCACGTATAAATTCTTCCAGCGGCGGAATCCAGGGATGCTCTTCGCATACGCCGAATTTGGAACCCGTGATGACCCATAAGTCGGCTTCATCCGGCGCGCGCGGGAACACACTGTCCAAAACTGAATACGAGGTGTAACGCGCCCCAGGGAAATCTAGCCAGCGCTCGACCATTTGCGGGTAACTGCCGAACACGCCCTGCAATTCGTCAGGCGGTCTGCCTACCTCTAAGATAGCAACAGTTGAAATACTCATGTATTGTGCTCGGTGTTCATCGTTTCAAAAACTATTTAATCGAATGAATTGCGACGACTCTGACCCTGGATGGCAAGCGCAAAGTCCATTGCCCGCCGTCGCAAGGAACTGCAAGGTGATCAACACAAGGCCAAGCCCCAGTAGCGACACCGCTCTGGCAGCGAGAAAGCAGAAACGCTAAAGCTTGTCGCGAATCGCGTACCAGGTCATGGCCAGTTTCAGCAGCGGGGAACGAAGTGCCGCCCCGCCAGGAAATGGCCAGCTGGGCAATGCCGCCATGACATCAAAACGCTCGGCAGTCGTGCTGATGACTTCTGCACACAGCTGCCCTGCCAGTGTTGCCATCGCAACCCCGTGCCCGGAAAATCCACTGGCACTCAAAACATTGGCGCTGAGTTTTTCAAGGTGCGGCAGGCGATTGACCGTGATGCCCAAGGTGCCACCCCAGGCATAATCTATGTTAACACGCTCTAGCTGCGGGTAGACGGCCAGCATATGCTTGCGCACCAGCCCGGCAATATCGTCTGGGAATTGGTAGCTGTAACTTTCCCCACCACCGAACAACAAGCGGTGATCCGCCGACATGCGGTAGTAGTTGATCACGAACTTGCTGTCCCCTACCGCAACATCATCGCGTATCAGCTCACGCGCCCTTCCCTCTCCGAGCGGCTCAGTGGCAATGATGAAGTTGTTGATGGGCATCACTCTGGCGGCCACGCGCTTCTGCAGCTTGCCCAGATAGCCGTTGCAACCCAGCACCACAAAGTTCGCCTGCAGCTGTCCCTGGTCGGTGTGCACCAGCGCTGGATCGCCGTCGACGATCTCGGTGACCTTAGTGCGTTCAAACACCCGAACACCCGCATCGAGGCAAGCCTGCGCCAGCCCAAGCGCATATTTCAGGGGATGCACATGGCCCGCACCGTGATCGATCAGCCCACCGGCGTAAGCCTCTGTGCCCAACTGTTCTCGCACAGCGACCTGATCGAGCGCCTCTATCTGCTGGTAGCCGTATTTGCGCTGCAGCAATTCAACGGATTCGTGGCTGCCCGCGACCTCGCGCTCTTTTAGATCCGCATGAATAATACCGGACTTGTACTCCGCATTAATGCTGTGCTCTTCAATCAAAGACCTCACCAGCGCCTTGGAGGTCTCACCCAAATCCCACAACTGCATCGCCCGCGCATCACCGAAGAGCTTCTCCAGCTGGTCTTGCTCCACGCGCTGGCCACTGCCAACCTGTCCGCCGTTGCGCCCGCTGGCGCCCCAACCCAAGCGATGCGCCTCCAGCAGCACCACCTGATAACCTGCTTGCGCCAAGTGCAGAGCCGCAGACAGGCCTGTGTAACCGCCGCCGATCACACAAACATCGCAGCTCAGGCTCTCTTGCAGGGCCGCTTGCTCTGCAAGCGGGGCCACTGTTGCGTGGTAATAGCTGTCCGGGTAACACCCCAGTTGATCATTGGCGTAGAGAATATCGAAGGCCATCAGTCCCCCTGGTAGAGACCCTCGCGCTTGACGGCCTCCAGGGTTTGATCGAGCGCCTTCAAGGCGCGCGCCACCAGCTCATCCACCTCGGCTTCACTGATCACCAACGGTGGCGATATGATCATGGTGTCGCCCACCGCACGCATCACCAAATGGTGGTCCGCACAGGCGCTGCGGCAGATGGCACCAACCGCCCCTGCCTCGCCAGTAAACCGGGCACGAGAAGCCTTGTCAGGGCTCAGTTCTATGGCCCCCATCAGCCCGATGCTGCGCGCCTCACCCACCAGCGGATGCTCCGCCAAAGTCGACCACTTTTGCTGTAAATAAGGGCCAATGCTGTCGCGCACCCGCGTCACTATGTCCTCTTCGTCCAGTATGCGCAGGTTCTCTAGCGCCACCGCCGCTGCCGTGGGGTGCGCCGAATAGGTATAGCCGTGGTTGAAGTCACCGCCCTTTTCCGTGATCACCTCGACGATAGCATCACTTACCAAGGACGCTCCGATGGGCAGATAACCACTGCTGAGTCCCTTGGCCACGGTGATAATATCCGGCTCCAGCCCCAGTGTCTGGCAGGCAAACCACTCACCGGTGCGGCCAAAACCCGTGATCACTTCATCGGCGATAAACAAAATGTCGCGCTCGCGGCAGATGCGCATGATCTCGGGCCAGTAGCTGGCAGGCGGGATGATGACCCCACCCGCCCCCTGGATGGGCTCGGCGATAAAGGCCGCGACATTGGCCTCGCCGATACGATCTATTTCAATTTCGAGTGCACGAGCACGCTCCAGGGCGAATTCCTCAGGATCTTGATCGCCGCCCTCGCCATACCAATAGGGCTGATCAATGTGCTCAATCCCGGGAATGGGCAAGCCACCCTGCGCGTGCATCGGCGCCATGCCGCCGAGGCTACCCGCGCCCACAGTGGAACCGTGGTAACCGTTCCTGCGGGCGATGATCACACTTTTTTCTGGTTTGCTCTGACAGGCCCAATAATGACGTACCAGGCGAATATTTGTGTCGTTCGCCTCGGAGCCAGAGCCCGCAAAAAAAACGTGGTTGATAGAGCCCGGTGCCAGCTCCGCCAAACGTGCTGCCAACAACACGGCCGGTGGATGGGTACATTGGAAAAAGGTGTTGTAATAAGGAAGCTGCAGCATCTGCCGGTGTGCGGCGTCCGCCAGCTCCCGCCGTCCGTAGCCAATGTTGACACACCACAGGCCCGCCATGCCGTCCAAAAAGGGCTGACCATCGTTGTCATATATGTACACGCCTTCGGCGCGAGACAATACGCGGGCACCCGCTGCGTTGAGCGCCTTCCTGTCGCTGAAAGGGTGTAAGTGGTGCGCCGCATCCAGCGCCTGCAGTTCTTCGGTGTTTCGATTGTTTGTTAACATTTCTGTCTCGCTTTAGACGTTGAGCAGTAGGTGGTCACGTTCCCATGGACTGATCACATGGTTAAACTCTTCCACTTCGTAGCGTTTGATCGTTTTGTAGAGATTGCAAAAATCATGGCCCAATAATTCAGCCACCTGCTGATCGGCTTCGAACAAGTCCAGAGCGCTGGGCAAGTCCCGTGGCAAGTTGGGCGCCTCGGCGGTGCCGTAGGCATTTCCCTTCACCGCGGCGCGCGGCTTAGTGCCCGCCATCATGCCCAAATAACCACAGGCCAAACTCGCTGCAATGGCCAGATAAGGGTTGCAATCCATGCCGGCAACACGGTTCTCAACGCGCCTAGCACTGGGCGGTGCCAGCGGCACCCGCAGCCCGGCCGAGCGGTTGTCCACACCCCACTCTAGGTTTATAGGTGCGGAGCCACCCACAACAAAACGGCGATAGGAATTGACGTAGGGTGCCAGCACGGCGATTGCCGCCGGCAGGTGATCCTGCTGACCCGCGAGAAAGCCATCAAATAAGGCTGTCGATTCGCCGTTCTCAGCGCTGAACAAATTGGCGCCGGTCTTCAGGTCAACCACGCTCTGGTGGATGTGCATCGCACTGCCCGGCTCATCCTGCATGGGTTTCGCCATAAAGGTCGCAAAACACCCGTTGCGCAGGGCGGCTTCACGGATGCTGCGCTTGTAAAAGAACACCTGATCGGCCAGCGCCAGAGGGTCCCCGTGCATCAGATTGATCTCGATCTGACCCGCGCCGCCCTCCTGAATGATGGTGTCGATTTCAAAACCCTGCGCCTCAGCAAAATCGTAGATATCATCGATCACTGGTCCGTACTCATCCACGGCACTCATGCTATACGCTTGGCGCCCCACGCCTTTTCGCCCTGTGCGCCCTATGGGCGGCTCCACCGGCAAGTTGGGGTCAACGTTGGGTTTTGTCAGGTAGAACTCCAGCTCGGGTGCCACCACGGGTTTCCAGCCCTGATCGTGGTACAGCTTAACAATGCGTTTGAGCACATTGCGCGGCGACATGCCCAGTGGCTCGCCGTCGCTGGTGTAGATATCGTGCACGACCTGCAGCGTCACGTCCCCGGTCCAGGGCACGGCGGTAGCAGCCTCAAAGTCTGGCACCAGCACCAGATCTGCCTCGGTCCATTCCATCACGTCATTTAAATCGGCGTAATCACCGGTGATCGTCTGATAGAAAATCGAAATCGGCAAATACATTTGCTCAGATCGAGCAAACTTAGCCGCGGGCATGGCCTTCCCTCGGGCAATACCCGCGAGATCAGAAACAATGCACTCCACCTCGTCCAGTCGCCTGCCGTCGAGCCACTGTCTAAATGCGGCGGGCAAACGCTCGATCATTTCATCACTTTTGCTCATACATTCCATCCAACTTGTTTTATGTACATTTGGCTTCTATAACCGCCCAACAATTCGCCTTGGCGCACCCGACTTCTCGGCCATCACACACAGCCACGTGTGCGCGATTGAAGCAGCAGCCAGAGCGGTGATTTCTGCCTGATCAAAAGGAGGCGAAACCTCGACTAAATCCATGCCGATAAAATTCAAATCGCCGAGCCCACGAATAAGCTCCAGCGCTTGCCAGCTGGCCAGTCCCCCGGCGACAGGCGTGCCGGTGCCAGGCGCAAAAGCAGGATCCAGCGCGTCGATATCAAAAGACAGATAAACCGGCGCGTCGCCCGCTCGGGCCGAGGCAATCTCCACCGCTGCATCAATGCCGTGCCGATGTATCCAGGGTGCTGTCAATATCTCAAAACCACAGTCACTGTGGTTAAAGGTACGCAAGCCAATCTGCGTAGAGCGCTGCACATCGATAATCCCCTCCACCGCCGCACGCGCGAACATGGTGCCGTGATCCATGGCGCCCTCACTGTCACCCCAGGTATCGCAGTGCGCGTCGACGTGCAGCAGTGCCACCGGGCCGTACTGCTCAGCGTGCGCCTTGAGCAGCGGGTAGCTGACAAAATGATCACCGCCAAAGGTGAGCATTTTCGCGCCACTCTGGACAATATGAGCCGCGTGCTCTTCAATGCAGCGGGCCACGGTCTGCGGATGATGCGGGTCAATGAAACAATCCCCGTAGTCGATGATCGACAGGTGCTCGACCGGGTCGAAGCCGAAGGGGAAGGCATCCAGTTCAGCCAATTGCACCGACGCCGCGCGAATCGCAGCCGGGCCGAGACGGCTGCCCGGTCGGTGGGTGCTGGCACAGTCAAAGGGAATACCGCTGACCACGATGTCAGCGCCTTCAAGATCGCGCGTGTACTTGCGCCGCAGGAAACTCAGGGCACCGCCGTAGGTCATTTCTCGCTTTTTGCTGCGCAATTTTTCAGCGCGAAAAGCGTTATCCCCTTCAGCCCTCATCACCGTTTGTATTTCCACCGTTCAGTCCTCCCGCTGAATTCGGCTGCGATGCGCTATCCAGGCAGCCAGTGAAACCCCGACCACAACGATGAGAATCATCAGCGAGGCCAAGGCATTGATGTCCGGGCTAACACCCAGACGTACCTTTGAAAAAATCAACATGGGCAAGGTTGTCGCGCCTGGGCCAGAGACAAAACTGGCGATAACCAGATCGTCCAGTGACAGGGTAAATGCCAACAACCACCCCGACATCAGCGCAGGCGCAATGGCCGGCAAAGTGATATCAAAAAACACCCGCAGCGGTGTCGCGCCAAGATCCATTGCGGCCTCTTCCTGATCCAGCTCGATCTCCGCCAGCCGGGCTTGCATCACCACCGCCACAAAAGCCATACAAAAGGTGGTGTGCGCGATGATGATGGTGGTAAGGCCCCGCCCCGCCGGCCAGCCAAAGGCGGACTCCATCGCGACAAACAACAGCAACAGGGACAGACCGGTGATGACTTCTGGCATCACCAGCGGCGCCGAGACCATGCCGGTCAACAGCGTCTTCGCCCTGAAGCGGCCAAAGCGCTGCAGTACCAACGCGGCGATAGTGCCCAGCAGCAAGGCCGCCGTGGCGCTGATCGCACCGACTTTAAAGCTGATCCATGCCGCCTTGAGTATTTGCGGGTCATTCAACAGCTCGCCGTACCACTTGGTGGAGAAGCGACTCCAGACGGTCACCAAACGCGACTCGTTGAAGCTGTAGACGATCAGCGAAATGATCGGGATGTAGAGAAAAGCGAATCCGGCCAAAGCCATCATCACAACAAACGACCCGCGCTGCTTCATGTCTGCTCTCCTTCCAGCTGCTGCGCACGGCGCAACAACATGATGGGAATCATCAATACGATCAACATCACCGTTGCCACTGCGGATGCCACGGGCCAATCACGGTTGGAAAAGAACTCGCCCCACAGCACTTTGCCGATCATCAATGTGTCCGGGCCACCCAACAGTGCGGGAATCACAAATTCCCCGACCACGGGGATAAACACCAGCAGGCAACCGGCGTAGACACCGGGCAATGACAGCGGAAAAGTCACGGTGAAAAACGCAGCGATCGGCCGCGCGCCCAAATCCGCTGAGGCCTCCAGCAAGGCCTCATCTTGTTTCACCAAACTGGTGTACAAGGGCAATATCATGAAGGGCAGATAGGTATAGACCACACCGATGTAGACGGCGATGTCGGTCTGCATAATCTGCAGTGGCTCATCAATCACACCCAGCCAGAGCAAGCTGTTGTTGAGCAGGCCGTTGGCCTTCAAGATGCCGATCCAGGCGTAGACACGCAACAGGAATGAGGTCCAGAAAGGCAAGATAACCAGCATTAGCAGAAGACTGCGGCGCCGAGGATCAGCCCGTGCTATCCACAGCGCCATGGGGTAGGCCACGAGCAGACAGAGCAGCGTGGAAACAGCGGCAATACGGATGGATTGCAAATAGGCACTGATGTACAAATCATCGTCAATCAGATAAAAATAGTTGCCGATGTTCAGAACAAAGGTCAGAAACCCCTCGGGATCCCAACTGATAATCGGCAGATACGGCGGGCGCGCAATCGCGGCCTCCGACAGAGACAGCTTGAACACCACGGCAAAAGGGATCAAGAAAAAAACTAACAACCACAACATCGGTATGGCGATGATCAGCTGCTTGCCGGTGGGAATCCAATTCCTTAGCCAGCCACTCAAGCGCTTCACGACGCGAGTACCACGCCTGCGCTACTGTCCCAGCTCACAAAAACGCGCTGATCCCAGCTGATCGGGTCATCAGTGGCGCGGTCCAGATTGGGCTGGGTGACTTTTATCTGCTTGCCGCTGTCGAGATTGATGCGATAGACCGATGAGCTGCCCATGTAAGCCACCTCCTCCACCGTGCCCTCAACCACATTATGCGGTTGATCGGGGCGCTTTTTATCGATGCGAATTTTCTCAGGTCGCAGCGCATACCACATGCGCTGCCCCGGTGAGCAGCTCACCCCGTGACCCACGTGTATCTCCAGTCCAGCTTCGGGGCTGTCAAAACGCATGTAGCTCTCTTCATCAGCACTGACACGGCCTTCAAAGAGATTGACACTGCCTATAAAGTCAGCCACAAAACGAGATTTGGGGTATTCATAAACATCGCGGGGCGTGTCTATCTGCACCAACTTGCCCGCATCCATCACCGCCACACGCGAGGCCAGTGTCATCGCCTCCTCTTGATCGTGCGTGACCACCACAAAGGTCACGCCCAACTCGTCTTGAATTTTCATCAGCTCGAACTGCGTCTCTTCTCGCAGTTTCTTGTCGAGCGCGCCCAAGGGCTCGTCCAACAACAGAACTTTGGGTTTCTTCGCCAGAGCTCTGGCCAGGGCCACCCGCTGTCGCTGCCCACCGGAGAGCTGGTTGGGCCGCCGCCCGCCCAGATCTTCCAGTTGAATGAGCGCCAATAATTCCTCTACGCGTTGATTTATCTGCGCCTTGGGCATGCCCTCCCGAGCCAGGCCGTAGCCTATATTCTTGGCCACGTTCATGTGCGGAAACAGCGCGTAGGACTGAAACATCATGTTCACCGGGCGCTGATACGGCGGCACCGAGGACATGTCTTGGCCGTCGATTTCTAACATGCCAGCGGTGGGGGTTTCGAAACCGCTCAACATTCGTAACAGAGTTGTCTTACCAGATCCAGAGCCGCCCAAGAGGCAAAAGAGTTCGCCCTTGTAAATGTCTAGATCGACGTTATCCACGGCTTTCACCGCGCCGTAGTGCCTGGCAATGTTGCGTATACGGATAAAGGGCTCAGCCTGAGGGTCTTTCCAGGGCTGGCTATCAAAGGGGGATATCTCTTTTTGGGTCACGGCCGCTCTCCATTCAATCGAGAAATCGGTGGCTTAAATCACCACCGACATATTCAGCTCAACACTTACTTCCCGGTCTTCACCTTGGTCCAAGCGCGCGTCAACGCGCGGTCTTGACGAGCGTTGTAGACCTGCCCTGCCCACAGCTTCGCCTGCACTTCCTCAGACGGAAATATCGCCGGATCAGCCGTAATCTCTGGATCCACCAGAGGCATTGAGGCCTTGTTGGCATTGCCGTACCAAACGTAGTTGGTGATATCAGCGGTGATCTGAGCGTCCATCACGAAGTTGATGAATTTGTGCGCGGCCGCAGGGTTAGGCGCGTCCACGGGGATTGCCATCATGTCAAACCACTGCAGGGCCCCTTCTTTGGGAATGATGTAGGCGACCTCGACCCCGGATTCCGCTTCAGCAGCACGTGCCTGTGCTTGAAAGACATCCCCTGACCAGCCCACTGCCACGCAGGTGTCCCCGTTGGCAAGGTCAGAGATGTATTGTGAGGAATGGAAATAACGTATGTGTGGTCGCACAGCTGACAACAGCGCTTCCGCAGCGGCAAAGTCCTTTTTGCTTTTGGAACGCGGATCCAAGCCCAGGTAGTTCATCGCTGCGGGAATTATTTCGGTGGGCGCGTCGAGTACGCTGACGCCACAATCTGCTAACTTTGAAACCACATCGGGGTTAAACACCAAGTCCCAGCTGTCCACTGGCGCATCTTCGCCCAGACGCTCAGCCACTGCCTCGACGTTGTAGCCAATGCCCGTAGTGCCCCACATGTAGATCACCGAGTGCTTATTGCCCTCATCGTAGTTGGCGGCGGTCGCCATCAGCGACTCATCCATATTGACGAGGTTGGGCAACAGCGAGGTGTCCAGTTCTTGGTAGGCGCCGGCACCGACCTGTCGCTGCAAAAAATCTGACGTGGGCACCACCAGATCGTAACCACTGCTGCCCGCGAGCATTTTGGCCTCGAGCACTTCATTGGAATCGTAGACATCGTAGTTGACGTCAATGCCAGTCTGCGCCTCGAACAACGCGATCGTATCCTCCGCGATGTAGTCGGACCAGTTGTAAATATTGAGTGTCTCGGCCGCTTGTGCAAACGGCGATACGACGAGCATACTTACGGTCGAGATGATCAGTTTTTTCATGCCACTTCCCCTGGATTGATCCTGTGTCTCTAAGCGTGACGCTGATGCGCCACCACTGCGCACGGATTAAAGAGTTTCTAAATAACTTCGAATTTCAACATCACTCACTTGTGTAGCCATTCCTTCTAATTCTTGCGTCTTACACGCTACTAGCATTTGGCAGACGGTGGCATTGAATATGGACGCGACACATTCCCCCACATCAAAGGCATCCAGCGCCTCTTGCCACGACATCGGCAGCCTCTCCAAGCCAGCGTTATAAGCATCCCCCTGCGTGGGCGCAGGGCAAGGCAAACGCCGCTCTATACCATCCAGCGCGGCACCCAACACGGCTGCAAACACAAGATAGGGATTGGTATCCGCGCCGGCTGCACGGTGTTCGATACGGCGAGCTTTGGCCGGCCCACCCGGTATGCGCACCAGCGCTGTGCGGTTTTCATAACCCCAACCGATGGTGATAGGCGCATGAGTATTGGGCCGCAGACGGCGGTAGGAATTTTGGTGTGGCGCGAAGATCAGGGTGCTCTGCGCAGCGGCTGCCAGACAACCGGCCACCGCCTGACGCAGCGTGTCAGTGCCCGCGTCCCCGCCGTCATCGAAAACATTGTCACCACTGTCGTCCAGCACACTGAAATGCAAGTGCATGCCGCTGCCGGAGCGGTTGCCGTAGGGCTTCGCCATGAAGCTGGCGAGAAAGCCGTGCTTGCGTGCCAAGCCCTTAACAAGCCGTTTGAACAACACCGTGTCATCTGCCGCACGCAGCGGATCATCGCAGTGCATGAGATTGATCTCAAACTGGCCGTTGCCGTTCTCGGCGATGGCCGCGTCCGCCGCTATGCCCTGCGCGTCACAGCATTCGTACACATCTTTGATGAAGTGCTCGTAGGCGTCGAGTTCGTCGAGCGAATACAGGGCCCCACCCACGCTGGGCCTGCCGCTGTGCGGTGAACACGGCGGCTGCGGCTGCCCCGCCGAATCCAGCTCGGCGCTGAACAGATAGAACTCCAGCTCACTGGCCACCACCGGCCTTAGGCCCGCTTGTGCATAGCGGGCGCAGACAGCGGCCAAGGCGCGCCGCGGGTCGCCAGTTGTGTCCTCACCGTCTTCGCTGAGCATCCACAGCGGGATAAAAGCGGTGGGCGTGTCCAACCACGGCAAGCGCAGCGGCCCACGCTGGGTGGATTCGCAGATGCCGTCACCGTCGCCGGTTTCAAACACCTGCTCACTGCCGATAACGTCCTCCCCCCAGATATCGATACCAAAGGCCGACAAGGGCATGCGAATTCCAGAAGCCAGCTTCTCAGCTTGTGCGCGGGGGATGAGCTTGCCACGCATGACCCCATTGAGGTCGCAAATAGCCACTTGAACACGCGCAATGTCGGGATTGTCCCGCAGCCATTGCCCGATAGTGTCTGTCGCCGTTTCAGTGCCTGCTTTCATGAACTCGCCAATGTGATCACATTATGAGAAACTGTATCACAAATGCTGTAAAGTGCTCAACAGCATCTTCAATGAGAACTCATGTGCATCACAAAACCCTGATACCCGAGCGACGTTGGCAGCTGCCAGAACTGCGCGAGTCAACACACAATACGGCGCAAGAATACGCCTACCTGCGGCTGCGTTACGCCATCATGGTCGGCGGTGTGCCGCCCGGTGTGGCGCTCACCATCCGCGCAGTGGCTGAGGCCATGTCGCTGAGCCCCACACCGGTACGCGAAGCACTAAAAAGACTGTGTGCCGAGGGCGCCCTGCTCTCGCAGAGCAACCGGCGCATCATCACCCCGCCGATGACAGCCTGCCGACACCAGGAGCTGATCCACACCCGTGTCGCGCTGGAGCAGCTCGCGGTCAGCCGCGCCATGCGCTACGTGACTGAAGTCGACACAGAGCGCATGACCGAGCTGGACCTGCAGATGGACAGCGCCATCACGGCGCAAGACTACAGCGCGCTGGTGGTGCTCAACCAGCAGTTTCACAGCCACCTCTATCAGCTGAACCCCGAACAGGTGTACATGCCGATGATCGAGAGTGTCTGGCTGCAGTTTGGCCCCTACAACCGCGTGGCCGCGGAACGGGTGGGGGAAATCGTCGTAGAAGACCGGCACAAACAGCTGCTGAGCGCCCTGCGCTCGCGCGATGAGACGGCGGCACTGGCGGCCATTGAAGCCGATATATTGGATGGGGTCTGCTCGATCAAAGAGCTGCTGCCGCAGACCTGATCAACCTTGATCCGCGCTGAGCCTCGGAGGCTGAGCGAGCACTGAGCTGAGCACCGGGCCCGTTGCGAGGAGAGGCGAGTGTTGAGACGGATTTTGTGCCAATTGAGGCGATTAGCGCTTGGGTGTCCCCACTGATTAGCAAAGTCGACGTGAAAAACACGGTCAAAAATGGCCTTCAGCAGCAGCTTTCCAGTGTTTTGTCGGCCCGCTACGCAGCCACAGCGGCAACAACAGCAGCGGGAATAGCCAGGCCGCCCCGCCGCCGCCCGTCGACGGAAGATCCACATCCAGGACACTGCCTCCACCCCCGCCCCCGTCGAGCTGCAGCGGCGACACACTGACACCGCCCAGCTGCTGCTTTTCACCGGACATCACCGCCGCCAGCTCATCGCCGTAGGCCGCCACACTGGCGAAGACATCGTATTTGCCCTCGATGCCGCAGCCAACACCCCAGCTGACCACGCCGATCAATTTGCGCACGCCGCCGCGCTGCCACACCAGCGGCCCGCCCGAATCACCAAAACAGGTGCCCTGGCCCGCCACACCACCGGCGCACAACATGTCCGACTCTATTTGATCACCCACCATCGCCGCCGCGCAGGCGTTGCTGTCGATCAAGCCGAGCTCACCGGTGTAAGCCACGGCGGACATCGAGTGTCCGCCCGCCTGACCGCCGGCGGCGACCAGCTCTTGCTCGCCGCGGCCGTACACGGCAACCGTGTCGCGTGCGGCAACAGCGTCTAGCTGGTCGGTCCAATCGGCCAGCGCCAGAGGCACAACACCCGCTGGCAGCTGCTGCATTTTTAACAGCGCCACATCACTGCCCAGGGAAAAGGCAGTCGCAGCAAAATCCTCGTGCACCAAGACATCTGTCACTTCATGCACAGCGCGCCCGTCGCCGTAGTCACCCGCCCCAAAGGCGAGCCACAGGCCCTGCGCATCGCGGCCTTCAACACAATGCGCCGCGGTTAACACCCAGCCCTCGCCGATGTAGGTGCCACCACAAAAGAAGAACGCGCGGTCGACTGATTCCGCGTACTGATAAGCGATGGATTGACCAATCCGAGAGAGCAGCTGCTGCCCCACCCACTGGGACACCGCGTGCACGGGGATCGAAGTCGGCTCGCCGATCACGCCTTGAAAATCATTGGCCAGGTAGTTGTAAATGAGGGCCCCCACCCCGCCGCCCGCCACGCAGTTGGCGACTTTTTCAGCGAAGGTGGTGGTGCCGCGCGCGATCAGGCAGACAGTGTCTTGCGCGTCGGCACAGATCTCAAAGCCGTAGCCGCAATTGCTCAGCTCAGCGCTGAACAGCGCCTCGGAGGAATCCACAAAGGGCCGACTGGAGTACACACTGCCCGCAATGCGCAGCTTTTTATCGCGCTGCAGCAGCGCCGCTAAAAACCCCGCCCGCTCTTGTTTGGCGATCTCTCCGCCGAGCACGCGCGACTCCGCCGCAAACCCAGCGGCCGGCAATATCAATAAAAAACAGAGAAAGCAAAAACGCAGACATCCGTGTCCACCGAGCATCCTGTGCACTCCTTGCACAACAGATCATTGCTGACTCTGTGCAGGATGCAGACCAACTCCGCTGCCACGCGTGATGCCTGGGCGGATTGCGGGGGACGGATTCCAGAATGCTCAGCGCAAGACCAGGCCGCTCAACGCCGCCAACAGCCCGCCGTGTCGATCGGGGATTTAAGTAGCGGAGCCCTCGGGCGGCTGCGCGTAACGCGGTTTTTCAAAAAAGGGCGCGGCTATGCCCTCGGCCGCGCAGGCACGAGCCGTGCCGTCGCGCTCGGCCACCGCCGCACAAATCCGGCGCAGCGCGGGAAAGGCATCAAGCGAGTCGAGGCAAGGCGCGTCTTTGGGGTACAGCTGCGCCCAGCGCAGGCAGACACTCAGATAGATATCAATCACACTCATCACCTCGCCCATCACAAAGGGCGCCGCATGCTCACGGCAGTGATTTTCCAATACGCCCAGGCTGTGATCAAAGCGACCCAAGGTCAGCGCCCGGTGCGCCGCTTGTGCCGCCGCTGTATCAGCGGCGTATTTTTCTGGGTAAAACATCTGCCGCAAATCCGTGTGCACTGTGTTGCTAATGAAAAACAACCACTTAAAAAACACCGCGCGCTTGCTGTCATTGATGGCGGGCACCAGCCGCCGGTGGCGCTCGGCCAGTGCCAGCACAATCGCCCCGGTCTCGTAGATGGGTTGATCATCGATCACGCAGACAGGGATCAATCCATTCGGGTTCAACAGGCGGTAGGCCTCAGACTGTTGCTCCTGCTGGCTACGATCAACCAACACGGTGCTGTATTCTGCCTCCAGCTCCTCCAATACCATGCGAACAATCAAGGACGCATTGTCCGGCGCGTAATAGAGTTGATACATGAAACGAGACTCCTAGGGTTTAAAATTTATACGTCTACTGACAAGCAATCATTTTATTGGACAAGAGCTGCTGCGCAAAGCCCGCCAGCGATGTAAGGTGCAAGAGAAAACAAATGTTTTAATACTATGCACAATACAAAAAAATCTCGGATTATTGACCGACTTCAGGCGGAATTCGGACGCCTGCCGAGCAAACTGCAATTGGTCGCCAAACACATTGTCGATCACCCCGCGGATTTTGGACTGGATCCGATTCGAACCACCGCAGAAAAAGCGGGGGTCAGCACCAACACCCTGGTGCGCATGGCCGAGCAATTGGGTTTTGAAAGCTACGAAGAACTTCGCTCTCCATTCCGCAGTGCGCTGCTCACCACCAGTGAATCCATCGACGATGTCAGTTGGCTGGACGCCATGAGCCAACAGGGGGAAGCGGGAAAACGGCTGGGAGACGCTTCACGCAATACCCTGTCTATTGTGCACCGCACCCTGCACGAACAAGACCCAGAATATCTCAGCAACATGGTGACGGCCATGTTTGCCGCGCGACATATCTACGTCACTGGCTACCGCGGATGTTTTGGCCTGGCGCACTACTTTTATTATGTAGCCCGAATGGTCCTGCCCAATATGGTCCTGATCCCCGCGCACACGGGCAGCCCCATGGACGAACTTGTCGCCGCCAACAGCGACGACATTCTCTTTGCCGTGACCTTCTCACCTTACAGCCGAGAAATAATCAGTGCCTGCCAGTACGCCGAAGAAAAAGAGGTGCCGTTATTTTTGCTCACCGACAGCCCGATGATTGCGCCGAAATTGAATGCCGCCAAACTGCTGGTGGCCTCCACGCTCACCACCCACCACTTTGAGTGCCACGCCGGTGCCATGGCCCTTTTGGAGGCGCTACTGGCCATGATCGTGCAAGAAGGTGGGCAACAAGCGGAGGCCCGAATTTCGGCCTACGAAGATATTTTGCACCGCTACGAAGCCTATCGAAAAGTGCAACCACGAAAGACCTGACGCAAATGGGCCATGCTTGTTTTTTGCTGACACTTCACAATTAGCAAAATAATACATATGTTCTTATTGACTAAAAAAAATACGCTCGCTAGAGTTCACTTGCGTTTGATTCATGCGGTTCTTAAAACGATATTAACGGCGCTGCATAATCAATTCTCGCACATTTGCGTAAAACATCAGCTACATGACGGGAGTCCCACATGCTGAAGAAATTTATTCGAGTTGGTGCTGTACTGAGTATCACTGCACTGATCGCCGGCACTGCACAAGCAGCTGACCAACGCTTCATCACGATCGGTACGGGCGGCGTCACTGGTGTTTACTACCCCACCGGCGGAGCCATCTGCCGTCTGGTCAACAAGAGCCGTAAAGAGCACGGGATTCGTTGTTCGGTTGAGTCCACTGGCGGCTCCGTCTACAACATCAACACCATTCGCGAAGGCGAGTTGGAGTTCGGTGTTGCCCAGTCCGACTGGCAGCACCACGCCTACCACGGCACCTCCAAATTTGAAGAGCAGGGAGCATTCGAAGAGCTGCGCGCAGTCTTCTCTGTTCACGCTGAACCCTTCACTGTTGTCGCTCGTGCTGATTCTGGCATCAAAAACTTCGACGACCTGAAAGGCAAGCGCGTCAATATCGGCAACCCCGGTTCTGGCCAGCGCGGCACCATGGAAGTCCTGCTCGAAGCCAAGGGCATGACCACTGCTGACCTGGGTCTGGCGACTGAGCTCAAAGCCTCTGAGCAATCCGCCGCACTCTGTGACAACCAGATCGACGCCATGGTCTACACCGTCGGTCACCCTTCGGGCAACATCCAAGAAGCCACAACAGCCTGTGATTCAGTGCTGGTGACTGTCGACGGCCCCGCCGTTGAGAAGCTGATTGCTGACAACGCTTACTACCGTGAAGCAACCATCCCCGGTGGCATGTACCGCGGCAACGACGCCGACGTGCAGACCTACGGTGTGGGCGCGACTTTTGTCAGCTCATCCAACGTCGACGAAGAAGTGGTCTATCAACTGGTGAAAGCTGTGTTTGATAACTTCGACGCTTTCAGAAAGCTGCACCCTGCCTTCGCCAACCTCAAGCCCGAGGAAATGGCATCTGCGGGTCTGTCAGCTCCTCTGCATGACGGCGCTGCAAAATACTACAAAGAGAAAGGTTGGATTGAGTAAATCCACCGGCTCGACATCCCTCTAATTCTTTGTAGGGTTTAGAAAGCGCGCGACTGAGAACAAAGAGCACATTGTTCAACATTTGGTCGCGCGCTTTTTTTTGCACAAAATTATCCACTGCGGCAATTCAGAATGGCTTGCATTGAATCTCCCCCTTTTATCGCCCGACAGCGGTATGCCTTGCGATTAACCGCGATGTTTCACTGCCTTAGCACCCAAATAATTATAAATAAATTCAAATCTACAAGACCGGCATCACACCGGTCAGATACGATCACCTGTAGCCACTCTCAGGCTGCCCTTGAAGGAGTACTCCACCATGGCTGAAAACCCATCAGCTGGAACGGCACTGTCCGAAGAAGAACTGCAAGAACTGGTCGCTTCAAGCGATTCAGGCGCGCGCAATCCCGTCGGCCCGGTCGGCACCTTGCTCGCCGCAGTGGCCATCATTTGGGCGATTTTTCAAATCATCCTCGCCTCACCTGTTTCCTATTACGTATTACCGGGCGACTTGATTAACAATTCGCGCCAGATACACTTGGCATTTGCGATGTTTTTGGCATTCATGGCCTACCCCGCCTTGAGCTCCAGCCCACGCAACCGCATCCCCGTGCAGGACTGGGTCTTTGGTCTTGCCGGTGCCTGTCTGGCGCTCTACGGTTTCATCGTCTACGACAAGATTGTCGCCTCTGGCGGACTGGCAGACGACGTCGACAAATGGTTTGCACTGGCGGGCTTGGTGCTGCTCTTTGAGGCCGCCCGTCGCGCCCTCGGCCCTGCCATGGCCTTGATCGCCATCATTTTCCTTTTCTACGTCTTTTTTGGCGATTCCGCATTCGTGCCCGAAGTTATTCGCTGGAAAGGCGCCTCGATGAAAAAGGCCATGAGCCACATGTGGATCACCTCTGAAGGTGTGTTCGGCATAGCGCTGGGTGTGTCCACCAAGTTTGTCTTTTTGTTTGTGCTCTTCGGGGCTCTTTTGGACAAGGCCGGCGCCGGCAACTATTTCATTAAGATGGCCTTTGGTGCGCTCGGCCATTTAAAAGGCGGTCCAGCAAAAGCGGCCGTCGTCGGCTCAGCGGCCACCGGTTTGATCTCCGGCTCTTCTATCGCCAACGTGGTCACCACGGGGACATTCACCATCCCGCTGATGAAGCGTGTTGGTTTTAGCTCTGAAAAGGCAGGCGCGGTTGAAGTCGCTTCCTCTGTCAACGGGCAGATCATGCCGCCTGTCATGGGCGCCGCGGCCTTTTTGATGGTGGAGTACGTGGGCATATCCTACGTCGACGTGATCACCCACGCCTTCCTACCTGCCATTATTTCTTATATCGCGCTGGTCTATATCGTTCACTTGGAAGCGGTGAAGAACAACATGCCTACCCTGGGCAACCGCGTTGTCTCTATCTACCGCACCATCGGTGGCATGGCTGCTTTTTTTGCCGGATTTGCGGCAATTTGTTATGGCGTCAAATACCCGGTGCAAGCCGTTGTTGCCCTCACTCCGGACAACGCGCCCTGGGTGTTGGCGCTGATGGTTTTCATCGCCTACGTGGTGTTGCTAAAAATCGCCTCTGCAGTGCCTGATCTGGAGGCCGACGACCCCAATCAAAAACACGTGGAGCTGCCCGTCGTCGCCGAGATCTACAAGGCCGGTCTCTACTACCTGTTGCCAATCATCGTCTTGGTTTACTTTCTGATGATCGAGCAAAAGTCACCGGGTTTGTCGGCCTTTTGGGCCTCTGCACTGCTGTTTGGCATTCTGCTGACCCAGCGCCCGCTCAAAGCCATGTTTAGGGGCGAAGGCAAAATTGCTGCAGCTTGCTCGCTCGGTATCTCTGAGCTCAAATCGGGCCTGATTGACGGCTCCCGCAACATGATCGGCATCGGTCTGGCCACGGCGACGGCTGGCATCATCGTCGGCACAGTCACGCTCACCGGCATCGGTCAGGTCATGGCCAACTTGGTCGAATTCCTCTCCGGCGGAAATCTGGTGCTGATGCTGGCACTGGTCGGTCTCCTGTCCTTGATCCTCGGCATGGGACTGCCGACCACCGCAAACTACATCGTGGTGTCGTCGTTGATGGCCGGCGTTGTGGTCGAGCTCGGTGCCCAATCGGGTCTGGTGGTGCCGTTGATCGCGGTGCACTTGTTTGTCTTTTATTTTGGCATCATGGCGGACGTCACGCCGCCGGTGGGCCTGGCCAGTTTTGCCGCGGCCGCCGTGTCGGGCGGAGACGCAATAAAAACGGGCTTCATCGCGTTTTTCTACAGCCTGCGCACAGTGGCGTTGCCCTTTGTCTTCATCTTCAACACAGATTTGCTGTTGATTGACGTCACCTTCGCCCAAGGCATCTTGGTCTTTGTCATCTCCACCATCGCTATCCTGGTCTTCACCGCTGGCACCATGGGGCATTTCATGGCCCGCAGCCGCCTCTGGGAGAGCGTCGCTCTGGTGGCGATTGCCTTCATGCTGTTCCGCCCTGACTTCATCATGGACCGCATCCAAGCGCCTTACGACGACGTCGCCCCGTCGTCTATTGTCGCCGCTGCCAATGCCCTTGAACCCGGTGAGGAACTGCGCATCGTGGTCTCCGGACCGGACTACAACGACGTGGATGATATCAGCCGTAAAACACTGGTTCTGTCCATGGGCGAGGAAGCGGACGGCGCGGCGCGACTGGAAGCACTCGGTTTGATCATGGTTGAGGACGGCGACGCCGTGAATCTCGACGAGCCTTTCCAGGGCACGGTCATCTACGATTCAATCGGCAGCAAATTTGACTTCTACGGCGATTCACCCGTTGAGATAACGTCAGTACAAGCCAAGGCCGATCAAATGCCCAAAGAGCTGGTGTTCTTACCGGCACTGCTGCTGCTGGCACTGATCGCCAAGATACAGCTGAGCCGTCAAAAGCGAGAAGACGAAGCCACAGAAGGAGTCAACGCATGAGCAAATCCATACTGGTCGCGGTGGATGTCAGCGAATCAGACCACGACGCCGATGTCCTGAAAACCGCTCACCTCTTGGCCAGTGCCCAAGGGGCGGATCTGATCGTGATGACCGTTGTGCCGAACTACGGCATGAGCATCGTCGGTTCCTTTTT